>DATKHJ010000528.1:0-3959 GCA_035510335.1 Flavisolibacter sp. | reverse complement strand
GATCAAAATGTGTCCATACCTACTCCAAAACTGTGGAGCCCCGAAACACCTTACCTGTACAAAGCCGTTTCCAAATTATATGTTGGCAACCAGTTGAAAGATGAAGTCACCACACGGTTCGGCATTCGTTCCATCAATTATCAACCTGCGACAGGTTTTCAATTAAACGGTAAAACACGCAAGTTCAAAGGCGTTTGCCTGCACCACGATCTTGGTCCATTGGGTGCCGCCATCAACAAAGCTGCCCTGCGCCGGCAGTTGCGCATTTTAAAAGACATGGGTTGCGATGCTATTCGCAGTTCGCACAACATGCCTTCGCTGGAACAACTGGAACTGGCCGATGAAATGGGGTTCATGTTCTTGGCCGAAACCTTCGACGAGTGGGCACGGCCAAAAGTGAAGAATGGCTACAACCGTTTCTTCAATACCGATGCGGAAAAAGATGTGGTGAACCTGATACACGCCACCCGCAATCATCCTTCTATTATCATGTGGAGTTCGGGTAACGAAGTGCCCGACCAATGGGGTGCAGAAGGCGTGAAGCGGGCAAAATGGCTGCAGGAAATTTTTCACCGCGAAGACCCGACAAGACCGGTAACGGTGGGGATGGACCAGGTAAAAAACACCATGCAATCGGGCTTTGGCGCCATCATGGATATTCCCGGTTTAAACTACCGACTGCCTTTGTATGAAGAAGCGTATAAAACGTTTCCGCAAGGTTTTCTGTTGGGCTCCGAAACAGCATCCACCGTTAGCTCCCGCGGCGTTTACAAATTCCCGGTACAAAAAGGAATTGAAAAACAATACCCCGATCATCAATGTTCTTCTTATGATTTAGAATACTGCAGTTGGTCGAATTTGCCGGAAGACGATTTCATTTTGCAGGATGACAAACCCTGGGTGATTGGTGAGTTTGTGTGGACCGGTTTTGATTACCTGGGTGAGCCGACACCTTACGACGATAAATGGCCGTCGCGAAGTTCTTACTTCGGCATTAATGATTTGGCCGGATTGCCAAAAGACCGGTTCTATTTATATCGCAGCCGCTGGAATACAAAAGAAGAAACGCTTCACATTCTTCCACACTGGAACTGGGAAGGGCGGGAAGGCGAAACAACGCCGGTGTTTGTTTACACCAATTACGACAGTGCCGAATTGTTTGTGAACGGCAAAAGCCAGGGCATACAACGCAAACATAAGGCTGGTACGCCGCAGGAGCGTTACCGCCTCATGTGGATGAATGTAAAGTACGAGCCCGGTACGGTGAAAGTGGTAGCGTTTGGAAAAGATGGAAAGCCTGCCGCGGAGAAAAGTATTACAACAGCAGGCAAGCCACACAAGCTGGTGTTAGAAGCTGATAGAACCACCCTCAACGCCGATGGTGAAGACATTTCTTTTGTAACCGTTTCAGTAGTGGATAAGGATGGAAATCTTTGTCCGACGGCTGCCGAACAATTACAATTCTCCGTTAAAGGCGCAGGTACTTATCGTGCCGCCTGTAATGGCGATGCTACTTCGTTGGAACAATTTCATCTGCCCACCATGAAAACCTTTAGCGGGAAACTGGTGGTGCTGGTGCAGGCAACAAAACAACCGGGTAAGATTGAACTAAACGTTAGCGGAAGCGGGTTGCAAACCGGAACGCTTTTGCTGAATGCAAAGTGATGGATGAAAATAATGGTTGAATTGCAGAATTGCTTCAACAATAGTATTAAATAACAGATTAAAAAATGCTGAAGGAAGAAGAGATAAGTAGGATATTCTCATGGTTGCCATATCGTGAAGATTGGCCTGCAGGTAGAAATCAAAGCATGGATAGCATTAAGGCATATCATAGCGAGTTAACCAAGCAACTGACGCAAAACAAACTATTTGATACCTATTCTTCCGAAGATGGCGGACTAGGAAATTATCTTGAATTTTTATGTTATCCAATTCAACATCATGCATATGAAGGGAATTGTGTGATGGTTTGTGTTAGCCTATGTGCACCGGTTGCGGCCTATGGGCAAACAACCATATGGAAAACAAAGGACTCATTTGGCCGGGGAGAAATGTTTAATCCCGAAAAGGTGAATCTCATTAGTGATGTCGGACTGTATGAAATTGAAAAAGAAATCCGAAACATACTTGCAAGCTATAGGCTCCATTTATTGGACAAGGTAGTTGTCAGCAGACTATTACCAGCAGAAATAGAAGGATTGAAGTATGAAAACCACAATGAGGGCAACCAATATTTACATGGATTTTTTCAAAAGACTGACTAGATCCTGAAGGCAACATTAGCTTAAAGAATATGGCTAAAGTAGTTTTTAACAATTAATGAAAATATAGCTATAGTACAAGGTCACAGCAACATAGGTAAATGCTGCTATTTCTTAAATGTCCTCTGCGTTACGATAGTTATGATAAAAGATGATAAATGGTAACTATCTGCGATATCAGTATTCTGTTCAGAATCAGTTTCTTCATTGCACCGTATTTCCTTAATTTGTACGCATAAGCTTAGCTGATATGAACAAGCCACATCGTTTATTTGATTCGATTGACCAGCAGTTGGCAAAGGGAGGCGTGGAAGGCATGCTGGTAGCAAAGGAAAAGGGCCAATGGCGCAAGTACAGTACCCGTGAAGTAAAAGACATTGTTGACAAACTCAGTGCCGGCTTGCTTGCGATGGGCATTGGCGGCGGTGATATGAGCGTGGAGGGTTGCGACAAGATTGCCATCATTTCAAAAAACCGTCCCGAGTGGGTGTTTCTTGACCTTGCGGTGCAGCAGATTGGCGCCGTGCTCATTCCCATTTATCCCACGGCCATTGCCAGCGACATTACCTTTATCTTCAACGATACGGCGGCCAAACTTGTGTTCTTTAATGATGGCGAGTTGTATCCGAAAATACAGGAAGTGTTGCCGGCTACACCAACGGTAACCGGCGTTTACAGTTTTGAAAAGATGGAAGGTGTGAAGCATTGGAGCGACATTCTGCCGTTGGGCAAACAGGAACACTACCAGCAGCTGGAAGAAATAAAAAGCAAGATCAACACCGAAGACCTGTTTACCATCATTTATACATCGGGCACTACCGGCGTTCCCAAAGGCGTTATGCTTTCGCACCACAACGTGCTGAGCAATGTAATGAGTACGCTGCCCACGTTTCCTATTACCACCAACACGAGGGTTTTAAGCTTTCTTCCCCTCAACCATATTTTTGAGCGAACGGTTACCTATGTGTACCTGTTTGCCGGCGCTTCCATTCATTATGCAGAGAGCCTCGACAACTTGGGTGAAAACATTCGGGAAGTAAAGCCGCACATGTTTACCACTGTGCCGCGGCTGCTGGAGAAAGTGTACGAAAGGATATTGGGAAAAGGCATGGAGCTGACCGGTGTGAAAAAGAAGCTTTTCTTCTGGGCGCTGTCGCTTGCTGAGAAATATGATGTGATTGAAAAAGGAAGCGCTGGTTACCGCCTGCAACTGGCGCTGGCCAACAAACTTATTTTCAGTAAATGGCGCGAAGCACTGGGCAACGAAATTCAGTGCATTGTTACCGGCGCTGCTGCCTGCCAGGTGCGGTTGCTGCGCATTTTTACGGCTGCGGGTGTGCCTATTTTGGAAGGGTACGGACAAACCGAATCGTCGCCGGTAATTGCGGTAAACCAGTTGCACGAAGGCCAACGCATGCTGGGAACCGTTGGGCCGGTGATTGCCGGTGTGGAAGTAAAGATTGCCGATGACGGCGAGATTTTGTGTAAAGGTCCCAACGTAATGATGGGCTATTACAAACGTCCTGACCTGACGGCCGAAACCGTAATTGACGGCTGGCTGTACACCGGCGACATTGGCACATTGGTGAATGGTAAGTTTTTAAAGATCACCGACCGCAAAAAGGAAATTTTTAAAACCTCCGGCGGCAAATATGTGGCGCCGCAGCCTATTGAAAACAAGCTGGCCGAATCGCC
>DATKHJ010000527.1:0-6817 GCA_035510335.1 Flavisolibacter sp. | reverse complement strand
CTTTGTAATCTTCCCATTTTTTTTCCAATGGGCCTGCAGGAATTTTTGCATCAAGCATATTGCTATTTCAGATTTTGGCTAAGAGGTCAAGGAGGAAATGAGTTAAAGAGGATTCCTTTTCTTCTCCTTCTCTCGTTTTGTTCTCTCTTAGCTTTTTATGAACTAAACTTTTGTACTACTATTTAGCATCTGTTGCGTCGCACTCTTGTGCGTTCGGTAACATTACTCAGCTTAGCGAACAGCTGTCAATCCAATGGCGTTTAACTGGTCGGCGCTGGGTACTACCCACTGCAAATACATGGCAATTGGCATCAGCGCAAACAACAGGCAAACAATCACGGTAAAGCCATATCCTAATACTTTCAACAAGTTCAAATATTTTTTGTTGTGCACACCCATGCTGCGGAACGAACTGTGGAAGCCATGCCATAGGTGAAAGGCCAAAAACAAAACACTCAGCACATAAATGATCACAATCACCGGGCTTTGAAACACTTCGTACATACGCAGGAAAACGTTGTGCATTTCTGTTCTGCCACCATCGTAACTAACCTGTTCCAAATCATGTGTGATTCTTGAAGACCACCAGAATTTTGAAATATGCAAAACTAGGAACATGAAGATCAGTGTTCCAAGAATGGCCATGCTGCGGCTCATCCAGGTGCTGCCACGGCTACCAAGCGAAACCTGGTAACCTTGTCCGCGGCGGGCCCTGTTTTTAGCTTCCACAACATAACCTTGAATGATGTGCAGGAGCAAACCAAGAAAAAGCACAATCTCCAGGATGCGGGTAACAATGGTTGATCCCATGAAATGAGCAGCCTTGTTAAACATCTCGCCGTTGTCATCGGGATTCAGCCAAGCCAGGTCGGCAAAAATGCAGGCATTCAAACCAACATGCACAATCAGGAAGGTAATAAGAAAGATACCTGTCAGCGCCATCACGAACTTTCTGCCTACCGCAGAAGTGAAAAAGTGGGACCATTTCATAAGCCGTGCAAAAAAATTTTGTGTCGCAAATGTAAGTGCGGATAGCGGAAATGTGAAAGAAAAAGAAAAATGCAAGGGCAAATTGCCCTTGAGGGAAGTACTGGCAATTGGGCTATCCAGAACGTTTTTTGGCACTGATGCAAAACCCGTTTTTCGCATGTCAACAAACGAAAAACGGCATCAGGCAATAGTTTGGAGCCAACAAATAAAGTGAAAGAGAAAATGATATGTTGTGTAACGCTACAACGTTAGACGACGGCTTAATTCCTCGTCAATTTTTTTAAACAAATGGAACGGTTTGTACACCCGCCAGTTGCCGAGGTCCATCAGCTCAACATAATAGTTCAGCTTTGCTTTTTTAAAATCGTGCTGCGTGGCTTCGGGCATGTTCAGGCTCACAATCCAGCCGCTTTCGTCGGTTACTTCTTCAAACCATTCCTGGTAGTAATCTTTGTCGCCGCTGTGAAAGTTGAGCACATTTTCCGTAATCAGGATGAACTTGTAAATGCCCTCTTCCATAAACTTATCCATCACTTCCCGTTTCAGTTCCATGATGTCGTTTTCAATGGCATCGTTCCATTCACCAATCAGCTCAATTACCACGTATTTCTCATCGTAGTCGGCCTGCAGCACTTTCAGGTATAGGGTGCGGCTTCCAAAATCATCCCACTGGGGGTGAATGTAGTAGTTGTAAACCGTGGCGGTAAATTCAAACTCCGAATACTGCCGGTTGTAAAACGGCGACCGCTGATCTTCTTCACTCACATAAATGTGGCGCCAGTTATAATATGGTTCTATGTCGTGCATTCCTTCAATTTCTTAATGTGATAATTCGATAATTTGATAATTGAAAAGATTTCGGTCTTCTATTTACATCTAACATTATCGAATTATCCCATTATCTAATTATCCAATTGTGAGTCCACTGCCTTTTTCACGCTACCATATTGCAACAGCAATTCTTTTGCCTTCTCGTAGTCGTCAAGCTTCAGTTTGTCCATAATCATTTTCGTGCCACGGTCAACCAGCTTTTCATTGGTGAGCTGCATGTTTACCATCTTGTTGTCTTCTACCCTACCTAGTTGAATCATGGCCGCTGTAGAGATCATGTTAAGGACGAGCTTTTGCGAGGTGCCGCTTTTCATGCGGGTGCTGCCGGTAACAAATTCGGGTCCTACTTCTACCGCAACCGGAAAGTCAGCAATTTGTGTGAGCGGCGAACCGGGATTGTTGGTGATGCTGCCCGTAACAATGCCTCGTTTTTTTGCTTCCTCCAACGCACCAATCACATAAGGCGTCGTACCACTGGCTGCAATACCAATCACAACGTCTTTCTCGTTTATGTTGTGTGCAGCCAAATCTTTCCAGCCCTGTGCTGCATCATCTTCAGCATTTTCCACCGCTTTTGTAATGGCGGTATCGCCACCAGCAATAATGGCAGCCACCAGGCCGTAAGGCACGCCGTAGGTTGGCGGACATTCGCTGGCATCTACCACCGCCAGACGGCCGCTGGTACCTGCGCCTATGTAAAATAACCGTCCGCCGGAAAGCATTTTATCGCTGACAACTTCTATCAGCTTTTTAATATCCGGCAGTACTTTTTCAATGGCCTGCGGAACGGTTTTGTCTTCGTTGTTGATGTTGGTGATGATTTCTTCTACCGACATTTTTTCAAGATGCCTGTAGTTACTAGGTTGCTCTGTAATTTTTTGAAATGATTCCATTTTCGTTTTTTGTGCAGTCCCAACAGGACTGTTTTGATTTTGGTTTATCTACCAAGGCATAGCTCCTACGAAACCTGCCTGTTTAATACGTTTTCGCTCTATCTTCGAAAGTTTCTTTCCAAACTCCAAACTCCAAACTCCAAACTCCAAACTCCAAACTCCAAACTTCCTACACTTCCTACACTTCCTCACTGTGGTAAGTCGAAAGTCCCTGCATCGGGTTTTTCAGAATTTTTCCCAGTTCAAATTCGTAGGAGTCGCAGAGGTTTTTAATCACGTCTTTAAAACCATCAGCCACGCTGCCCACAAAATTTACCGGGTACTTCCACACCTCGTTGTATTTGTTCAGGTGCTGAAAGAAAAAGTCGTTTAATCCATCTTCAATGATGTTCTCCACCATGTAATGCCCGCGGTTTTCGGCCAGGAACATGGTAAAGCTGGCAAGGTAACGGTTGGGCAGTGGTTTTTTATAAACGTTATCTAAAATTTCGGTTGGCGTGGTTACATATTTTGCATCGAACAGGGCCCGCAGGTCTTCATCAAAGGTGTTGTACATGTAGTACTGGATCACCTTTTTGCCCAGGTAAGCGCCGCTGCCTTCATCGCCCAGCACATAGCCAATACCCGGACTGTTTTTCACAATGGCCTTCCCGTTAAAATAGCAGGAATTGGAGCCCGTGCCCAAAATACAGGCAATGCCTTTTTCCCTTCCGCAAACCGCTTTTGCAGCACCCATCAGGTCTGTATTAACGGTAATTTTTGCTGATGGGAACACCGACGCCAATGCCTTTTTCACGCTTTTGGCGTTCTCGGGGTTGGCGCAGCCCGTACCGTAGAAAAACAGCGCATCTACGGTAATATTTTTTATTTTGGGCGCCAATTGCTGTCGCACCAGGTCGGCAATTGCTTCCGTTGTCAGGAAATAAGGACTGAGGCCCGGCGTGAAAACGATTTTCTTTTTCCCGTTGTTCAACAAACACCATTCGGCTTTTGTGGCTCCGCTATCGGCAATTAATATAACTGACATTCGTTATTACTTAAAGTCTGGTTGAATTTATAAGGACGGAAAGATGAAATCTTTCAAATACCTTTTTTTTGCAAAACAATTACAAAGTAAAGGCAACGATGAGCAAAAACAAATTGCAGGTTTGGATGCCGCTGATTCTGGCGGTGGTGATGATCTCGGGAATGTTTTTTGGATTTAAACTACACCAGCAGACAGGCTCGCAGAATTTCTTCCAACGCGATAAAACGACGACCCTACAAGAAACGATGGATCTGATCAAGAGCCGCTATGTTGACTCGGTTCAACTGGACTCTCTCCGCGACGATGCCATTAACGCCGTAATGGAGCACCTCGATCCGCATTCAGTTTATATTCCCGCCTCAAATGTTTCAGAAGCCAACGAAGAATTGCAGGGTGGATTTGAAGGCATTGGTGTAGAGTTTAATTTGTTCAACGATACGGTGAACGTGATTTACGTGATTCCTGGCGGACCGAGTGAAAAAGCAGGCCTTCGCATTGGCGATAAGATTATTGCCGTGAACGAAACGCCGATTGTTAGCAAAACACTGCCCATTCAATCCATTCGTAAAATGATCCGCGGCAAATCAGGAACGGATGTAAACCTGAAAGTGCTGCGCGGAAATACGCAGCAAGGCGTAACCGTTACCCGCGGCCGCATTCCGCTTCCTGCCATTGATGCCACCTACATGGCCGATGCCACGACCGGCTATATCAAATTGGGCAAGTTTTCTGAAACGGCTTACAAAGAATTCATGCAAAGCATGGAAAAGCTGAAGGCAAGCGGCATGCAGCGCCTCATTTTCGATTTGCGTGGCAATGGTGGCGGTTATGTAACGCAGGCTGTCAACATTGCGGATGAATTTTTGGACGGCGAAAAACTGATTGTTTACACCCAGGGCACAAACATCGACCGCAAAGAATACAAGGCCAGCAAAGAAGGCGTTTTTGAAACCGGGAAACTGATTGTGCTGGTAGATGAACTTTCGGCCAGCGCCAGCGAAATTTTAGCCGGCGCATTGCAGGACTGGGACCGCGCCACCATTGTTGGCCGCCGCACATTTGGCAAAGGCTTGGTGCAGGAACAATATGGGTTGAGTGATGGGTCGGCCATTCGGTTAACAGTGGCACGCTACTATACCAGTTCGGGCCGCAGCATTCAACGCTCCTACGACAAAGGTAAAAAGATTTACATGGAAGAATTGCGGGAACGTTATGAAAACGGCGAAACCATTAACCCGGATTCGATGCATTTATCGACCGAAAAAAAATACAAAACCAGCAACGGTCGCATCGTGTATGGTGGCGGTGGCATTACGCCGGATGCCTATGTTCCGGTAGATACCAGTGCGTTTACGCACAATGTGACAAGGCTTTATCTTGATGGCCGCTTTAACGCTTTTGTTTACCAATATTACATTTCACACCTACCGCAATTTCAGCAATACAAAACACCGGCTGAATTTGCCACGAAATACCAGAATACGCAAGATGCCTGGAAGGAATTGGTGAACTATGCCCAAAAGGATAGCATTTACCTGGAGAACATCCCAGCCGTTGATAAAGGAAATATCGAGAACCGCATTAAAGCTTACCTGGCGCGGTTGAAGTGGCGTACGCAGGGTTTTTATGAAGTGTTCAACACCTTTGATCCCATTTTTCAGAAGGGAAAAGAACTGGCTGTGAAGCAGTAAATTGTCTGAACCATGATTTGGGTAGATTGATATGATTGGTAAGAAATAAAAGAGTCGTTCTGTGAAGAACGACTCTTTACTATAATACTTTTTTTATTTCCCGCTAATCTTCAAAATCTACCCAAATCGTGGTTCAGACAATCATGGTTCCGATGACTCATCTCTCTTTCCTTCCTTTGCCTTGTTGCGGGCATGATCTCGTTCGTCATCCCGTAGCGGATCAAGGTTACCGATATCATCGTTCCGTACATTTTGCGCTTCCTCCGTATAATTGGAAGATTTGTTTGGGTGACGATTGGCTCTTTGGTCGGTTGCTAAGTCCTCTGTTCTCGTTTTATCTGTCCGATGTCCCATAACTCACAATTTTATTCGTTGTCCAATGAGGTTGCTACTTTGTTTTCGCCGGCACTGTCGCCATCGGGTGTTGGCACAAGACCTTTGCTGGTAAATTCGTTTGCGTCATCCGACTCCAGCTGCCGTGCAACGTTTGTCGCTTCTTCATCGCTTCTGCGGCTGCTTTCTTCTGTCAGGTCCTTGTTGCGTTCAGGTATATCATTCATCTGTTACATACTTTGTCTTTCATACAAATCATTTTCCCAGCTTATACGGCGTTGTTCCGAACGGGTGTTGAATTTTGCCGGCTCTCCGGCCAGCCGTCTTTCCCGGTAACTACCCTGACTTTCCATTGAGGTTAGTTGTCTGCGGGAATCGTCTTCCCTCCTTTCTCTTGTTGCAGGTCTTCCGTTAAACTGTTGCATAAAAAATGGTTTGATGGTTAAGTGTGTCGGGTTTATATGATGCCGGGAACATCTTCTCCCAGCCGGGCTGTTTCGCCTTCGTCCAAATCATCGTTCGGGCTTTGGGCTGTCAGCTCTGCATCTTCTTCCATATCCTTTTCAGCTTCTTCGTGAGCAGCTTCGTTAACCTGTCTTTGCTCATCGCTGATTTCCTGCCGCAACGGATGCTCGTGACGGCCCTGCTCTGCTTGCTCTACATTATTTCTGTTCTTTGGTTCCATACCGGTTTGTTCCGAAATACTGTGCCGTTTTTGCAAAAAACAAAAGCCACCTAAAAGGTAGCTTTAAAAAATTAATATGAGAAAGTTTAATTGAGCGGACTGTGCGTTCTACAATTTGTGCTTTCGGCGAATTGTTTCTACTAAAATAATCACATCTTCCATCTGCCGACCCGAAATGGGAATAGCCATGTGACCGGCACGGCGGGTAACATGCGCCGAACTGATTTGCTTTTCCCGCTCTTTATCCGTGAGATTGGCTGTTGACCGGATGGTGGCCATTGTTGCCTGGAAGGTATTCTCGATGGGGATGATTTTATCGATGGTTTCCATTGGCAATTGCAACTTGGTGCTTAGCGCTGTTCGAATT
>DATKHJ010000526.1:0-3667 GCA_035510335.1 Flavisolibacter sp. | reverse complement strand
ATTAGGCTGGATGTATAAACGTCTGGCCGCCTTGAGCGGTCTGACACCACCGAAAAACTTAACAGTCAAAAGCACCTTTTTAAGGTGCTTTTTTGTTTTTGCGGCACATTGCTTGCCCTTAAGCAGCGTCAAATGAAAACGCTTTTAGCACTCCTCTTATTCATGAATATTGTCACCTCCTGCAAGCCCAATGCAACGCCGCTTGCGCAAGAAAAAAACCTTCCCGCACAGTCCTTTCAAAACGTAGCTTACGGAAAAGATCCGCGCCAGGTAATGGACATTTACCTGCCGAAAGACCGTTCGGTTCACCATACAAAATCACTCATTCTCATTCACGGCGGCGGCTGGACCAGCGGCAGCAAAGCCGAGTTTATCACCCACATCGACAGCTTTAAAACAAGGCTGCCCGATTACGCCATCTTCAACATCAATTACCGGCTGGTGAGCGGCGGTTTCCTGTTCCCGTCGCAGGAGCAGGACGTAAAAGCAGCCGTTGATTTAATTGTGGACAGCGCAGAAAATTATCACATCAGCAAAGACGGCCTGGTGCTGCTTGGGGTTTCGGCCGGCGCCCATCTTGCCTTGTTGCAGGCCTATAAGCAGCCTTCGCCAAAAATCCGGGCGGTGGTTGATTATTTTGGCCCAACCGATTTGGTAACCATGTACAACAAGCCCTGGCATCCGCTGGTGCCGTTTGCCCTGCAGATGGTGACCGGTACCTCGCCGCTGCTAAACAAGGAACTGTTTGCCTCTTCCAGTCCTATTGAATTTGTATCGCCCCAGTCACCGCCAACGCTCATCCTGCACGGTGGTAAAGATGAGGTGGTAGATGTTTCGCAGTCGAAACTGCTGGCGCAGAAATTAACCGCAGCCGGTGTTCCTCACCAACTGGAAATTTACCCGGCTGAACGCCACGGACGCTGGTATGGAAAAACGTTGACCTCGACATTCAACCACATCGAAAATTTTTTAAAGCAGCATGTACTTTAACAGCCTTTGGCAGAAAACAAGAAAAGGATGCAATAAATTACAGCACCCTTGCGTGTTCATGTTATAAACAACCAACGAATGAAAAAGCTTTTCTCCTTACTTTTTGTCTCGGTGTTTTTTGTTGCCTGCCAGAAAGAAGCAGACGAGGTTGCCGAACAACCGCTTCCCGAACAAACTACTAACAACGTTAGTTACGGTACCGATGCTGCGCAACGCATGGATGTGTACCTGCCGGCAGGCCGCACCACCGAAGCCACTAAGGTAATGGTGATGATACACGGCGGCGGGTGGATTGGCGGCGATAAAAGCGAGATGAGCGTTTATGTGCCTACCATTAAACAACAGCTTCCTGATTATGCCGTGTTTAATTTGAACTACCGCCTAGGCACTTTCCCACCGCCCGCAAACCCATTCCCAACGCAGGAGAACGATGTAAAAGCGGCTATCGAATTCATTATGGGAAAAGCTGAAGAATATAAATTCAACAAGGAAAAAATTGTGTTACTCGGCGCTTCAGCCGGCGCACACCTGGCACTGTTGCAGGGATATAAATACAATTCACCAAAGGCAAAAGCCGTAGTGAGTTTGTTTGGCCCCACCGACATGTCGGCGCTGCACGATTACTACGCTATCAATCCACCTTTGCAAACAGCCATCCAGTTATTAATGAGCGGAACGCCGACGAGCAATAACCCCCTTTACCAGTCATCAAGCCCTATTAATTTTGTATCGGCGCAAACGCCTCCCACGCTTTTGCTGCACGGCACGGCCGACGCGGTGGTGCCCTATGAACAATCAACTGCTTTAAAAACAAAGCTGGAAACAGCTGGTGTAAGCGTTAAACTGGTAACCTATAACAATGCCGGACATGGTGATTGGAGCGACGCCACCTTTGCCAATGCGTTTACAGAGATCGTGAACTTTGCGAAGGCGAAGAATCCATAAGAAATTCTTTCACGCCACCTGAAATAAATTTAAAAGCCTTCTTACGGAAGGCTTTTTTTATAGTATGGCGAGATAAAAGCCAACCAATTTTACCAAGAAGAGAGAGTTTGATTCAACTAGCTATTCCGCTTTGTTCGCCTAAAAAAAATGTTGGCTAGTGAAAGCCAACATTCAAAAAATTCCAGCCGATTTATCAACGACAAACCTTACTTGGCATACGGCATTTGTGCATCAAAGAAATCTTTCACGGCACCGTTCCATTTGTTCAGCACATCGGTGCGCTGCTTGTTAATGTCGTTATTTGTTTTGTTATAAGTATTGCTGGCCTTGTTGATATCGTTCACTGCTTTGTTGTAGTTATCAATGTCCGACTGGGTACGCCGGGCGGCCGGCATTACCTCAAAGTTTTTTTTCAGCTTGGTAAAATTATCACTAGTTAAAAGAAAGCCGCTGATGGGCTCCATTTTTTGGGTAGCCAGGTCTTTGTAAAAATTAAGCGCCAGCTTGCAGGCGGCCAGCACCGTGGCATCTGATTGAAAGCTACCGATGGTTTGCAGTTCGGCCAGCCCTTCCGTGGCATAAGTTTCCAAGGCATTACGGGCCTGCTCCACGCCGTTTAAATCGCCTTTGTTGATGGCGACCGTCAGGTACATATCCTGCTTGTAACTTTTAAAGAAGATCAGGTAAATCTTGTCGTAGTAGTCGTTTACTTTGGCGGCCTTTTCCAATTTCAGATCCAGCTCATCCTTCGCATCGGTAAGGGTAATGTTGTATTTCGCGGCAAACTCATGCAGCGCCACGTTTTGCTTCGCACTGGCTTCCTTCAACTTCTCCCCTGCTTTTTTCTGTGCCAGCAAGTAAGCTTCCATCATGTCGTAACTCTGCTCCGCAATTTCTTCCATGTTTACAATCTTGCTGTAATCTTCATTAAAAACAATGTAAACCGTCTTAATGTATTCGGTTGTTGCATCCCGAAAGGTTTTATCGTTTTTAAAGCCAGGCGAACCTGCCACGGTACCTTTTGCAAACAGGATGGCATCCAGCGTTTTTAACCGTAGCTTCTCTACCTTTTTTGCCCGCTTGCCATGCGATACGGCGGAAATGTAATTCATATAGGTTTGGTTCATCGTTTGAAGGGTCTGGTTAAAATGACTGATGTACCCACCCGGCGTACTGTAGTCCTGCGCTACAGAACCCAGCGATGCAAACAAAAAAACAAGCGATAAAATCAGCACGGAAAACTTCGTCATAAGCATAGTTTTTATTTTAGTTGAATAAAGTCGTTTAAAATCTGAAAAGCTTCTTCCACATACATATCGCCGGAAAGCCGCTTTAACCAGAAACTATTGAACTCATTGCTGGTGGTAAAGGCAAATCCCAGGTCGGCGGTGTTGTTCCGCACACGGTAAACGGTTGTTGGCTGCTGGAAGAATTTTTCATCGATACCCGGCGCAATGGCTTTTATCTCTTTCTCGGCTTCCTCCCATTTCAGCGACATCTTACCAGCACCCTGAAAGCCGGCTGCCATTTGTACCAGCCGCTTACCTTCTTTAAACTTTGGCGCCTGGGTTATGCGGTCCGTACTTTTTTGTTGCAAACCTGCCAACGCCAGTGGCTTCATTGGTTTGAAATATTTGTAAGCGGCAGTTGTGTCGGGAGCGAGGGCAAACGGCTCATTGGCTTCTGTTTTTTCCAACCCGTAAATACTTGGTATCACAACGTCGGGCTGAAC
>DATKHJ010000525.1:0-2859 GCA_035510335.1 Flavisolibacter sp. | reverse complement strand
GTATTCGCCATGGGCAATAATGTTGTATAACGATGGGCTTGCCTTGCTGGTTGTGCCCTTCAGTAACTGAAGTTCGGCGCCCAGCTTAATGTATTGCTGCAGGTTGTTGGCATCGGGAAACTGGTAAACCGAAAAATCATTACTGATTTCTCGCCACTGATCCACCAAAATCACCGAATCCGCAGCACCATTCGGTAGTAGTGTAATGCCGTAATTATTCTTGTAGTAAGTAGAATCAGGATTATTAATAACACTGCCAGTGGCATACAGGTCCTGAAAAAGATAGGAAGACTTGGTATAGCGGAACGTGTGCTCAAAACGAACCCTTGGATAAAAAAGCGGGATGACCGTTGAATCGGTCACCAGCGAATCTTTACGGCCAAAATCGTATTGCTGGCGAAGCAACACGTTCATATCTTTTTCCAGCCGGCCGGTCGTCAGCAAGGTTGAAAATAAATTACGGGCACCACTTGGATTGCCCCCGATTTGCGTAGGAACGGCAGGCCTTATGTCGAAGATGGGATCGTTCAGGTAATCTTTGTCGGTTAAAATTCCCCCGCTCTCACCGGCCTGCACTTTGTTGTTCAGGATAACAAAATAATTGTTGTACCGCTTGTTCTGCGCCTGGTACCACGAACTAATGAGGTAGTTACGATGGTTGGCCTTCTGGTTACGAAAGGTACCGGGAGAAGCAAACAGCCGGTATTGAAACGCCACGTTCCAGTAAGGTTTTATGTTTTGCGTGTGCAGAAGGTCAATGATCTGCGCCTGCCCGCTGGCCAGCGTATAACCCAACTCGGTATAAGGCTTCGGCGTGTTGTAAAACCGGGTGTTCTCCGGTCGCCATTTGTACACATCATGACTGTGAAAGCCGGGATCCCAGCCGGTGCGTTGCGGTGTGGCAAATAACAAGGACCGGGTAGCGGCGCCATCGTTACCCAAATAGATATGTGTGGCCGGAATGGGGAAGCGAAGTGTATAGTCACGCACCAATGTATCAAATGTGGTAGGCCGCACGGAAGTAAACGAATACACTTCCACCCGCAGGCTGTCATCACCATACTCCCTTCTTTCTACACCGCTGATGGTGGTATCGCGGCCGCCCTGCTCCGCACCGCGGTTGTCAACAGGGCTTGGCTGTCCCGGTGTGGGCGTATTGGTGGTTGGCAGACGAACGCCGCCCGGACGACGCACCGGCTGCTGTGCAAAACAAACCACCGTTAGCAGCATGGCCAACACAAAGCCGGGTAAGCGTTTATTGAAAGAGGAAGATTTCAAACGTGGAATCTTTAAAGTGCTGCAATCATTTCGCGGAAGATGGCCGAGAACTTTGGTTCAGCTTCTTTGGCTGCCTGCAAAACTTCTTCGTGGGTGATGGTGTTTTCTTCTTCGCGAATGCCAATGTCGGTAATCACACTCATGGCAAATACCTTCATTCCCATGTGTGCGGCGGCAATGACTTCCTGCACCGTACTCATACCCACGGCATGTGCACCTAATGTATGAATCAGTTTGTATTCGGCCCTTGTCTCAAACGTGGGACCGGTGACACCAAAATAAACACCTTCCTGCAGTTTAATGTCAAGCTCTTTTGCAATGCTTTTTGCTTTTGCGATTAGCTCTTTGCTATACGGTTCGCTCATGTCAGGGAAGCGGGGACCGAGGTTGTTATCGTTTTTACCCAACAGTGGGTTTATAATGGCAAAAGAAATATGATCGTTGATGATCATGAGGTCTCCTACTTTAAATCCTTCGCCTACGCCACCGGCAGCGTTGGAAAGAAAAACGGTTTCCACGCCCAGGAACTTCATTACGCGGATGGGAAACACGACTTCTTCGGGAGAATATCCTTCGTAAAAATGAAAACGTCCGGCCATGGCAATAATGGCTTTGCCGGCAATGGTGCCAAAGATCAACTTGCCCGAATGCCCTTCTACGGTGGAAACAGGAAAATGCGGAATGTTCTCGTAAGGAATTTCATGAACCACCTGGATCTCCTGGACAAAATTTCCTAATCCGCTTCCTAAAACAACGCCTGTTCTTGCGCCTCCCGTGTTGTACGGCTGCAGGTATTGCGAGGCTTCTGTTAGCTTATCATACGTATTCATCGCGGCAAAGATAGCCGCCGCTGCCATTACGGGTTATGCCCGATTCATAATATTGTCCTATAAAACCCGGGGCCGGTTGGCAATAAAGTTTCGGGCAATACGGTAGAATGAAGCCCTACCCGTGTGTACATTTGCAACGGACAGATGGAGAAATGCTTTTCCCCTTTTGTTTTATTTGATTGCGATTGCATATGAGTACATCTGCACTGAAGGAATTGGTTGCCAGGGTTGCTTTAAACGAGGATAGTGCTGCACTATTACCCAAAGCTGCTTTCTTTTTCGTATGCCATCACCCATTGCAAAGAATCTTCGGAAGAAGTGGTTTCGGATGTTTTATTAAACATCTGGAATGCCCGCAAAACACTTTTACGCATCGATAATTTTCATCTCTATTTATACGTCAGCACCAAAAACATTTCGCTGAATTACCTGGCCCGCCAAAAACGGGAACAGGTGTTTTCTCTTGACGATGTAAAAACAGAACTAAAAAGCCTGTACTTCGACCCGGAGCAATTGATGATCACCGCCGAAATGTTCCGGCGCATTTGTGCGGCCGTGCAGGAACTTCCGCCCCGCTGCCAGCTGATTTTTAAATTGGTGAAAGAAGACAACCTTCGCTACAAGGAAGTGGCCGAACTGCTGCACCTGTCGGTAAAAACCGTAGAAGCCCAAATGAGCATTGCCCTCCGAAAGTTGGGTACATCCATCACGTTCTTCGAACCTTCGCTTTCCTAAAAAAATATTTTCTGCC
>DATKHJ010000524.1:0-5020 GCA_035510335.1 Flavisolibacter sp. | reverse complement strand
TTCGTAACCTATGGAAACCGTTGCGCAGTTACCGAAGTATAGTTTAAACGAGGAGCAGGAAAAAAAGCTGATTCTGCGAGAGTACCGTGCCCTTTTGCGTTCGCTGAAAGCCCGCATAAAACCCGGCGACCGCCGGATGATTCGGCAGGCGTTTGAAATGGCCGCCGATGCGCACAAAACCATGCGTCGCAAAAGCGGCGAACCTTATATTCTTCACCCCGTTGCCGTGGCCCGCATTTGCGTAGAGGAGATCGGCCTTGGGGTTCGCTCTACCATTTGTTCGCTGCTTCACGATACGGTGGAAGACACCGACATTACGCTGGAAGATGTGCAGCGGGAATTTGGCAGCGAGATTGCTAAAATTGTTGATGGTCTTACCAAAATCTCCAATGTTGTTGATGTGAATGCATCGCAGCAGGCAGAGAACTTCCGGAAAATATTACTGACGTTAACCGACGATCCCCGTGTTATCCTGATCAAGCTTGCCGACCGCCTGCACAACATGCGCACCATGGACAGCATGAAGCAGGAAAAACAGCTCAAGATTTCTTCCGAAACCATTTACGTGTATGCGCCGCTGGCCCACCGCATGGGTTTGTACAACATCAAAACCGAGATGGAAGACCTGGCGATGAAATACCTGGAGCCGCAAACCTACCGGGAGATTGCACAGAAGCTGGCGGAAACAAAACGGGAACGCACAAAATTCATCAACGAGTTTATCAAACCGCTTCGCGACAAGCTGGAAAAAAGCGGTTTCGATTTTGAAATATACGGTCGGCCAAAAAGCATTCATTCCATCTGGAACAAAATGAAAAAAAAGGCCGTGAGCTTTGAAGAAGTGTACGACCTTTTTGCCATTCGGGTTATTCTCAATTCTCCCCAGGAAAAAGAAAAAGAAGAATGCTGGAAAGTGTATTCCATGGTAACCGACGAATACACGCCATCGCCGGAACGCCTGCGTGACTGGCTGAGTAATCCGAAGAGCAATGGTTACGAAGCGCTGCATACAACGGTAATGGGGCCTATGGGAAAATGGGTGGAAGTGCAGATACGCACCAAGCGCATGAACGAGATCGCGGAGAAAGGTTTGGCAGCGCATTACAAGTACAAAGAAGGCGCACAGGACGAGAGCCGCTTTGATAAATGGTTTAATCAGATCAGGGAAGTGATTGGCAACCAGGATGTGGATTCGGTTGACTTTCTGCAGGATTTTAAACGCAGTTTTTTAGCGGAAGAAATTTATATCTACACGCCAAAAGGTGATGTGAAAATGCTGCCCATTGGTGCTACGGCTCTCGACTTTGCATTTGCTGTGCACAGCGAAGTAGGATCGAAATGTATTGGTGCAAAAGTGAATCACAAGTTGGTACCCATCTCGCACAAACTGCGGAGCGGCGACCAGGTGGAGATCATTACTTCCAGCAAACAAAAACCATCGGAAGACTGGTTGAATTTTGTGGTTACGGCCAAGGCCAGAACAAAGATCAAAGACTCTTTGAAAGAAGAGAAAAAAGCCGTGGCGGAAGAAGGCAAATACACCTTGCAACGCAAACTGGAAGGACTTGGCGTGGCGGTAAGCCAGCACAATATTGACGAACTGGTAAGCTTTTACAAACTGTCTTCGCCGCTTGAACTGTATTATGGCATTGCGGTAAAAACCATTGACCTGAAGGAGCTGAAGGAATTCAAAACCTTTGGGGACAAACTGGAAGCGCCAAAGCCTGTGCGGGTGCTGGAACCAAAGCCGGAATACCACCCGGCCATTACAAAAAAAGATACAGAGCTTATCATCTTCGGAGAAAGCAGCGATCGTATTGTTTACAATCTTGCCAACTGCTGCAAACCCATTCCGGGTGATGATGTGTTTGGCTTTGTCACCACGGGTAAAGGCCTGACCATTCACCGCACAAGTTGCCCGAATGCAGCCAAACTAATGGCTAATTATGGCCACCGCATTGTTAAAACAAAATGGGCTAAGAATAAAGAGATTTCTTTCCTTACCGGCTTGCGCATTATAGGGATGGATGATGTGGGTGTGGTAAACAAAATCACCAACATCATCAGCGGCGATCTGCGCATAAATATTTCTGCTATTACCATTGAATCAAAAGAAGGACTGTTTGAAGGCAGCATTAAACTTTTTGTGCACGATAAAGAAGAGCTGGATGAACTGGTGAACCGGTTAAAATCGTTGAATGGCATTCATTCTGTAGAGCGGTTTGAAACGGAACAGCCGACATAGGGAAGCCTCCCCAAACCCCTCCGAAGGAGGGGCTTTGCAGAAGCACAAGGGCAGGCTTAAGCAGATTACTTTTCTTATTCAATTTTTCTTTTTTTGCAATTTGGATTTCACGCAACGGCGCAGCGGCGCAACGAAAGATCTCTTTGCGCAAACTCCTTTTCTTCTCTGCGGTAAAAAACAAAAGACCCAATCAAATGAATGATTGAGTCTTTAAAAGTATTCTCTAAAAGCAAGGGTCTGTGTGTAGCGAAGCCCCTCTACTGGAGGGGGTTGGGGAGGCTTCTCCTTCCCACTGGGAAGGCCGGGATGGGCCCCACCTTCTACAACCCATACTTATCCACCAAATAAACCAACGCCGCCATGTTCACTGCACCTAACTGCAATTCACGTTTGTTCACTGCTTCAAATACATCGTTGCGGGCATGGTGAATATCGAAGTAACGTTGCGGATCGGGAGAAAGACCAGCTAACGGCGTGCCTTGCGTACGGTTTAACGGACCAATATCGGCACCGCCACCACCGCGTTTTATTTCCACTGCGCCATAAGGTGCCAGCAGTGGTTGCCAGCGCAACACTTTCTCGTATTGTTGTTCGCTCATGGTTGTGCCAAAACCTCTTGGTGTAAAACCGCCGTTGTCGCTTTCCAGTGCAAACAAGTGTTTCTCGCCTTTGGCTTTTGCTTCTTCCGCATATTTATTGCCACCGCGCAAGCCGTTTTCTTCGTTGGCAAAAAGCACAAAACGAATGGTGCGTTTTGGTTTGTAGCCAAGCGCTTTAAATGTTCGCAGGATTTCAATCGTCTGTACGCAGCCGGCACCGTCATCGTGTGCGCCTTCGCCTACATCCCAGCTATCCAGGTGGCCGCCAATGGTGATGTATTCGTTGGGAAATTCCGATCCGGTAATTTCTCCAATCACGTTGTGGCCAATCGTGTCCGGTAAAAATTTTCCATGCGTGTGAATGGTCAGGTTAACGGCGTTTTGCTTTAGCTGGTTGCTTAACCAATCTGCATCCTGCAAGCCAATAGCAACGGCCGGGATTTTAGGAAACGAATCGTTGTAAGCGGTAGAACCTGTGTGCGGATGGTTGTCCGTACTGTTGCTCATGCTTCTAACAACTACACCTGCCGCGCCATATTTAGCTGCACGGCTGGGCCCTTGGCTGCGATAGATGCCTGCATCGCGGTAAGCATTGAACGTGCTGACAAACGTGTTGTTGAACGCATAGTTGTAAAAAACAATCTTGTCTTTTAGCTGGTCTTTTTTGGCTTCAAGCTCAGCAAAGCTTTTGATTTCAATAACCGGTTTTGTCAGCGGTTTTCCGGAGCCGGCCGAGTTGCCAAGGGCAATCACATCCAGTACTTTTTTTGTATTCTTCACCAGTGCAACCGCTTCATCTTTTCCACCTCTTACCCAATGCGGCACCATGCATTGCTGCAACCACGCCTTGTCGGCGCCGGCTTCTTTCATTGTTTGTAAACCCCATTGCTCTGCTTTAACCATGCCTGCAGAACCGGCTAACCGTGCGCCAATTTTTTTGGTTAGATGGCGAAGGTCATCATACGATTTGCCTTGTGTGAGTATGTGGTCGGAAATACGTTTGATGAACGCCGAGTCTTCGTTTTGACCGAACGAGCTGCCGGCAATGGCAACAGCAAGAAAAAAGGAAACCATTTTTTTCATAGCCTACAATGTTAAAGAATCTTCATAAGCAAAAATGCTGGGGCAGGAATTTATCGCTGTGTTTAAAAAATGCAACGCCGTTGTTATTCGGCAGTAGTTGCCAGAGCAAACAACCAAATTCCTACCTTAGTTGTTGAATACACAGATATGAGAATTGGTATTGTTTGTTATCCCACCTTTGGTGGAAGTGGCGTATTGGCAACCGAGTTAGGAAAGGCATTGGCGCAGAAAGGACACCAGGTTCATTTTATCACCTACCAGCAGCCGGTGCGGCTCAATGGTTTCATTCCGAATATTTTTTACCACGAAGTGCAGGTTCCCACCTACCCGTTGTTTGATTACCCGCCTTACGAAACGGCGCTGGCAAGCACCATGGTAGATGTGATTAAAAACAACAACCTGCAATTGCTGCATGTACACTATGCCATTCCGCATGCATCGGCAGCGTACATGGCAAAAAAAATACTGGAAGGAGAGGGTATTCACATACCCGTAATTACCACTTTGCACGGCACTGATATTACGCTGGTGGGCAGAGACAAAACCTATGCGCCGGTGGTAGCTTTTTCCATTAACCAAAGCGATGCCATTACCGCCGTGTCGCAAAACCTTCGTGAAGAAACCTTCAAGTTTTTTAAAATTGAAAAGCCCATCGAAGTCATTCACAATTTTGTGGATGTAGACCGTTTTCGGCGCAAGCCTATTGATGCGTTTAAAAAAGTAATTGCACCGGATGGCGAACGGGTGTTGCTGCATGCCTCCAACTTTCGTAAAATAAAGCGGGTGCAGGATGTGGTAAAGATTTTTGAAAATGTGCGCAGGCAGATTCCTTCCAAATTGTTGTTTGTTGGCGATGGACCCGAAAGAGCAACGGCGGAGCAACTTTGCCGGCAACTGAAGGTTTGCGACGATGTGCGTTTTGTTGGAAAGCAGGAGCAGATGGAAGATATCCTGGCCATTGCCGATTTGTTTTTACTGACTTCGGAATATGAAAGTTTTGGACTGGCTGCGTTGGAAGCAATGGCTGCCGGTGTGCCGGTTATTTCAACCAATGCCGGTGGCTTGCCGGAGATTATGGTGCAGGGTGTTGTAG
>DATKHJ010000523.1:0-4884 GCA_035510335.1 Flavisolibacter sp. | reverse complement strand
GCGATACCGGCGTTGGCTACCAGGGCGAGCTAACGCAGATCTTGCACAAAAGCGTAGGGTTAAGCAATATTTCAAAACGGTTGAAGCTGTTGTACAACGAGTCGCTGGAAGTAAGCCGTGGCGAACAGGGACTTTGTTTTTCCTTTCAAATTCCATTTACCCAAAAGCATGAAACAACAAGTACTCATTATTGATGATGAAAGCGCCGCACGGCTGCTCATTCGCCAGTACATTGAAGAGAACGAGAACTTTGAAATTATTGGTGAATACGACAACGGGCTGGATGCTGTAACCGGCATTAATGCATTGGAGCCCGACCTTATTTTCCTGGACATTAAAATGCCGGGACTAAGCGGCTTGCAGGTGGTACAGGAAATTATTCATGTACCGCAAATTGTTTTTACAACGGCCTACGATCAATATGCGTTGAAAGCGTTTGACGCCAACGCCACTGACTATTTACTGAAGCCTTATACCCGTGAACGTTTTGAAAAAGCCATCGCCAAAATTCTGCACCACTCACGGTCTAATTTTGAAGAGGCAAAACAGGTGGCGAATTTTATCACCAGCAAAACTGCCGCTGAACCTGTGACTACCGTGCTGGTGGAAAGTGGTTCCAAACTGGTTTCGCTGGAGCTGAAAGATGTGATTTGCATGGAAGCTGATAAGGATTACACCTGGATGCACACAGCGGCCAAATCTTACCTGAGTAATTACGGCATCAGCCAGTTGGAACAGCGCCTGCCAACCAGTTTTCTGCGCATTCACCGTTCGTTTATCGTTAACATCAGTCACATTAAAGAGGTGCACAAAGAAAGTGCATCGGCGCAGCTCATTACTTCCAACAACCGCGTTATTAATGTTAGCCGCACCTACATGCCGGAGCTAAAGAGATTGATCTATTAAACGAGGAATTCTTGCGGCAAGCGATTGGGCTATTTACCTGGAGCACTTTGTCTTTTTTGCATAATGGCCTGTCCTGTCGGGCAAAGATCCAGTACCACGCAATGCTCGCAATCGGGCTTTTGATAGAAGCATACCTGTTGCCCGTGTCGCATCATTACCTGGTGATGATCGTACACTTCCTGCGCAGTGAACGATGTTGGCAGCATAGCTTCCAGTACACGGTTTGCTTTTCCTTCTCCCAGTTTTTCTTCAATAATTCCCAGGCGGTGCGCTACCCGGAAATGGTGTGAGTCAACCGGCAAGGCCTTGCCGCGAAGACTGCTGAACGAAATAACGGCCGCACTGGTTTTGGGACCAACACCGGGCAGTTCTTCCAGCCAGTCCCTGGCATCGGAAACATTCATCTCCGCTAAAAAGTCCAGCGAAAGATGGCCGTGTTTTTCAGTAATCAATCGCAACACCTGCTGAATGCGTGGCGCCTTTTGTTCGGGCCAGGTGCAGGGAGCAATGGCTTGTTCAACAATGGCCGTTGGTGCATCTCTTACTTCTTCCCAGGTGGAGAAGAGAAGTTTCAGGTTTTTAAATGCTTGTCCCGAAGCACTGTTGCGGGTGCGGTGGGAGAGCAGTGCCGACACCAGCTCGCTGAGCGGATCAAGATCGTGGAAATAACGAATGTTGCGGCCATACACTTCGGAGAGGCGTTGATGCACTTCCAGCAAAAGGGCAATCTTGTCTTCGGCAGGAGAAATCCGGGTCTTCACAATTGCATTTTCAATAATGTTTCAAATGATGTGCCGTGTAAGTTTTGTTTAAGAAAGAAGATGTGAGCGGTGGCGTTTGTTTGTCGGAAAGGGTCAGGGAAGATTTTTAATTGATTGGACTCTTCTTAACTTAGAAGACAAACCAACCAAATGCAAGCGCTGAACGAGATTAAAACCTGGTTGCTTCAGCAACCCATTAAAGCAAACCGTATGCTTCGGCAAAACCAACCGCAAGGGCAGCGGGTTTTGTTTAGCGGGCAAGACAGCAAGGCCAAACTGGCGGCAGCCGAACAACTGGCAAAAGAAAGCGGGAAGGAATTGTACCGCATCGATCTTTCGCAAGTAGTGAGCAAGTACATTGGTGAAACCGAAAAGAACCTGAAAGCGGTTTTTGACAAAGCGGAAGCGAGTGGCAGCATCCTGTTTTTTGACGAAGCCGATGCGCTGTTTGGAAAACGCACAACCGTGAAAGATTCACACGACCGTTATGCCAACATAGAAGTCAGCTACCTGCTGCAAAGGATGGAAGCCTTTCGTGGATTGGTCATTCTCTCCGTAACAAAAAAAGAAAAGCTGGAGCTGCCGCTTTTGCAAACGCTCCGGCTGGTAGAATTTCGCCCATAAAAAAAGGAAGGTGATAAACTTTCACCTTCCTTTTTTCTCTTGTTGTTTTCCGTTTAGTCTTTTACAAATTTTGTTGTGCGCCTTGTTTCGTGTTGATTAAGTTCTAAAAAATAAAGACCTTTTTTTAAGTTGGTATTCAGCTCCGCAACAATCACGTTGTATCCTTTCCCCGCCTCGTATTCTTTCTGAAATACTTTAAAGCCCGACATATCATACACCACCACCATGGCAGTTGTTTTTCTCTCCGCTGTAAATCCAACCTTCAGCGTTTGCTGAATGGGGTTTTGCAACAGGGCAAGGTCCTGGATGGCGCTTGCCCCTTTAAAAAACAGCACATTGGAGTACATGCGAATGCCTGATTTGCTAACCAGCTTCAGGCGGTAATACGCATTGCCCTGCAACGCTTCCCCGTAGTTATAGTTTTCTACGGCCACACGGCCGGTTGCTTTTATAATGGCTGCACTCTGAAACTCCTGTCCATCGGTACTGCGTTCTATTTCAAAAAACTGGTTGTTTTCATTTTCGGCCACTGTCCATAGTAATTGAACACGGTCGCCGGATAACAGGCCCTGGAAAACTTTCAGGTAATGAATGGTGGTGGTGCCGTTTGCCCTGTCCTTGCACCAATAAGGCGGATTGTAGTTGAAGGCGCCGCCAATGGAAAAATTATCGAGGTAAAGCGGCTCCATATCATCGCCGGACGCGGTTATTTCAATCACCACCCGGCGCACACCCGTTGCCGGCGACTTGCCCGCAAATGCATAGGCCGTGGTTTGCGACTGGGCATTCAGCGTCATGTTTCCCACATGTACCATGCTGCCATCAATACCGGCCAGGTGAACGGCCAGCGTACGGGTAGCATTGGCCGAGAGTTTATTAGCCAGTTGAAACGTAAAATTGATGGCAGAAGAAGTAGTGAGATCGGCAAAAGGAGTGTACACCCATGCCTTACCGCCGACAGAAGCGGCGTTTACCGCCAGCGATGCCTCGCTTGCAGCCGGTATTTTGTGCAGGGTAACGCCTAATAACTGCCAGCATTTCTCGGTAAGGGCATTCAGGTTCTTTACCGAATCAAAGTTTTGAACGGTCTGGGCATTCGATGTTCCAACAGAACAGGCAATCGAAACAGCAAGAAAAAAGCTGTACTTCACTTATCAGATTTTGGTCAGCAAAATTGTTTGTTGGCTTAGAGGACTCGATCAATCAGTTTGTCAGGATAAATAACAGCCGTAAAAAAATGGCTTCGTGGGGGGAAGACAGTTTTCGGATACGGTATTATTCGTTTTTCAGCAGGTATTGGATGCTCTACGAGGGCAAACATAAAAGGGCTTTCGCACTTCTGCAAGGGGTTTTTACGATAGCGGTGTTATTTTCTGCAATTTGTGTGTAACTCGCCGCATGGCCGGCGTTCGGGTAGCTTACCCTTTGTTTTTCAATAGACTTCTTTAAAGGCTTAGCTCTTTTGTTGTGGAAAGAAAAAAGGCAAACGTATTTCTGCGTTGAGAAATTGAAGAAGAATGATACGCTTCCTTCTTCAATTCAAAAAATCATTTGTAAGAAGGCGGCTCTATTTTACCGTTTCCCGAAGATGCGATGCAAAATGGTGTGTAGTTCGGGGTGCCTTTGCGAAAAGATTTCCGGCTGGGTAAAATAATATTCAGCCACCACGGCAAAACATTCCACCGGGCTGGTAGCACCGTAATGGTCAATATCGGAACGTCCCTCGCGGATTTCGTTCATCGTTTGCTGCAACAAGGCTGCTAACTGCGGAACATATTTCCGCTCCAGCAAAATTTCAGGGATGCCGTCCAGTGTTCCGTCCATTTTATCCACCAGGTGTACAAACTCATGAATGGCCGTGTTGCGGCTGTCGCGGCGGTTTACAAATCCCTGCCGCAAATCCCATTTCGAAAGAATCATCACGTTTTGCAAATGACCGGTGCCCACCATGCCCGCTGTGGTGCGGTCGGTTCCGCCCTGGTCAAAGTCGGTATTGAAGTGGCCGGGATAAAGCAAAATCTCACGGAGGTTAATGTACTCCCAATCGCGGATGTAAAACACGGGGATAATGGCCGCCGCACCTATCAGCAACACGTCAAGGTCTTCCACTTCGGCATTTGCCCCGGTGATTTTTACTGCGGTTAAAAACTTTTGCAAGCGGGCTTCAAACTGCTTTTTCTCCGCCTCGTCAAGCCCGGCATAAAACGGAACATAATCGTGCAGTATTTCTGCATAGTTTGGCGGCAACACAAAACCTTCTGCACGTTTGGGCTGAAAAACAAAAAGAATAATCACTACAATCAGCGTCAGCACAAACAAAACCTGTAAAAGCGTAATGAACATGGTGGGTGAAGATAAAAAAAGGGCTTAAAAATCGATTTTTAAGCCCTTGTGTAGACTGTTTGTGATATGCTAGCCCAATTCCTCGTCCGTTTCCTCGCCTCGTTTTGCGTAAATGGCAATGGCGCCACCGGCTGTACCCCATAGGCCCTGAAACAGCACCCCGGCATAGTTTTTACGACACTTCTCCTGAGGTTGCGATGCCTCTATTGATTACCCAATAAAATTTGTGTTATGGAAGAAAACAGAAATC
>DATKHJ010000522.1:0-2977 GCA_035510335.1 Flavisolibacter sp. | reverse complement strand
ATCTTCGCCGTGCATGTGGTGGCCGGCAATCGATTCGCTCTTCACCGGCTTAAAAGTTCCTGCTCCTACGTTCAGCGTGACAAAGGCCTTGTCAATTCCTTTTTGCTGCAGCTTTTCAAAAACATCTTCTGTAAAATGCAGGGCCGCGGTCGGCGCTGCCACCGATCCTTCGTGTTTGCTAAAGATCGTTTGGTAGCGTTCGGCGTCCACGTCTTCTGCGCTGCGCTTGATATATGGCGGGAGGGGAATGGCTCCTGCAGCGTGAATTACCTGGACAAAATAAAGATCGGCCGGCTGCCAGTCAAACTGAATCACAAAGGCATCTTCTATCTTACCCAAATACCTGGCCTGAAGCACCACCGGTTTGCCATCAACAAGCAACTGCTTTTCCAATACCTGCCCGGCTTTCCATTTCGATGCGCCGCCAATCATACATTGCCACTGGCAACTGCCTTTTTGTTGCAGGGCGGTTTCCATGCTTTGCTGGTGCGGTTGCAGACAGAAAATTTCAATCACGCCGCCGCTGGGCTTTTTAAATAGTATCCGGGCTTCAATCACTTTTGTGTTGTTCAGCACCAGCAAACTGTTCTCCGGCAAATGTTCGGGAAGATGAAAAAAGCGGCTGTCCTCCATTCTCCCACTTTTATACACCAACAGCTTTGAATCGTCTCTTTTTGGCAGGGGATGGTGTGCAATCTGCTCGTTCGGGAGGTTGTACGTATAATCCTGTATCAGGATTTCTTCAGGTTTTATCTGCATGCGGCTAACTGCGGCATTTAAAAATTAGTAAATGTGAATTACTCCCGGTTTATCCACCGTTATCCACAGTCTATACACATCAAAAAAATTTCGTCGAAAAGGTTTTTGCGTGAAACGCAGTGTCCAACAGGCTTTCGTCGAAAAGGGCAATAGTGGATAAGTATAGCAACCGAAATTGCTTATCAAAAGTGGTAAAAAGTGTTATTTTGTGTCAAATCTTAAACTTCTTGTCCTAACCAATTGATAATGGCGGGTTTCCTTGGCGAATTTGAAGTTACGTTGGACGCAAAAGGTCGCTTTTTACTCCCGGCTGGCTTAAAGAAGCAATTGCCGGAGGGTGAAAATACGCATTTTGTGATCAACCGTGGTTTCGAGAAATGCCTGAGCCTTTACCCAAAACAAAGCTGGGAGCCGGTTTTCAACAGGATTAGTGCATTGAACACATTTGACCCGGAGGTGCGCAGTTTCGTTCGTTTTTTCCTGAACGGTGCTACGGAAGTGGAGATTGATTCGGCGGGCCGGCTGTTGCTACCGCCAAACCTGCGTGAGTATGCCGGTCTTGAAAAAGACATCGTGCTGACATCAGGTGTTGACAAGATTGAAATCTGGTCGAAAGCAAGCTACCAGGAGTTCTTTGATAACTATTCGCCAACACAATTCAGTTCGCTGGCGCAAAAAGTAATGGGAGGCGGGGAGCAGTAGATGAAGAAAGAAACTGAAAGCGATTTTTCTTCCGCTTACCACGTTCCTGTTTTGCTGCACGAAGTGATTGAGGGGCTTCACATCAATCCGTCAGGGATTTATGTGGATTGCACCTTCGGCGGCGGCGGCCATTCAAGAGCAATTTTAGAAAAGCTTGATGAGAAGGGAAAGCTCGTGGCCTTTGACCAGGATGCCGATGCAAAGCAAAACCTGCCGGATGATCCGCGGGTGGTTTTTGTGCCGCACAACTTTCGTCACCTCCAGCGCTTTTTGCGACTGAATGGCATCAAAGAAGTGGATGGCCTGCTGGCCGACTTAGGCGTGAGTAGCCACCAATTTGACGAAGCCGGTCGCGGTTTCTCTATCCGGTTTGATGCGGCGCTTGACATGCGAATGGATCAGCGGCAGGAGAAAACGGCTGCAGGCATTTTGAATTCGTACAGCGAAGCCGACCTGCACAAGTTGTTTGAGCAGTATGGCGAAGTGACCAATTCGAAAACGCTGGCCAAAACAATTGTGGAGAAGCGAAAGATTGCGCCAATGCAAACCATTGCCGCTTTTAAAAATGCGGTGAGTGAAATTGTGAAGGGCAATCCGAACAAATATTTCGCCCAGGTTTTCCAGGCCTTGCGCATGGAAGTGAATGATGAAACGGGGGCGTTGAGAGAGTTGCTGGAGCAGGTTCCGGGGGTGTTGAAGAGTGGCGGACGGGCGGCTATCATCACCTTTCACTCCATTGAAGACAGGTTGGTGAAAGTGTTTTTTAAGGCCGGAACGTTTGAAGAAGAGGAAGAGAATCCGTTTGTGATGACAACAAAAGTTAGCCAGTTAAAACTGGTGAACAAAAAGCCGATCGTGGCATCGGCGGAAGAGCAAAAAAGAAATTCAAGGTCAAGAAGCGCAAAGCTTCGGGTGGCCGAAAAGAAATAGAGTTAGCAGTTAAAAGTTGGCAGTTAGCAAATAGCGATGCAAACTGAAAACTGTCAACTAAAATTGAATCCAGATCTATTGATAACAGTTAACCAGATGCTGTATGGAAAATAAAAAGAAGGTGTTGAAGTTGAACCGGTGGCTGAGTTATCAGGCCATTGTAAAACAAGTTCCTTTTTTCCTCTTCCTGGCAGCTTTAGCCGTGATCTACATCTATAACGGGCACAATGCCGATAAGACCATTCGCAGGATCGGCAGGGCCACAAATGAGCTGAAAGATTTGCAGGGCGAATACAAATCTGTCACCGGCGATGTATTGCTCAGAAGCAGGCAAAGTGAGATGGTGGAAATGGTAAAGCCCCTGGGCTTAACTGAGTTAAATGAAGAGCCAACAATTCTGATCGATAGCAGCGAGTCAGAATAGTGTGAAGGCACTCTGGATTTTGGTTTTTGACATCTTGTAATTAAACATAAACCAACGCAAAGCAGACGTGGAGATTAAAAAGGACATATTGTGGCGGGCTTACCTGAGTTTTCTCGGTGTGGTGTTGCTGAGCCTTTGTGTTCTGGGCCGTGCCTTTTACAT
>DATKHJ010000521.1:0-17121 GCA_035510335.1 Flavisolibacter sp. | reverse complement strand
AAGTATCATGGAAAAAAAGCTGGTTAGTAGTTAACCAGCTTTTTCTTTTCTATTGAACGTCTGTTGCGATCTCTGATTTGATATTTTCTTTTCTTCTACTAAAAGAAAAGAAAAATAATCACTCTTGTACGTTCGAGAACTCAATTGAGCAAGATGGAACAAAGCCGTTTCATTAAATCTAATAAAGAAAAACTAGCAGTCTTTTCGACCTAAGTCTCTCCTTTAGGGGGACAGGATGGCTCGTCACACCCGCTCTTCCATTAATTGCTTAATAATAGATTCTAGTTCCTGGATGCGTTTTTCCAACTGTGGCAAATTTCTAAACACCGCCTGGCTGCGTAGTGCACTGGTATAATCGCTGGCCGGGGAGCCGGTTACAGCGCTGTACGGTTCTTTAATGGATTTGCTCACACCGCTTTGGGCATTTATCTTGGCGCCATCAGAGATTTGAATGTGCCCCACCAAACCAGCCTGGCCGCCAATCATTACGTTGTTGCCGATTTTAGTTGAACCGCTTACACCTGCCTGGGCAGCAATCACGGTGCTGTTACCCACTTCAACGTTGTGTGCAATCTGAATGAGGTTATCAAGTTTGGCACCTGCCTTAATGTATGTAGAGCCCATGGTGGCCCGGTCAATGGTTGTGTTTGCGCCAATCTCCACATGGTCTTCAATCACAACATTTCCAATCTGTGGCACTTTCTTAAATGAGCCGTCTGCCTGCGGTGCAAAACCAAACCCATCGGACCCAATGACAGCACCTGCATGAATGTTTACGTAGTTGCCAATTTCGCAATCGTGGTAAACTTTTACGCCGGGATGAATCATACATGCCTTACCGATAGTGACATTATCACCAACGTAGGAATTAGGGAAAATTTTTGTTCCCGATTCCACCCGCACATTCTCGCCGATGTAGCTGAAGGCGCCAATGTAAACATCATCGGCAATTTTTGCCGATGGCGAAATATAAGAAGGCTGCTGAATACCTTTTAATTGCTGCGTTACCATCTCCTGGTATTTGCTCAGAAGCTGTGCAAACGCAGAATAAGCATCGTTCACCCTTACCAACGTTGGCTTCACCGATTCGCGGAGTTCGTAGCCTTCGTTCACAATGGCGATGGAAGCATTGGTAGTATATAAAAAATCTTCGTATTTGGGATTGGCCAGAAAGGTTAGTTGCCCCTCCTGCGCTTCCTCAATTTTTCCGAACGACGACACGGTAGCGTTTGCGTCCCCCTCTATTTTCCCATTAACCAAAACTGAGATCTGCGCGGCTGAAAACTGCATAGGTTTACAAATAAAAGTCCTGATAACAGGACATATAAAAACAAATGTCAGGATAAAAAAAACTCAAACGAACAATAGCAGGTACTTATTATGACTATTTTGACTTTTCTCGTTCGTATTACCCTTTTATTTAAGGTAACAAAGGTAGTATTTTTTAACAGGCGTTGACAACCGCTGGTGTATTAGGGCATTGTCAACCTTCGAAATATCGGCTACCGTACCATCCTTGTACAAAATCTTAATGTGTTCGTCGGCGGGATTGTACGTTGTATTCACAGCCTCGCCGGTAAATACAAAATACGCAGCTTCTGTTTCAGTAATGCCTAGCTTTTGCGCCACATCCTTCCGCAGCGATTCTACCAACAGCGTATCAAACGGCTCCGGCGCAAACTTAATTTTCAGCAGCTTTCTTTCCACTAAGCCCTTGCTTAGCCGTGACAATACTTTATCAAAATGACCGCACCAGTTTTTAATGGTGCACATTACATCGGTATCATCCAGCTGCGCAAATTTTTCGAGGTGCTTTACAAACTTTCCATCGGGTTTGTGTTCTTTTAAAAAGAAGCTGAGATTGGAAGAAGCCATCGGCAACTCAATGCCGGCTGCCAGCAATTCATTGGCCCGTTCAATAATTCGCACCAGCATTTTCTCCGCCGCCATCACTGTTTTATGCAGGTACACCTGCCAGTACATCAGCCGGCGTGAAACCAAAAATTTTTCTACCGTAAAGATGGCCTTCTCTTCTATCATCAACTCACCGTTGTGCACGGCAAGCATTTTTAAAATGCGGTCGTAACCAATAGCACCTTCCACTACACCGGTAAAAAACGAATCCCGTGTGAGGTAATCCATGCGGTCAACATCCAATTGTCCGGATACTAGTTGATGAAGAAAAGGCTTTGGATATTCATCGCTAAAAATTTCAATGGCCGTTTGCAGTTGTCCGCCAAACTGCTCATTCAACAATTGTAAAATGAGCATGGAAATATCCTCGTGGTGCACCCCTTTGATCAGCTTTCTTTCCAGCGCATGCGAGTAAGGCCCATGGCCAATATCATGTAGCAGAATGGCAATCTTCGCCCCTAATTCTTCTTCTTTCGTAATTTCTACTCCCTTATTGCGGAGTTCGTTCAGCGCCAGTCCCATTAAATGATATGCACCCAGTGAATGGTGCAGCCTTGTATGCACCGCACCCGGGTAAACCAGCGAGGCAAACGCCATTTGGTGAATGCGCCGCAGGCGTTGGTAATAAGGGTGCGAAATGATTTCAAAAATCAGCGGATCATCAATTGTAATGAAGCCATACACAGGGTCATTGATAATCTTGCGGGGAGTATTTGCCATATTTTTACAAATATCACCACGAAATCAGCTTTGCGCATCTTCTTTATTATAGGGCTCTTGTTTTTAACCATTACTGGCTTAACGCAAGACTCACTGGCACGGCGCAAACTTTTGTTCAGGGAAGAAGAATCAACCGACCTATGGTTGGGTTTTAATGTACAGGGCAACTGGGCAGGCAAGGAAAAGGAAACATTGCGGTATCTTGAAATCGGAATCGGCAAGGGCAGGTACCATTATTCCAGGCATGCTGTGTCGGGTGTGGGTGTTTATCTTTCAGAAGAAATTCTTCTAAACGGCAACAAACGCATTTTTGGAACCAAATTAGGATGCTTTGTGCATGCGCTGGCAGCTATTGGCTTCTCCCTTGTTTACTATACCGATTTTGAAAAGGGAAATTTAAAACTGAGGCCGGAGTTGGGCGTTGGTGTAGGAAGGTTTGGAATTGTAGGGAGTTATAACATTCCCGCCTTCCGAAACAGTTCACTGCCTGAACTGCAGGGGCAGAATGCGCAGCTTACGATACGGGCCGGCTTTGGCATTAAAAAGAAAGAGAGAAAGATTGGTAAATTAATTTGACAGCAGTTACACGCAAAAATTGTACAAGATATGTCGTTAGCAAAAATTCTTTGGGTAGATGACGAGATCGAAAGTTTACAATCGCAGAAAAAGTTTTTACAAAATAAAGGATACGATGTACAAACGCTAACGAATGGTTTTGATGCCATCGATTACGTGAAAGAAAACATTGTAGATGTGGTACTGCTGGATGAAACCATGCCCGGCATTACGGGATTGGAAACGCTGTCGAAGATTAAAGAGATAAATGCCCAAATACCCGTCGTACTCATTACCAAAAACGAAACCGAGAACCTGATGGATGAAGCCATCGGCAGCCAGATTTCGGATTACCTGATTAAACCTGTCAACCCTAACCAGGTTTGGCTATCGCTGAAAAAAATCATCGACAACCGCCGCCTGGTGGCGGAGAAAACCACCACAGCCTACCAGCAACAATTTCGCAACCTGTTTATGGCGCTCAACTCCAATCCCAACTACGATGAGTGGATGGGTATTTACAAAGAGCTGGTGCGCTGGGAACTAAGCCTGCAACGCAGCGACAGTCCGGAAATGCAGGAAGTGTTTCAAAGCCAGAAGCAGGAAGCCAACACGGAATTTTTCAAGTTTATTTCACGAAACTATTCATCGTGGGTAAAGCCCGGCGCAAAAGAAGGGCCGGTAATGTCGCATACACTGATAAAAGAGAAAGTAATGCCTGTTCTTGAAAAAGGCGTTCCTACTTTTTTTGTGCTTATCGATAACCTGCGTTTTGACCAGTGGCGCACCATTATGCCCATCTTTCTGGAAAGCTTCCGGCTGGCAGAAGAAGATACGTTTTACAGCATCTTACCCACTGCTACGCATTATGCCCGCAATGCCATTTTCTCCGGGCTTCTTCCCATTGATATTGAAAAGAAATATTCGCAGCAATGGCGAAACGATGATGAGGAAGGCGGTAAAAATTTGTTTGAAGAAGAATTTTTTAAAGGCCAGTTGAAAAGCCTGGGCAAAGGCGACTTGCGCACTTCATATACCAAGGTGTTAAACAACCAGGCAGGTTTGGATTTGGTGAACAATGTGCACAACCTGCTAAACAACGACCTGAATGTAATTGTGTACAACTTCGTTGACATGCTTTCGCATGCCCGTACCGAAATGGAAGTATTGAAAGAGCTGGCTGGTGATGAAGTAAGCTACCGCAGCATTACAGCCAGTTGGTTTGAGCATTCGCCGCTGCACCAGGCACTGAAACGCATTGCCGATAAGAATGTAAAAATTGTATTGGCAACCGACCATGGCAGCGTTCGGGTAAAAACACCGGTGAAGGTGATTGGCGATAAACAAACAACAACCAACCTGCGATATAAGCATGGCCGCAACTTGAATTACGATCCGAAAGAGGTACTGGCTTACCGCGAACCAAAGGAGATTGGACTGCCATCGCCAACCATTAATTCATCGTACATTTTTGGCGGCGAAGATGTGTTTCTCTGCTATCCGAACAATTACAATCACTACGTGAACTATTACCGCAACACGTTTCAGCACGGCGGCGTTAGCCTGGAAGAAATGATTGTACCGGTAGTGCAGATGGTGAGCAGGTGATACCCCCTGTCCCCCTGAAAGGGAGACTTAGGAGGAGAAAGACATTATTTTTGCAGTTAGGTAAAACGTCATTCGTTCACTATAAAATAAAATATGCCTATTAGTCTTTGCCAAAATTGGTTTGGCAAACCGGAATGCCTGATAGGCCTAAGTCTCCCCTTCAGGGGGACAGGGGGATTATGAAATACACACAAACAACACTCGACAAGATTGATAAAATGATTGAAGAGAGCGGCTACATTGTTCGCTACGAACGCGGCTCTTTTCAAAGCGGGTTTTGCATTCTGGAAGACAAAAAAGTAGTGGTGCTGAATAAATTTCTTCAACTGGAAGGCCGCATCAACACCTTAATTGACCTGGTGCCGCAACTGAAAATAGATGCCGAGGCGCTGACTCCCGAAAGCAAAAAATGGTACACCGATATTATGAACCGCTACGAGGCAGCCCAGGAAGGAGGAGATAGTTAATATGTTTATAGGTTGATAAGTAATTGAACACGACAATTGTCACACCCTATCTACTTAGTAACTAATTAACGTATTAACTTCCTCCCGTGACCACTCCCCCATTAAAAATAACTTTTCTTGGCACCGGTACCAGCAGCGGTGTTCCCATGATTGCCTGCCGGTGCGCTGTGTGTACATCGCCTGATAAAAAAGACAAACGGCTTCGCTCCAGCATATTGGTAGAATCGCCTTCTACCACAATTGTTATTGATACCACTCCCGACTTTCGCTACCAGATGCTTCGCATTGGTGCACAAAAACTGGATGCAGTTTTATTTACCCATCCGCACAAAGACCACATTGCCGGGCTGGATGATGTAAGAGCCTTTAATTTCTTTCAGCAAAAATCAGTGCCGCTTTATGGCAACAGCATGACGCTGGATGCAGTGATGCGGGAATTTGCCTATGCGTTTGCCGACAAAAAATACCCCGGCGTGCCGGAGCTGGAATTGAACGAAATCACCCTTGACCCTTTTTTTATTGGTGATGTTCCGGTAACTCCCATTGAAGTATGGCACATGAAGATGCCGGTGTATGCTTTTCGGTTTGGCGACATTACTTACATCACCGATGCCAACCGCATTGACGAAGAAGAAAAAGAAAAGATCAGGGGCAGCAAAATCTTAATTGTAAATGCGCTGCGCAAGGAAAAACACATTTCGCATTATACGCTTGACGAAGCCATTGCGCTGGTAAACGAATTACAGGTACCCCAAGCCTACTTTACCCACATCTCTCACCAGCTTGGCAAACACGAGGTTATTGAAAAAGAATTGCCACCCGGTATTCATTTGGGGTACGATGGACTGGTGTTAGAAGTTTGAGCCTTTCTGAACCACGACTGTCTGAACCACGATTTATGGGATTATTGAGATTGGTGGGGAAATAACAGCCTCATTCCTTACAAAATGGTTCTTAATTCATACAAGACTGTTATCATTTTCTATCAATCGCTCAAATCCACCCAAATCATGGTTCCCATACTATCTTCGCCGGCTTAAACGATTTGCTACATGAATTTTGAAACCGCTGAAATTACTGCGCAGGTAGCGCAGACAGCCCGTGATTTTGCCCTGCAAAACATCAAGCCCCATGTGATGGAATGGGACGAAAGCCAGGAATTTCCTGTTCATATTTTTAAACAATTAGGCGAACTGGGAATGATGGGTGTATTGGTACCCGAACAATATGGCGGCGCCGGCCTTTCTTACTTCGAATACAAAACCATCATTGAAGAAATTTCCAAAGTGGATGGCTCTATTGGCCTGAGTGTGGCGGCACACAACTCGCTTTGCACCGGGCATATTCTCACCTTTGGCAACGAAGAGCAAAAAAGCCGCTGGCTGCCCAAACTGGCCACCGCCGAATGGATTGGCGCCTGGGGATTAACCGAACCCAATACTGGCTCTGATGCAGGCAACATGAAATGCACCGCTACAAAAGACGGCGACAACTGGATCATCAACGGCACCAAAAACTGGATTACTCATGGCCGCAGCGGCGACATTGCCGTGGTGATTTGTCGCACAGGTGAACCCCGTGCTAAGAACAACGCAACTGCTTTTGTGGTAGAAAGAGGAACAGCCGGTTTTAGTGGTGGTAAGAAGGAAAACAAATTAGGCATGCGTGCCTCCGAAACAGCCGAAATGATTTTCGAAAACTGCGTAATTCCTGACGCTAACCGTTTAGGTGAAGTGGGTGATGGATTCAAGCAGGCCATGAAAGTGCTGGATGGCGGTCGCATCTCTATTGCCTCTCTTTCGCTGGGCATTGCCAAAGGCGCCTATGAAGCCGCCTTGCAATATGCGCAGGAGCGCCACCAGTTTGATAAACCCATTTCATCTTTTCAAGGCATTTCTTTTAAACTAGCCGATATGGCTACTGAAATTGAAGCAGCCGATTTACTAACGCTGCAGGCCTGCGATTTAAAAGAAAAACACCTGCCCATGACGAAGCAGGCAGCCATGGCAAAATATTATGCAAGCGAAGTGGCGGTAAAAGTTGCCAACGATGCCGTGCAGGTTTTTGGCGGCTATGGCTACACCAAAGACTTCCCCGTAGAGAAGCATTACCGCGATGCAAAGCTGTGTACCATTGGCGAAGGCACAAGTGAAATACAAAAGCTGGTGATTTCAAGAGAAGTATTGAAGTAAAACCCCTGTCCCCCTAAAAGGGGGACTTAGACCTATCAGGCATTCCATATTTCACTCTTCATAAATACAAAAGCTGGTTATTGTGTAACCAGCTTTTGTATTTCCGCTGAAGTCTTGTTGGATGGCATGCTTCTACGCTTTAAACACTATCACTCAAGAAGAAAAACATTCACTAAAGACAAAGCAAAAGATCGAAAAGTCTTTTCCACCTAAGTCTCCCCTTTAGGGGGACAGGGGGTTTTTACTTCACCTCCTGCATCTGCACCAACCGGTAATAATAACCCTGCTTTTGCAGCAATTCATCATGCGTGCCGCGTTCAACAATCTCCCCTTTTTGCAGCACCACAATTTCATCGGCGTGGCGAATGGTTGACAAGCGGTGCGCAATCACAATCGACGTGCGGTTCTGCATCATGTTGTTAATAGCATCCTGCACCAAGCGTTCGCTTTCTGTATCAAGAGAAGATGTTGCTTCGTCCAAAATCAAAATCGGCGGGTTCTTTACAATGGCCCTGGCAATGGTGAGGCGCTGGCGTTCGCCGCCACTCAGCTTTGTGCCCCTGTCGCCGGTATTGGAGAGAAAACCGTTTTCTTTCAGGTGAACAAAATTGTAGGCATTGGCCACTTTTGCCGCAGCCTCCACTTCTTCCTGCGTAGCTTCCTGTTTGCCCAGGCGAATGTTTGCTTCAATGGTATCGTTGAAAAGAATGGGTTCCTGTGTAACAATGCTGATGTGATCTCTTACCGAGCGAAGCGAATACTCTTTAATATTCACGCCATCAATCAGCAACTCGCCGCTGCTTACATCATGAAAGCGTGGCACCAGGTCGGCCAGTGTACTTTTACCGGCCCCGGAAGAACCCACCAGGGCAACGGTTTTGCCCTTTGCCACTTTTAAGTTGATGTTCTTTAAAATGGGCACGCCATCGTAATCGAAGTTTACATTGCGCAGTTCAATGCTGTCGGAAAACGAATCAAGCTTTTTGCCGTTGGGATTATCGTCCACTGCACTTTTGGTGTTCAATATTTCTTCAATGCGCTCAATGGCTGCTGTGCCTCTTGCCATGTTGCTGAACGAAGCAGACAAGGTTTTTGTAGGATTGATCAGCTGGTAAAACAGTCCCAGGTAGGCAATAAACAGCGAGCCGGTAAGATCAAACTGGCCGCTCAAAATTAACCGTCCGCCAAAAAACAAAATGGAAGTAAAGATCATCACGCCCATCAGCTCCGATGCAGGAGAGGCGAGGTCGCGACGAAAGCCCAGTTTATTTTTTGCCGTTACCATGCGGTGATTGATTTCCAGGTAGCGGTTGCGCAAAAGTGGTTCGGCGTTAAACGCTTTAATCACCCGCAAACCGCCCAGCGTTTCGTCCAGCACCGACAGCGAATCGGAGCTCAGGTGGGCCAGGTCAGACGAGCCTTTTTTCAGGCTGCGACTGATGCGGCCAATGACAAAACCCACAATGGGAATGCAGAGCAATACAAACAAGGTTAACTGGTAGCTGATGGCAAACAGGGTTCCCAATGTAACTAGGATGGTCAACGGGTCACGCACCCATCCTTCCAGCGTTCCCACTACCGATCCTTCCACTTCGCCTACGTCATTTGTAATGCGACTGATGATATCGCCTTTGCGCTTTTCGGTAAAATAACCAATGGGAAGTTGCAGCACTTTTTCGTACAACTCGTTGCGCAACCGGTTAACAATCTTGTTCTTTAACGGGTTTAAAATGTATAAAGCGAGGTAAAGAAAAAGGTTCTTGAAAAGAATTGAAACAATGATGAGAACGCAGATGACACCCAGGGTTGCAACTTCCCCACGGGTGTTCCGGCTTTCCTCCAGCAGCCTTCGGATAAAGTTTACCACAGGATTGGAGGAGTCGCCAAAAAAGCCTTGTTTCCCCGCATTGAAAATCATTTCCAGGAAAGGCATCAGCATACCCAGCGACACCAGCGAAAAAATAATGGACAATAAAATAAAAAGAATGTAGAGGAAGGCTTCGCCTTTGTACTGGCCTAAATATTTAAAAACTCTTGCGTACTTCTTCATACGATGGCCATAGGCCCAATTTTGGAAAGGGGCAAAGTAACTACTTTTACAGCGTCTGCCGAAGCCCCGGTTTTGGCGGCGCTACTAATTAAATGTTAGATTATGAAGGAAGGAAAACGGCAAAAACAGGTGAGCGGATTGATCCAGGAAGAGATCAACGCCATCTTTCAACGCCTTGGATTATCGTTTGTTAACGGCGGAATGGTTTCGGTATCCAGCGTAAAAATCACCCCCGATTTACTGGAAGCAAGAATTTACTTAAGCATTTACAACGCGGCCGATAAAAAAGAAATTCTGAAAAAAATAGAAGACCGCCAGTGGGAAGTAAAAAAAGAACTGGCAGCGAACGTAAAGCACCAGCTGCGGCGCATTCCCGAGCTGAAGTTCTTCTTGGATGATACATTGGATCATGTCTTCCGCATGGAAGAACTTTTTGATAAGATCAAGAAAGAGGACGAAAAAAAGCAGGATGAGGAAAGTTAATAGGTTAATAAGTTACTAAGTGTCTCTGATACCAGTAATAACCCAATCAACCTATTAACTCATTAACCAATTAACTTATCAACCACCGAATGACCTTCCTCTTCGCCTGGCGCTATTTCAAAGCAAAAAAAAACACCAATGCCATCAACATCATTTCGTGGATCAGCATTGTAGCCATGCTTTTTGGCACGGCAGCGCTCATTCTGGTGCTGAGTGTTTTTAACGGCTTTGAAGACCTGGTGAAAGGTTTGTATTCTTCCTTCTACCCCGATTTAAAAGTGATTCCGGCCTCCGGCAAACAATTAACGCTTACCCAGGAGCAACTGCAGAAAATCCGCGCCGTAAAAGGCGTAAACGCTGTTTCGCTGGTGGTGGAAGAACGGGCTTTTTTAAAGAACGGCGAAGCACAATCCATGATCACGTTGAAAGGCGTGGATAGCTCTTACGGAAAAGTAACCGCTGTACCGGAACACATCGTGATTGGTGAATTTAATACCGGCACCGAAGAGCAACCGCTGCTGGTATTGGGCGCCGGCATTGAAAACGCCGTTGCCGTGCAAAGTGACCGCAATATTTTTCCGCTTACCGTTTACCTGCCACGCAAAGGCGAAGTAGATTTATCGGACCCCATCCGCTCGCTTGCAACCGACACGGTTAACACTTCTGGCACGTTCGTTATTCAGCAGGATTTTGATAACAAGTATGTGCTCACCAATCTTGGCTTTGTCAAAAACATGCTTGGACTGGATGCCGATGCCTACGGCGCTGCCGAAGTATCTATTGCCGCAGGGGCAGATGATGCCGCCCTTCAAAAAAGCCTGCAACGTTTGCTGGGCACCAGCTACGAAGTGCAAACCCGCTACGAGCAAAACAAAAGCCTTTACTCCATCATGCAAATGGAAAAATGGGTGATCTATGCCATTCTTTCGCTCATTCTTGTGGTAGCGGCATTTAACATGATTGGTGCGCTAACCATGCTGGTGCTGGAAAAACGCGAAGACATTGGCGTGCTGCATGCCATCGGCGCCAGCCGCGGTTTTATCAAAGGCATTTTTTTAAGCGAAGGCCTGTTGCTGGCAACCATTGGCGGTGGCACAGGCATGTTACTGGCCCTGCTTATTGCGCTGGCGCAACTTAACTTTCACCTCATTCCCCTGCAAGGCGATACCTTCCTGATTTCCTACTTCCCGGTAAAAATCAATCCCTGGGATTTTCTGCTGGTTGGTTCTACCGTACTGGTTATTTCGCTTGTTGCCGCTTACATTCCGGCCCGCAAAGCAGCAAGGCAACAGTTGGCCCTTCGAAGCGAATAGACGGCTCAGTATTTCCACCAAATGTGACAGAAAAGCGTTGGTTTGCCGGGTAGATTTCCACCCCATATTTTAACCTATTCAAAGGCGGCTAAAAGCGCTGAAATCGGTATATTTGCCCGAATAGACTTGCGCTTGTTGAGCGCTTAAATTTTAGCTTGAAAATGAGTGATATTTTAGATTCGTTGACAACAACGCCGACGCCTGCCGTAGCCCCCAATTATGGTGCTGATTCCATCCAGGTTTTAGAAGGTTTAGAAGCGGTTCGTAAGCGTCCGGCCATGTACATTGGCGATATTGGCGTAAAAGGATTGCACCACCTGGTTTACGAGGTAGTGGACAACTCCATCGACGAAGCCCTTGCCGGTCATTGTAAAAACATCATTGTTACCATACACGAAGACAATTCCATTTCCGTAGAAGACGATGGCCGTGGTATCCCCACGGGCATTCACGCCAAAGAAGGCCGTTCGGCCCTTGAAGTGGTAATGACGGTGCTGCACGCCGGTGGTAAGTTCGACAAGGATTCGTACAAGGTTTCCGGCGGTTTGCACGGTGTGGGTGTGAGCTGCGTAAACGCATTAAGCAAGCTTCTTCACGTCAATGTTTTTCGTGAAGGAAAAATATTTGAGCAGGAATACCGCATTGGCGTTCCGCAATATGCCGTTCGTGAAATTGGCGTAACCGAAAAAAGAGGTACCACGGTTCACTTCTGGCCCGATGACACCATCTTCATCACATCGGTTTACAACAAAGACATCCTGGAAAGCCGCCTGCGTGAGCTGAGCTTTCTGAACAGGGGCCTGCGCATTACGCTGAACGATCTTCGCGAAAAAGACGAAGAAGCCGGCCTGACTTATTCCAAAACATTCTTCAGCGAAGGTGGTATTATCGAGTTTGTAGAAATGATGGACACCAACGGCGGCCGCCAGTCGCTGTTGCCAAAGCCTTTGTACGTAGAAGGCCGCGATGAAAAAGCCAACGTTGCCGTGGAAGTGGCCATGACCTACAACACCAGCTACAACGAGCACATTTATTCCTACGTTAACAACATCAACACCATCGAAGGTGGTACACACGTTTCTGGTTTCCGCAGTGCGTTAACCCGTGTGTTTAAAAAATACGGCGACGAGCAGGGGCTTTTTGAAAAAGCAAAAGTGACGATTGAAGGGGACGATTTCCGCGAAGGATTGAGCGCCATCATTTCGGTGAAAGTGCCTGAGCCGCAGTTTGAAGGACAAACAAAAACAAAGCTGGGTAACAACGAAGTGGCCGGTATTGTAAACACAACGGTTGCCCGTGTGCTCGAATCTTACCTGGAAGAAAATCCAAAAGAAGCCAAGAACATTATTCAGAAAGTGATCCTTGCCGCACAGGCAAGAGCCGCTGCTAAAAAGGCCCGCGAAATGGTGCAGCGCAAGTCTGTACTGAGCGGTGGCGGTCTTCCCGGTAAACTGGCCGACTGTTCGGAACGTGACCCTGATAAATGCGAACTGTACCTGGTGGAGGGTGACTCGGCTGGTGGTACGGCTAAGCAGGGCCGCGACAGAAGCTACCAGGCTATTCTTCCGCTGCGTGGTAAAATTTTGAACGTGGAGAAGGCCATGGAGCACAAGATTTACGAGAACGAAGAGATCAGGAACATGTACACGGCGCTGGGTGTAACGGTGGGAACGCCGGAAGATCCGAAGGCCCTGAACCTGGCCAAGCTTCGCTATCACAAGCTTATTATCATGACCGATGCCGATGTGGATGGAAGCCACATTGCCACGCTGATTCTGACCTTTATTTTCCGCTATATGAAAGAGCTGGTAGAGCAAGGCTATGTGTACATTGCCCAGCCACCACTTTATTTGGTAAAGAAGGGCAAAGAGCAGGAATATGCGTACAACGAAGAGCAACGCAAAGCCCTGGTTACAAAATTGGGTGGCACCAATCCTGACGGTGTAAACATTCAGCGATACAAAGGTTTGGGTGAAATGAACGCCGAACAATTGTGGCTGACAACGATGAACCCTGAAACAAGAACACTGAAGCAGGTAACCATTGAAAGCGCCGCCGAAGCAGATCGCATCTTTAGCATGCTGATGGGTGATGAAGTAGCGCCACGCCGTGAGTTCATCGAAAGCCATGCAAAGTATGCACGAATTGATGTGTAAACGGCCTCTCCAAACCCGTTGAAAGAGAGGGTTCGCTAAGCACAGATAATTTCTTTTACACGATACTTACAACCTCAAACAGAATTTCTGTTTGGGGTTTTTTATTTCCATTCATCAAAAAGATGGTATGGTTTCCAAATGATGATTAATTTTCTAAACTGATCATGCTGTTATGAGATGTTTTTACCTGCTGTTTTGTTTGTTGCTTGTTCAGGCATCATCTGCCCAAAAATTATTGAAGGGAATTGTGTGGGATGAAAAAAACACACCGGTGGCAAAAGCCAGCGTGTTTTTAAACAACACTTCCATTGGCACCATGGCCGATAACGAAGGCCGGTTTGCCTTATCTCTTCCAAGTGGCAAATTCGACCTTATTGTTTCTTCAATTGGTTTTATTACGCACAGCCAATCCATTACAGCAACAGAAACAGAAGAGAACATTACCATTCGCCTAAAAGAAAAAGCCCCGGAACTGGAAGCGGTAATTATTGACCCCTATGAAAAAGATGGCTGGAAAAAATGGGGCAAATGGTTCATGGATAATTTTCTCGGCACTTCTGAATACAGCCGCGATTGCCGCCTTGTGAACCCGGAGGTATTGAAGTTTCGCAATTCAAAAAAGAGCAACGCCTTAACGGTGATTGCCATTGCGCCGCTTATCATCGAGAACAATGCCCTTGGCTACAGAATTAGCTACCAGATGGAGAACTTCCGCTACGATTTTAAAGCCCGCTACCTGCTGTATGCCGGCTTCCCGTTTTTTGAATACATGCAGGGCAGCGATCGCAAACAGCGCAAATGGGAAAAGGCCCGTGAAGATGTGTACTATGGCTCGATGCTGCAATTTATGCGGGCAGTTTACCGCAACCGCATTATTGAAGAAGGCTTTGAAGTAAGGCAATTAAAAAAAGTACCAAACACAGAAAAACAACGGGTAAGAGCCGTGTACAAACCCAAAATGAGCAGGGATGGTTTGGGGCGACTGGTTCTCCCCGCACACAACGACAGCACGGATTACTACAACGAGGTAATACGGCAGGATGATTACATGAGTATTGTAGGACAAACCATTCTTTCCGGCGACAGCATTGCGTATGCGATTGATTCGGTTGTGGCGGGAATGTATTTCGCCGATTACCTGCTGGTAACATATAAACACAAAACTGTTCCGGTGGAGTATAAAGAAATTTTTCCACGCAGCAGCAATGCCATGACATCGGAAATAAACCTGATCAACAACAGGCCGGTTGAAATCTTCAGCAATGGTTCTTACTTCAATCCCGAAGACCTGTTAAACTCCGGCTACTGGGGATGGTGGGAGAAGATAGGAACAATGCTGCCCTTTGATTACAGTCCGCCTGCGAAGAAGTAGGTTGAGGTTAAGATTGAGCATTGAATGCACCTGGGATTTTTCCTTACTCTTAATCTAAATCTTAGCCTCAATCTCTATCTCACCCTGCATTCAACATCCCTTTCATACCTTAACTTCAACGCATGGCTTACCAACCCTCTCCCGGCCGATATGCTTACATGGAGTATCGGCGCTGTGGCAACAGCGGTATCAAACTTCCTGCACTCTCGTTAGGTTTATGGCACAACTTCGGACGGGCCGACGACTACGAAAAATGCAGAAGCATTGTACATACGGCGTTCGACTCCGGCATTACGCATTTCGATCTTGCCAACAATTACGGGCCGCCGCCCGGCGCAGCCGAAGAAACCTTTGGTAAGATTTTAAAAGAAGATCTCAAGCCCTATCGCGATGAAGTTATCATCTCCACCAAAGCGGGTTATCCTATGTGGCCCGGGCCTTACGGCGATTTTGGTTCGAAGAAATATCTTGTGGCTTCGCTCGACCAAAGTTTAAAGCGAATGGGATTGGATTATGTTGATATTTTTTATCATCATCGTCCCGACCCGGAAACACCCATTGAAGAAACAATGGCCGCCCTGCACCAGTTGGTGCAACAGGGAAAAGCTCTGTATGTAGGTGTTTCCAGCTACACGCCGGAGCAAACAAAAGAAGCCTACAAAGTATTAAGCTATTTGGGTACGCCGCTGCTCATTCATCAGCCCAAGTATTCTATGCTGGTAAGAAATATTGAACATGGTTTGCTGGATGTGCTGGATCATTCGGGCATTGGCTGCATCACTTTTTCTTCGCTTGCGCAGGGCATTTTAACCGACCGCTATTTGAAAGGCATTCCGGAAGATTCCCGTGCCGCCAGCGGCAGGGGCAATGGTGCGCTGGATTCGAGTGGCATTACTGACGACCTGATTTTAAAAGTGCAGCAACTGAATTTGCTGGCGGAACAACGCAACCAAACGTTGGCCCAAATGTCGCTGGCCTGGGTATTGAAAGATCCGCGGATTACATCGGTGGTAATTGGCGCCAGCAAACCGGAACAGGTGCTGGATTCTGCCAAAAGCCTGCGCAATTACCATTTCACCGAAGATGAATTGCGGCAGATTGACGAGATATTGAAGTAAGATAACAAAATTGGAAGATTGCAAAAGCCAAGATTAGCCGCTTTTACAACCATTTTGGGTCACAAAGGGCACGAAGGTTTACACGAAGAGCACAAAGCTTTGTGGTCGTTGTGCTCCCTTTGTGTTCTTCGTGACCCTCTATTGTTGCATGTCCGACTCCTACCGAGCCGAGGGAAAATCTTTCAATGTTTCTCTACCAAGGTGTGGCTCCGATGGAGCCGATCCGCAAATACAATCCGATTCTATCTTAGAAAGTTTGTTTCCAAACCTCAAACCTCAAACCTCACCAGTCTCATCGTTAAACCTTGGCCTTCGTTTTGCCTTGCATGTTCAACAAACTTCACTATAACCATAAAATTTTGCAGTATGGCAGAGGACATTAAGCTGACAGCTTACAACGTAAAAACAAAAGAGAAAGGTGTACCCATTCAGGATGCAGTAATTACGAAAACTGCAAAAGGAGCCTACATGGTTCAGGGACACGATGGAAAAGGCAATAAGCTAACAACGCTTTGCAACGAAGAAAAAGCCCTGAACGCCATTAAAGCCGGCATAGCCAAACAAGGTTGGTAAAAGGGATAAAGCAATAAAAGCGACACGCTGCAAAACCTACTGTTTTGCAGCGTGTCGCCATTCGCTCATCAAGCCTTTATTGTTTATACAGCTTAAACGATTGTTGTTGTCCGTTTACCGTTACCCGCAACAGGTAAAGGCCGCTGGCATAACTATTTGCACTAATATCAATGCCGAGCTTTTGTAGAAACCCGCTGGCCTGGCTGCGGTATTCTTTCACCAAACTTCCCTTTGCATCGTACAGCCCGGCCTGCAACACTTCGCTGCTGTTTAGCTGGTAAACCAGATTGAATTTTCCATCCGAAGGATTAGGATAAACCTGCCAAACCAGGGTGCTGTTAAACACCACAGCTTTCACATCCGAATAGCTAAACGAACCATCCGCATTTACAATGCGCAGGCGATAATAACGGGCACCTGTTTTTCCCAACTCTGTATCTGTAAAGTTGTACTGCACAGTACCTGTACTACCTGTAACCACTACTTCGCCTATCTTAACAAAACTGTTTGTTGACAAGGCGCCATTTCCTTTGGCTACTTCAATTTCATAATGCAGCACATCGGCTTCGCTGCCTGCCACGGTCCACTTGACAATTGCAT
>DATKHJ010000520.1:0-8025 GCA_035510335.1 Flavisolibacter sp. | reverse complement strand
GAAGATGGAGAAGATAACGATCTGGAGAATTTCGTTTGTGGCCATGGCTTCTACAAAACTTTTTGGAATCACATGCTCCACGAAGTTTTGCAGCGAGAAGCCCTGTTGCTTTTTGGCCAGGTCGGCCAGGCTTGCCTCGTCTTTTACCGTGAGTTCAATGTACTGACCAGGCTCGAAAATATTTACCAGCACCAGCCCAATGAGCAGCGAAGCCAGTGATGCGGTGATGAACCATAGAATGGCCTTCCCGCCTACCCTGCCCACAGTTTTTAAATCGCCCAGTTTGGCAATGCCCACCACCAGCGTGGTAAATACCAACGGTGCAATAATCATTTGCACCAGCCGGATAAAGATGGTACTGAGAAGTTTAATGTTCTTCGCAAAATCTGTCTTGAAGGTTTCCCCGGTTGACGTATGCACAAAATACCCTACCAGCACGCCTAAAATCATCGAAGCAATAATGTACGTTGTCAGCCTGTTGCCTTTCTTCATACGCAAGTGTGTGTTTGTTGTAGTTGCTGTTTTCTTAAGAGTCGAAGCCAAATTTCATTTAAGGTTTACCGTCTATTATTCAGATGGCAATCAACTTTAAACATTCAACTTTTAACCTTAAACAATAAAGCTTGTGCTTTGCCTGTTTTTAAAACGGCATAAGAGCGCCGAAAATCGGAAAAAAAATGCAGCCATCACACTTTTCTTCCTTTGGTGCTTCGGTAGCTGTGTAAAACAATTGCGTTTGCTTATTGATTTATGTTTTATTTTCCACGCCTAATCTGACTAAATATCAACAATCACTTATGAGTTTATTTGTCAAAAAACCACTCGATCAGGTGTTGGCACAAGCGGCCGATAACGAGAAAGGCCTGAAACGAACGTTGGGTGCAGGCAACCTCGTTGCCCTTGGTATTGGCGCCATCATTGGTGCGGGCCTGTTTGTACGTACTGCGGCAGCTGCCGGACAAGCGGCCGGTCCTGCGGTGACCATTTCTTTTATTATTGCGGCCATTGGTTGTGCATTTGCCGGTTTGTGTTATGCCGAATTTGCCTCGATGATTCCCATTGCCGGTAGTGCCTATGCTTACTCTTATGTAACCATGGGCGAACTCATTGCCTGGATTATTGGCTGGGCACTGATCATGGAATATGCGTTGGGAGCCGCCACGGTTTCTATTGCCTGGAGTGAATATTTAAACAAGCTATTAGGAGGGGCTATTCCATACGAATGGTCGCACTCGCCTTTTGAAAGTTTCACCGACACGGCCGGTGTGCTTCACAAAGGAATTATCAATGCGCCTGCACTTATCATCTTGTTATTACTTACGTTGCTTCTTATTAAGGGTACGCAGGAAAGTGCGATGGTAAATGCCATCATCGTATTCATTAAAGTGGCGATTGTTATCTTGTTTATTGTACTGGGCTGGCAGTTTATCAAGCCGGAGAACCACACGCCGTACCTGATTCCGGAAGGCACGGCTCCCGTATTGGATAGCGCAGGCAAAGAAATCACCAATTACACAGGTGTGTTTAAACACGGCTGGGGCGGTGTACTTGGCGGTGCTGCCATTGTATTCTTTGCCTTTATTGGTTTTGATGCCGTATCAACCGCTGCCCAGGAAGCAAAAAATCCGAAAAGAGACATGCCGATCGGCATCCTCGGTTCGCTGGTTGTTTGTACCATCTTATACATTCTATTCGGTCACGTATTAACCGGTGTAGCACCGTGGAAAGATTTCGTTGACCCGGAAAAAGGCCGCGAAGCGTCTGTTGCCTATGCCATTTCGCAGTACATGACGGGTTATAGCTGGTTGTCAACGGCCGTTACTGTTGCCATCCTTGCTGGTTTCTCGTCGGTAATCCTGGTGATGCTGATGGGACAAAGCCGCATCTTCTACACCATGAGTAACGATGGTTTGATTCCGAAAGCATTTGGCGACCTGCATCCAAAATTTAAAACACCGTACAAAGCCAACTGGATTCTGTTTGTTTTTGTTGGATTGTTCGCTGCTTTTGTACCAGGCCACGTAGCAGGTGATTTAACTTCCTTCGGAACCCTGTTTGCCTTTGTGCTGGTAAGCCTGGGCGTATTGATTTTGCGCCGCAAAGAGCCAAACATCAAACGTCCGTTCAGAACGCCGGCTGCGCCAGTGGTATCTATCCTTGGTGCCGTTATTTGTTTGGGAATGATCGTAGCCATCGACACCCGTACGCTGGTGGTTGCCTTCTTCTGGATGCTCATTGGCCTTGTTGTTTATTTCCTGTACAGCAAAAAGAACAGCAAACTCAGAGCCTTCAGCGATATTCTGCCAACGGCAGATGATTTCGAAAGAAAGAAATAAACCGCTTTTTCATAAGACAGAACCCTGCCGTCTGGCAGGGTTTTTCTTTTTCAAACCTTACATTTGCGCCACAAGAAAGGCTGCAGGCAATTAGCCACAAGCTACAAGTTGTGATGAAAGCGTGTAGTACCAACAACCTTAAACATTAAACTTAAAACATTTCATGGGTCGCATATTTGAAGTAAGAAAAAGCACCATGTTTGCCCGCTGGGACCGCATGGCCAAACAGTTTACCCGCGTTGGAAAAGAGATTGTGATTGCGGTAAAAGCCGGCGGTCCTGACCCCGGTACCAACCCCGCCTTGCGCCGAGCCATGCAAAACGCCAAAAGCGTAAACATGCCGAAAGACCGCGTGGAAGCAGCCATTAAAAGAGCACAGGGAAAAGACACCTCCAACTACGACGAAATTTTATACGAAGGTTATGCACCACATGGTGTTGCCGTGTTGGTGGAAACCGCAACCGACAACCATGTGCGGACCGTAGCGAACGTAAAATCCATTTTCAACAAAGGCGGTGGTGCGCTGGGCAACAGCGGTTCAGTGGCCTTCCAGTTTAAGAAAATGGGTGTTTTTAAACTGAACCCGCAAGGCGTTAATACAGAAGACCTGGAGTTTGAACTGATTGACCACGGCCTGGAAGAAATGGGCGAAAGTACCGGCGAAAACGGCGAAGAAGTATTGGTGCTGCGTTGCGCCTTTACCGATTTTGGCGCCATGCAAAAAGCACTGGAAGAGAAAGGTCTGGCTACGCTGAGTGCTGAAGTGGAATGGATCCCGACAACAACGGTTTCTCTTTCAGAAGAGCAGGCAGAAGAAGTGCTGAAACTGGTTGATAAACTGGAGCAGGACGAAGACGTGCAGAAGGTGTTTCACAACCTTGCGTAAGCAGCCTGCGTTCTATCCTTACTTAATTTTGAAGCATCCACTTGTTGGATGCTTTTTATTTTGGCAACTATTCCTGAACAGCTGAATCATCCCGTGATACTCTTTGATGGCGTTTGCAATTTCTGCAATGCGGGCATCAACTTTATTCTTAAACAGGATAAAAAAAAGGTCTTTCGTTTTGCGGCGCTTCAATCGGAAGCTGGCCAGCAGTTGTTGCAAAAACATGGGTTGCCAACCAAAAAATTTGCATCGTTTGTTTTGATTGAAGAAGGAAAGATTTTCCAGAAATCGACGGCAGGGATTAAGGTGTACGGCAAATTGCCCTGGTACTGGAAGTGGACACAACTGGCCTGGATTGTTCCAACTTTTTTGAGAGATGGCATTTACAATTTTATTGCCCGCAACCGTTACAGATGGTTTGGAAAGAAGGAAGCTTGCATGATTCCGTCGCCAGAGATTAGAAGCAGGTTTTTGTCTGAACCGTGATTCGTAGGATGTTGAGGATTAGGAGAAAATGATAAGAGCCTTTATAAATTAAAAGTCGTTCGGTGATGAACGACTTTTTTATTTCTTCTTAATCCTCTAAATCTCCCTAAATCCTGGTTCTGACATGTTCAAACGGTTATCTCCCCTTGCATATACAACACGCATTTTCCGCTCATTAACACCCGGTCGCCAACAAGTTCACATTGCAAATCGCCGTGGCGTTGCGAAAGCTGCTGGCAGAACAGTTTTTTCTTACCCAGCTTTTCGCTCCAATAAGGCACAATATTGCAATGCGCAGAACCGGTTACGGGATCTTCCTGGATGCCGAGCCCGGGATAAAAACAGCGTGACACCGCATCGGCATCGTGGCCTTTTGCCGTGATAATAACGCCAATGGTATCCAGTTCCTTCATCAGGTTAAAATCCGGCTCCACATTTCGTACGGCTTCCTCGTTGGGAAGCACCACAAAATAGTCCCGCGAACGCAGCACTTCCACCGCGTTGCTGATGCCCAAACTCGGCAAAAGGCCTTCTGGTACTTCACAAGGCTCAGGCATGCGGGAAGGAAAATCAAGCGTGTACATTCCGTCTTTTGCCGTGGCCTTTAAAACGCCGGCTTTTTGCGTGCTGAAACTGATTTCGGCCACATGCGGCTCCAGAAAGTTTTTGATAATGTAGGCAGAAGCCAGCGTGGCGTGCCCGCAAAGGTCTATCTCGTATTCCGGCGTAAACCAGCGAAGGTGATAACCGGTTTCTGTTTTCACAAAAAATGCCGTTTCGCTCAGGTTATTTTCCATGGCAATCCTTTGCATCAGTTCATCATCAAGCCAGCTTTCCAGGGGAATAACGGCAGCGGGATTTCCACCAAAAACCTTTTCGGCAAAAGCATCAACCTGGTAAATTGTTAGCACCATTTCGATTGTAATTTTTAGGAGAGGAAGAATGTTCTCACGAATTTACGCTGGCGGAAACAACAGCGTTCAAACAATTATTTTAGTCCAACCCGTGGCAGCGATAATTTATACCGAACGGCCACTACCCGGATGGCAAAAATGAGCAGGATAGAGAGAATTTTTGCGATGTCGTCGTGCACAACGGTCTTTCGTACAAAATAATAAACCACACCGCCGATGATGCAGGCGAGGGCATAAATTTCGGTACGAAAAATAAGCGGCACTTTGTTCAGCAACACATCCCGCAATACACCGCCAAAGCAGGCCGTGATGGTACCAAGTGCAATGCACACACCGGGACCAAAACCTTTCTTCAAGCCTATTTCCATTCCTACAATAGTAAAAAGTCCCATGCCCAGGGCATCGAAGAGGAACAATGCGGAGTTTAATTGTTTTAAGTAAGAGCCAAACACCATTGTTACAAAAGCCGAAACAAAAATAACCTTAATGGCAAGCGCATTCTGTAACCAGTTGACGGGAAGGTTGCCCACCAAAATATCGCGGATGGTACCACCGCCGATTGCCGAAGCAAAGGCAATGATGAACACGCCAAATACATCCAGCCGCCGCTCCATGGCAGCAAACACACCCGACACCGCGAAGGCCGCGGTGCCGAGAATGTCAATGATATTGAGAAAGTTGGAGTACAAGGGTGTTGTTGAGAGAAGTTTCTATGTTAATGGGCTACTACGTTGATAAGTTAATAGGTTGATAGGTTGACAAGTTGATACGTGTACTAAACGATCGTAAGATGTTACGAACCTATTAACGTATCAACTTATCAACCTATTAACTCACTCCACCATCATTTGCCGGATGACGGTTTCGATTTCCTCCACGTTTGGTTTACTGAAGTAATCGCCGTCGCTGCCGTAAGGCGGACGATGCGCTTTGGCCGTGATGGTTCTTGGTGCTACATCTAAAAAGCGGTAACCGCCCTGCTCTTCCATTACTTTTTGGAACATAAAGGCCGTAGCGCCACCCGGCACATCTTCGTCAATAAACACAATGCGGTTCGTCTTTTTCAGCGAGTCAAGAATCTTGTGATGAATATCGAATGGCAGCAATGTTTGCACATCCACCACTTCGCAACTGATGCCTTGCTTTTCCAACAATTGCGTTGCTTCCAACACAATGCGCAACGTAGAGCCGTAGGTAACAATGGTCACGTCTGTTCCTTCTTTCACTACTTCCGGCACACCCAGCGGCACCGTAAATTCCAGCAGATTCTCCGGCAGTTTTTCTTTTAACCGGTAACCATTCAGGCATTCCACCACAATGGCCGGATCGTTGCCTTGCAACAACGTATTGTACATACCTGCTGCCTGCGTCATGTTGCGGGGTACGCAAACATGCATGCCGCGGAGCGAATTAATGACCATGCCCATGGGCGAACCGCTGTGCCAGATGCCTTCCAGCCGGTGGCCTCTTGTACGGACAATCAACGGACAGCTTTGCTGGCCCTTGGTACGGAAATGCAGCGTGGCCACATCATCGCTCAGGGGTTCCAAACCATAAAGTAAATAATCTAAATACTGTATTTCGGCAATGGGCCGCAAACCTCGCAGGGCAAGACCAATGCCTTGTCCCATGATGGTCAGTTCGCGAATGCCGGTATCAAAAATGCGTTCTTCGCCATACTTGGCCTGCAGGCCAGAAAAGCCCTGGTTTACATCGCCAATGTTGCCAAGGTCTTCGCCAAAGGCAAGCACTTTTGGATTGGCGCCAAATAACTGGTCGAAGTAATGATTGAGCACTTCAAACCCGTTTACGTTTACGGCTTCGGTGCCATAAGTTGCTTTTACCTGCGGCACTTTTAAAGCGCTTTTCGGTCCTTCGTTGTAAAGATGAGAATTGTACAAGCCTTTTGCTTCGTTTAGCAACTCGTTGTAATAATCCCGCAGCCAAAAAGCAGCCTCGTTGTTTCCGGCGGTTGTTAAGGCGGCATGCAGAATGCGCATTACATCGCGGCGAAGCGGCTCGCGGAGAGAGGAAAGTTCTGTTGCTAGGGCAGAAATCGCTGCACCAGAAGCAGGAAGCTTTGCGGCCACATCGTTCAACAATTCAACCGCTTTTGTTACGCTGGCTTTAATTGGGGTAAGATATCCTTCCCAGGCCCGGTTCTTTGCATCGCGAACGCTGTTTTTTGTTTCTGTTTCAATCTCTTCTAGTTCTTCTTCCACTGCCAGGGCATTGGCCAGGATCCATTCCCGCATTTTTTTAATGCTGTCCCATTCCCGCTCCCACTCCAGCCGCTCTTTGCTTTTATAACGTTCATGGCTGCCGGAAGTAGAATGCCCCTGCGGCTGCGTGATTTCTTCTACATGAAACAGTACCGGCGTATGGGTTTCTCTTGCCAGCCGAATGCCTTCTTCAAAGGCTTCGCACATGCCGGCATAATCCCAGCCTTTTACTTTGTAAATATGGTAACCGTTGGTTTCTTCTTCTTTCTGAAAACCTTTCAGTGCTTCAGAAATGGAGGCTTTGGTGGTTTGGTATTTTTTGGGAACCGAAATGCCATACCCATCGTCCCACACAAACACCGCCATGGGCACCTGCAGCACGCCGGCGGCGTTAATGCTCTCCCAGAAATGTCCTTCGGAAGTAGAGGCATCGCCAATGGTTACAAAACAAACTTCGTTGCCATTGGCAGAAAGTTCAGGGAAATCTTTCAAGGCTTCCACATTGCGGAAGACTTTGGAGGCGAAGGCCAGTCCCAGTCCACGCGGCATTTGCCCGGCAGTGGGAGCAATATCAGACGAAATATTTTTGAGTTGTGCCAGCGGCATCCATTCGCCGTTCTCATCAACAAAGCGGGTGGCAAAGTGCCCGTTCATCTGCCGGCCGGCGCTGAACGGTTCCCGCTCCATATTCGGATCGGCATACAACTGCGCAAAGAATTGTTCAACATTGGCAAGGCCGGTGGCGAACATAAAGGTTTGGTCGCGATAATAACCCGAGCGGAAATCGCCGGGCTGAAAGAATTTGGCCATGGCCACCTGGGCCACTTCTTTTCCATCGCCGAAAATGCCGAATTTGGCTTTGCCAGTCAGCACTTCTTTCCGGCCCAGCAAACTGGTTTCGCGGCTTAAGCAAGCAATCTGGTAGTCCTGCAGCACTTCGTTCCGAAAATGATCGAAGGAAAGCTGCTCTAACGGACTGCCCGTTTCTGTCGTATTTTCCATGGGGCAAAAATAGGGCTGTGGGTGCGAAGTTGCGGGAAGAGGATATTAACGATATGAGGATATCGAGGTATTGAGATATTGGTTATTGAGTGAATAGGTTATTGAGTTATTGAGGAGCTATACGGATAATTGCATCTTTAAGTAAGGATTAGAAAAAAATTAGAATTCGGAGACAACTC
>DATKHJ010000519.1:0-17503 GCA_035510335.1 Flavisolibacter sp. | reverse complement strand
GAAAAAGTATAAGAATAAAAATGGCCGCTCAAAGCGGCCATTTTTATAAAGAAAGTTGCAGTTCGTAAATCTTCGACCAGTTTTTACCGGTAACGTAGAATTTTTTTGTTTCGGGATTGTAGGCAATGCCGTTTAAAACTTCAGCCGTTGGATTCTGTGCTTTTTCCATTTGCACAACGCTGCTTAAATCAAGTTTTGCCACCACTTCTCCTTTTGCCGGATCAATTTTTAAGATATAAGGATATTGCCACTGGTTGGCGTATAGATACCCATTGATGTATTCCAGTTCGTTCAGGTTCATGGCTGGTGAACCACCTTCGGTTATGCCAAGCTTTTTTATCAGTTTAAACGTTCCCGGTTCGTAGAAATAGAGATTGTTTGTACCATCGGTTACAAGCAGCGATGTACTGTCATGCGTTATTCCCCAACCTTCTCCGTTTAATGGCAGCTCTTTCAACTTGCGGAAGTCTTTTACATCGTACACGTTCACTTTGCTTTCCCGCCAGGTTAATTGGTAAAGCGTGTCGCGAAACACCGTTACGCCTTCTCCGAAAGAGGTTGGTGCCAGGTCAACTTGCTTATCAATTTTACCGGTTGCTATGTCATACTTCACCAGTTTTGACTTGCCTTCGAGTCCAGTTCCTTCAATTAGTTTTCCTTGGTAGAATTCCAGACCCTGCGTAAAGAAAGAAGTATCATGTGGTATTTGCTCACGTACAGAAAAGGTAATGGCAGGTGTGGTTGGAATAGGAGTCGTTTCCTCTGCTGGCTGGTCGCTGTTTTTGCAACCCGGGCTCATCCATACAGCAAGTATTAAACAACCCAATAATGTCTTCTTCATATACCCAAAAATAAGTGTTGTACTTATCCCCAATGTTAAACAAATTGCGAAATGATGCTTGCATTTTCAGAATTACCGTATTATGTTTGACCCTTCTTCAGCTATCCTATTAAACACCGCCTAAAAAATCCCTTTCCTCATTTTTTTACCGCTCGTTCCAGTATCGATCTAAAGGCCTGATATATTCCCGTACACCTATGGTTACCGTTCAAACCGGGAACTATGAGGACAGTTTTACTATTAATCGCTTTGCTGAAGGCTGGGATTTTTTCATTTGCACAGGACCGCTGCACCAGTTCCGACTACCTGGATATGCAGATAGCTGCCAATCCAACAGAGGCAAAAAACATTGCAGACGCTGAACGTTTTCTCCAAAAGAAAAATACAACAACTATTTTCCAGGGCAATGCACGCACAAGCTCGCAGGATGCCGTCATTCGCATTCCTGTTGTGGTGCATGTAGTGTATAAAAATGCCGCAGATAATATTTCAGATGAGCAGGTAAGAAGCCAGATTGATGCTTTGAACCGTGATTTCAGAAGAAAGAACAGCGACACGCTGAACACCCCGGAACGTTTTCGTGCCATTGCTGCCGATGTGCAGATTGAATTTTACCTGGCTGCTGCCGATCCGAAAGGCCGGCCTACTTCCGGCATCGTTCGCAAGAAAACCGACATCCTCAATTTTCACAATAACGACAAGATCAAATTTTCTGCGCAAGGCGGAAGCGATGCGTGGGACAGCAAAAGCTATCTCAACATCTGGGTGGGCAGGTTAATCAGCGGTGCAGGTTACTCGTCCGTTCCGGGCAGCGATCCCGCTCGTGATGGCATTGTCATTAATACCAGTGCATTTGGAACCATTAATGTTGGCGGCAATTACAACATGGGCCGTACGGCAGCGCATGAAACAGGCCACTGGTTGGGATTGAAACATATTTGGGGCGATGCGCAGTGCGGAGATGACGGTATTATTGACACGCCGCAACAAAGCTGGTACACACAGAATTGTCCCAGCGGTTTTCGTTCTTCCTGTGAGAACGGCGCATTGGGCGATATGTACATGAACTACATGGACTACACGGCCGATGCCTGCACCAATTTATTTACACTGGGACAAAAAGCAAAAATGCGAACAGCCTTCGCTAACGGCGGACCAAGAGAAAGCCTGTTAAGCAGCAAGGGCTTGAACGAGCCGTGGTTGATGGAAAATCCCGGCACCAACACTGAAGCCAGTTTTACTTTTTACCCCAACCCGGCCAACAACGAACTGAACGTAAAGTTTGGTGCAGAAAGTCTTGGCAAAACCGTTTCTGTTCTTAATATGAATGGCACGGTTGTGCTATCGGTGCAGGTAAAATCAATTGTTCAGAAGATCAACCTGTCGAACCTGAAAACAGGTGTGTATTTCGTAAAGATGGACGGCGGCACCCAAAAATTCATCAAGCTTTAATCCTGCATCATTTCGACTACCTGTTGGGCCACCACGGGAGCAAGCGCCACACCCATTCCGCTCATGCGAACGGCGCAAAAAATGTTGTTGGATAGTGGTTTTACAATCGGCGACTTTTCTTTTCCAAAAGCCATAATGCCCGCCCAGCGGTGCTCAATTGTGTATTGATTTTGAAAGTGCGGCAATATCACTTCCGCCAGGTATTTTTCCAGCTCCTGCTGAATAAATTCCGAGGTGCGCATATCGGTGGTTGATTCATCGGCAAAGGCTTTATTTCTTGCGCCACCCAGCAATACCTTGTCGCCTAAATTGCGGAAATAATAGAAGCCTTCGTCCGAATGAAACGTGCCTTTAAACGGAAGATTCTTGATAGGCGAGGTGAGGAGAACCTGACCTCTTGCCGGCACAATATCCAGTTCGGTTAACAGGTTGCGGGTAAACGCATTGGTGCAAAGCAGCAGCTGACGGGTGGATAAGGCGAAAGGTAAATTGCTTCTTAACTCAACTGAATTGCCTTTCTCTTCAATGGAATGTATGTCCACGGCGCTCAGCACATTTACACCCATTCCCTGCACTTTGCGCAACAAGGCTTCTACCAGTTTGCCCGAATGCTGGTAGCCTTCTAAATTATTTTTAACCAGGTGCCGGGTTTTGCCAAACCCAAACTCACTGATTTGTTCGTCGGCCAGGCGGTAGGTTTTTTTTGTATCGGTGATCGGCTTCAGAAGGGAATTGAGGTAATCAATATTTTCCTTCAGTTTTTCCGTGGCTATCAGGCCTTCTTCGTATAACTCGTAACCGCCGCACATCTCGAAGTCAATCTCCTTCTTGCCAAAATATTTTTGAATGCGTTCCAAACCTTTAAAACGCATTTCTACCAGCTCCAGCATTTTATCCGTTCCCATGGTTTGCGCATCCCATACCAGTTCGCTCAGGCTGCCAAAGCAGGCAAAGCCGGCGTTGCGGGTGCTGGCGCCAATTGGCGTAATGCCCCGGTCAACAATGGTCACTTTCAATTTGGGGTGGCCCTTTTTCAGGTAGAAGGCCGACCACAAGCCCACAAAGCCGCTGCCGACAATGATGACATCCTGCTGCGCAAAAAACGTTTCCTTCTCCCAGATTGAAATATCCATTACACGAATTTCTGACACGAACGACCAATTAAGCGGATTGCACAAACTTTTTTTGAAGCGGAACTGTCGTCTGTCTTTGAATCTTGCCCTGCCGGAATAGTTTTGCAACTCTTTAATTCGCGTTATTCGTGAATTCATTCGTGTTTGCTTACTTTCATCCAAATGAATCTTATGAAAAAAATCATTCTGCTATCCGTATTCAGCATTGGCTTATCAGCCTTGCATGCACAAGGCCTGAAGGGCCTCATCAAAAAAGTCAGCAAAGATTCTTCCGTTAATAAAGCTGTTTCGCAATTGCCATCTTCCTCGGGTAAAGGATTATCCAATGATGATATTATCAGCGGGTTAAAAGAAGCGCTAACAGTTGGCGCCAGCAACAGCACCAGCAAACTGTCGATGGTGGACGGCTTTTTTAAAGACGCTGCCTTAAAGATTTTAATGCCGGCCGAAGCCCAGAAGGTGGAGAAAAAACTTCGCGACCTTGGCTTGGGTAAACAGGTTGACCAGGCTATTCTTTCCATGAACCGTGCGGCAGAAGACGCGGCAAAATCGGCTGCGCCAATTTTCATTAACGCCATCAAAGGCATTACTATTCAGGATGGTTTGGGTATTTTAAAAGGCGGCGACTTTGCAGCAACCGATTACCTCAAGGGAAGAACACTGGCACAATTAACAGAAGCGTTTCGTCCTATCATTGAGCAGTCGCTTCAAAAAGTGAATGCCACCAAATACTGGAATACACTTTTTACAACCTATAACAAGTTTAGCAGCGAGAAAGTAAACACGGATTTGTCGGCCTATGTTACTGAAAAAGCAACCGCCGGTATTTTTCACCAGGTAGGTTTGGAAGAGCAAAAAATCAGGAAAGACCCGTTTGCAAGAACAACGGATATTTTGAAGAAGGTATTTAACTAAGAGAGGATAAAAGGAGGGAAAGAAAAAAAGAGCTAACGCAAGTTTTCTCTTTCGTTTGAAGAATAAAAAAGGAGGAAAAGATGATTAAAATCTCTTTTCCTCCTTTTCTCTTTTATGCTCTTGGCTTACAGATGTATTGCTTCGCCGTACGCTACCTCAATGGCATCTTTAATGCTTTCGCTGATGGTTGGGTGTGGGTGAATGGCATTCAACACTTCGTGGTGTGTTGTTTCCAGCTTGCGGGCAACCACCGTTTCGGCAATAATTTCTGTTACGTTGTAACCAATCATGTGCGTGCCTAACCACTCGCCGTACTTGGCATCAAACACCACTTTTACAAATCCTTCAGGATGACCGGCTGCAGATGCTTTACCCGAAGCACTCAGCGGGAACTTGCCCACTTTTACTTCGTAGCCGGCTTCTTTGGCTTGCTTTTCCGTCATGCCTACAGAAGCAATTTCCGGTGAGCAATAGGTACAACCCGGCACGTTTGCATAATCCAATATCTCTGGCTGGTGGGCAAATTTCTTCTCTGCATGCGCAATGGCTTCTGCACAAATAATAGCCTCTTTCGATGCTACATGAGCCAACGCTTGTCCCGGAGTACAGTCGCCAATGGCGTAAATTCCCGGCACATTTGTCTGGTAATATTTATCGGTAACAATGCGGCCTTTGTCGGTTTTAATGCCTAATTCTTCCAGTCCAATTCCTTCTATGTTTGGCTGAATACCAACGGCGCTCAACAACACATCAGCTTCCAGCACCTGCTCGCCGTTCTGTGTTTTAATGGTGGCTTTTACACCATTGCCGGAAGTATCTACTTTGGTTACTTCGCTGTTCACCATTACATCAATACCGTTCTTCTTAAAGTTCTTTTCCAGCTCTTTGGAAATTTCTTCGTCTTCCACCGGAACAATCCTTGGCATAAACTCAACAATGGTCACTTTGGTGCCCATGCTGTTGTAGAAGTAGCCGAATTCAACGCCAATGGCACCGCTTCCCACTACAATCATAGATTTTGGCTGTTGCGGCAGCACCATGGCTTCGCGGTAGCCAATTATTTTTTTACCATCAACCGGCATAGATGGCAGCTGGCGGCTGCGTGCACCGGTTGCCAGGATGATGTGTTTTGCTTCTACGGTTTGTTTACTGTTGTCGGCTGCGGTTACCTCAATTTTGCCTTTGGCAACCAGTTTCCCAAAGCCCATGATCACATCGATCTTGTTCTTGCGCATCAGAAACTGAACGCCTTTGCTCATTTTATCGGCAACGCCGCGGCTGCGTTTGATCACTGCGTCAAACTGCGGCTGGCCGCTGGCTTCAATACCAAAATCCTTTGCGTGTTTAATATATTCAAAAACCTGCGCACTTTTCAACAGCGCTTTGGTAGGAATACAACCCCAGTTCAAACAAATTCCACCCAGACTTTCTTTTTCAATGACAGCGGTTTTAAAGCCAAGCTGTGCGGCGCGGATAGCAGCCACATAACCGCCGGGACCCGAACCAATTACAACAACATCGTATGCCATAAAAATTTACGATTTAAGATTTCAGATTTGAGATTGATGAAGCGGCATTGCCGTCTCCTTTTTTAGCGTGGCGAAGCTAACGCAAAAACGCCTGACTGGCAAAAGCCGATAAAAAGCCACTAATGGCAATAAGTTTGCAGCGTTTCGGGTTTAAAATCAGGAAATGAACAACATAAAGGAATATCTGGAAGAACTAATGGACCTGAAACGGGTGGCCACCATCCGCTTTCGGGCGGTGGACGGCGGCGTGTCGGAAACCAAAGGACACATCGTAAAAATGGAAACGCTGGTGCACCGCGATATGATAGAAACCGACTCCGGACTGGTGATTGGACTGGATCAAATCCTTGAAATCAACGGGCAATCCTTTGAAAACATTTGCTAATATTTTGAAAACAGGCAAAAAATCTGGAAACACGAAACTGAAATCTCGAATCAAATCCCTACTTTTGCCGTCCAAAATTTTCCAAAGTCATGGCAAGAGTATGTCAGGTAACAGGTAAGACGCCGATTGGTGGAAACAAAGTTTCTCACTCCAACATTAAGACAAAGCGTCGCTTTTTGCCGAATTTACAAACGAAAAGGTTCTTCTTAGCCGAAGAAAACAAGTGGATCACCTTAAAACTGACCACTGATGCTATCAGAACCATCAATAAAAAAGGATTGTTCAACGTTGTAAAAGAGCTGAGAGCTCAAGGGCAACATATTTAATGCGATAATATGCCAATGTGCTAATTTGCTAATGGCAAGCAGCACAAAGCCAGCGCAGTTCATTATCACATTATCAAATTATCACATTAACAAATTAACAAACAATGGCAAAGAAAGGAAACCGCGTACAGGTCATCTTGGAATGCACAGAGCAAAAAAACACCAACGTGCCTGGTACCAGCCGTTATATTTCTGAAAAGAATAAAAAGAACAACCCTGAGCGTCTGGAGTTGAAAAAATACAACCCAAACCTGAAAAAGGTAACTGTTCATAAAGAGATCAAGTAAATACGTTAATAGGTAGATTGGTTACTACGTGGCCCATCCTATTAACTGATTAACATATTAACTTATTAACTGAAGCAAAATGGCAAAAGCAGCATCAAAAAACGCGAAGGTAAAAGACCAGAAAGCAGCCGCTGAAGCAAAGAACTGGAGTAAAGTTATTCGTGCTGTACGCAGCCCGAAGACCGGCGCTTATACCTTTAAAGAGCAAATCGTTCACAAAGACAAGGTGAAAGATTTCTTAGCGCAGAAATAATTCAGGGTTAGTAAACTATCTGAAAAGCTGTCATCACTGGTGACGGCTTTTGTTATTTATGGTGCCGGCAACTAGTCCCTGATTAAGCTTCCGTTGCGTCGCACTCTTGTACGGCTGGTAAGTCTATTCAACTTATTTTTGAAAAAATTTTTAAGTATGGAACTGGTAACACCTGAATACAGCTTGTTGGCATGGACCACCTTATGCTTGTTTTCACTCACTCTTTCAATAACAGTGTTGGTTCAGATTTTACGGAACAACCGCCTGACGCCAATTGAAAGTTTGGGCTGGATAACATTTGTATTCCTGGTGCCGGTTATCGGCCCGGTTGTTTACTTCACCAGAAGCAGAACTTCTAACAAATACGTGTAATGGGATTTTTCAATAAACTATTCGGCAAGAAAGAAAAAGAAAGCTTAGACGAAGGATTACAGAAAACAAAAGAGAATTTTTTCTCCAAGGTTACCAAAGCCATTGCAGGCAAAAGCACCGTTGACGAAGAAGTGCTCGACAACCTGGAAGAAGCCCTGATTACCGCAGACGTAGGGCTGGACACCACGGTAGAAATCATCAAACGAATTGAAGAAAGAGTTGCAAAAGATAAGTACGTCAACACCGCCGATCTCAATCGCATTCTTCAGGCAGAGATTGAAGCAACGCTGGTAGATGCACCTTCTTCCAATAGCTATGCTTTTGACAAAGACCTTCCCACTAAACCCTACGTGATTTTAGTGGTTGGCGTAAACGGTGTTGGCAAAACAACTACCATTGGTAAACTCTCCTACAATTTTAAAAAAGCAGGCAAGAACGTTTTATTAGGTGCTGCTGATACATTCCGTGCCGCGGCGGTTGACCAGTTAACCATCTGGAGCGAACGCACCGGTGTTCCCATTGTAAAACAAGCCATGGGTTCCGATCCGGCAGCAGTGGCTTTCGATACCGTGCAAAGCGCCGTGGCCCGCGGCTCTGAAGTTGTGTTAATCGATACCGCCGGGCGGCTTCACAACAAGGCCTACCTAATGGACGAACTAAGCAAGATCAAACGCAGTGTGCAGAAAGTGATTCCCGGTGCGCCGCACGAAGTACTGCTGGTGCTGGACGGATCAACAGGGCAGAACGCACTGGAACAAGCCAAACAATTTACCGCGGCAACCGATGTAACGGCTCTGGCTATTACGAAGCTGGATGGTACCGCAAAAGGCGGCGTTGTGCTGGCCATAGCCAACCAGTTTAAGATCCCGGTAAAGTTTATTGGTGTAGGGGAGAAGATGGAAGACTTGCTGGTGTTTGACAAACACGAATTTGTTGACAGCCTCTTTAGCCTAAAATCAGAATAGGTAGTAGTGATAATAGATATTGGGATATTGAGATAGTGAGATATTTTGACTTTTCACCAATATCCTAATATCCCAATATCAAATCTCTTCTTATGCTCTTGCTCGCCGCAATTGCTGTTTCTCTTTTTGGAAAGTTGTTTTCATTTCCTGCGTATAGCGCCTTAACGCATCTTCAAGCGTTGGCAATAAAATACCCCTGTTGCTGGTAAGCACCGAATACAGCGGACGTTGTGCCGGGTAATTCATTTCCTCGTTGGTAACTGTTTGAATGTATTTGCGATTCAATCCAAAGCGGTCAGCAACTTCACATGCGAAGTCGGCCCAGGTTAACTCGCCGTGATTGGCTAAATGCCAGATGCCTTTTTCATCGTCAACCAGCAGGTCAAGCGAAGCATGTACAAGATCGGGAACATAGGTAGGAGAGATGGTCGCATCTTTTACCACGCTGATGGTTTCTTCGCTTAACAAACTTCTGCGTACATAGTGCGCAAAATTGTATTCATCCCATGGACCAAAAAACGCACTTGTGCGAATGACCAGTGAGCCCGGGTTGTTGCGAAGCACTGCTTCTTCGGCCTGTGCTTTTGTGCGGCCATAAATATTCAGCGGCGATGGCGTATCTGTTTCTTCATACGGCGCATTTTTTCTGCCATCAAAAACCAAATCACTTGAGTAGGTGAGATACTTGATGCCATACATGGCAGTTGCCATTGCAAGGTTTTCTGCACCCTTTGTATTGTCGTAATAACATTTGTCAAACTCTCTTTCCGCATCATCAACCCTTACATAACCCGCTGTGTTGATAATAGCCCAGGGCTTGAACTTTTCAATGGCTTCTTCAATGGACGAAGGATCTGTGATATTACACTCCTCCCTGCTGAGTAGTTTATAGGCAATGGCCCTGTCCTGGCAACACCTGGCAAAGGCTCTTCCCAGTGTGCCGTTCTTGCCAATGATTAAAACCGGCGCACTGCACTCCGCAGTGTAGCTTACCGTGTTTTGCAGCATCATTGGTTTGTGAAAAAAACGGGTTGGCCGATGCCACCAGCCTTTGTCTTTTGTAAGCAATTGCAGGTGCGGAACGGCTGCCTGCTCTCTGATGAAAGCCGCTAAAGCTGTTGGTCGTGGTGTTCCGTTTCGTACATCAAAAACGCCGGGCTCGTAATCGCCATTGGGTTCAGTAAGTAGCCGGTTCCATCCAAAAGAGCCAAGCATAGCCCATGCTGTTCCGGCTTTTATGTCCACTCCTTCTTCTTTCAATTCTTTGCAAACAGTCCATACATGTTTAAACCAGCGCAACTGGTCTTCGCGGTGGCAGTGCAAATGAATTTCGGTAACAGCCAGCGGTTTTTTATAGCGTTCCCATGCTTCCTTCAGCAAAACTTTTACACCCCCTTCTTCCCGCATTTCCATTCGCACCGCTTCCACATCTGCATAGCGGTGTCGGCCGTTTCCTCCATGCGTATGTTTTGGATAGCGGTTTAGTCGTCCATCCAAAAAACGTTCGGAGGTGAGGTAATGATTGAATCCGAAAATATCCGGTACGCAAGGGTTATCAATAAAAAACTGCAGTTCTTCTTTTGTAATGCCTTTCTTCAAAAAGTATTTCCAAAGCTTGTGCTTTGGCGTGACGGTGCCGCAAAGGAAATCATAGGTGAGCCAACGGCGATGATTTTCAAAATCGGCTTGGTACTGCAAGGCTTTTGTGCTGTAGGTTTTTCCGAGGTCTTCGGTTTGAACCAGTTTTGCACGCGGGTTAATGTTGTGAATGGCCTGCATTGCCAAAACTGTTCCCTTCAATTCATGCAACAGCATTTTCAAAAAAGAATAGTCATCTTTTTTGTGCGGGTACCACAAACCATAAAGGCCGCTGAAGCGTGCCGTGGTCAGGGGCTCGTTAACCGGGGTGTAATATTCTATCCAAGGAAACTGTGTGGCAACTTTTGCTGCATAATCGGCTAACAGTTGCGGAAAAGCCGGGTCTAAAAGGTTGGTAAATGCAGGGCCGCTGCCGTGGTGCACAAGCCCCGCTATTACGTCAATTCCTTTTTGTTGCCATGCTGCTAATTTCTCGGCTGTGTAGCGCCAGTCAATCTCGGTATCTGCCGAAGGCTGGTGTTTTTCCCACAGCACCGGGTAACGCATTTTGCGAATACCGGTTGCGGCAAGAACATCTATATCTGCGGAGCGGTTGTAATGCCCCGAATACTCAAGCTGATCAAAAAAAAACTGGTTTACCCTGTTGATTGTACATTCAATGCCGCCCCATAACTCTGGTTCATTACCAAGATGATTTCCTGTCATAAATGTATGTTCAACTTGCAATCAGCGTTACGCAGTGGTAACGCCTGTCTTGTAGTGCAAGGGCTTATACATAAGCCTTCGCTGCCGTACCGGTTTTCAAAACGGAAGCCCGTTGTGCAACCGCTTCTTCAATGTGGCGCACCATTTGGCTCCATGTTCTGTCCCAGGAATTTCCGGCTAAGAATTCATCTACTTTTTTCTGCCATGCCGTTCTGCGGGTTTTTGCCAGTTCTGTTTCTGCAGCGGCAATAAATTCTTCCGGATTGGAAACAATGTGCACCAGTTTATTATCGCCGTAAGGTGAAACCACATCACGGATCGGCGTTGAAATAACCGGCTTGCCTGCGGCCAGGTATTCCGGTGTTTTTGTGGGGGAGATAAACTTGGTGGATTCGTTCATGGCAAACGGAATCAGCGCAATATCCCAACCAGCAATGTAAGAGGGCAACTCGTCGTATTTTTTGCCACCGAGGTAGTGAATGTTGGCATGATTTGGAAGCGTTGCCGGGTCAATCTTTACCACTGGTCCCAGCAAAACAAATTGCCACTCTGGTCTTGCTTTCGCAACGGCATCAATCAGGTCAATGTCAAAACGTTCGTCAATCACGCCAAAGAAACCAAAACGCGGTTGCGGAATCGCCTTTTGATCTTCCGGTTCCGTCTTCATCTTTCTGGCCTGGCCAAAATGATGTTTGTCGATGCTGCTTGGAAACGAGTAGATATTGTGATGTGCATTCTTCTTGCTTTCGAAAATGCTATGGCCACCGGTGAACACCACATCTGCTTTTGCAAAAAGATCTTTTTCGTATTGAATCAGTTCCGGCGGAGCAAACTTGAATGCCGATAGTTCATCCATGCAATCGTACACCACCAACTCCGGATTTAAATGATCGGTGAAGGGCAGCGCCATGGGCGTGTAGTACCAGCTATAAAAACGATTGATCTGCATTTGCAGCACCAGACTTGAAATCATTTTTTGCAAACGCTTGTGCACATCAGCAGCACTTAATCCGTGTGGCAAATGCGGTGTAACAACATAAAGGTTATCGTTGTAATTCTCAATATGAAAACGGTCCTCGCCATCCTGGAAGATGGGTTCTTCAATAAAGAAAACACGCTGGTGTTTGGAAAAGCGGCTTAACAAATGATTTGGACGCTGGAAGACAAAACCCCATCTCAGGTGTGAAAAGCAAAGGAGGTCAACATCGTGCAGGAAAGCACAGCTTACTTCTTCAATATTCTTAATCATGCTTTACTACATGCTATTTACATGCCATTGCGTTTTACGTAATAAAATAATAATGAATGCAATGAGACAAATTTTTGATGTAGAAATTCATCCTCAACTAAATGAAGTTTGGCATAGATGAGTTTTGGTTTTAAGACGTTAAACCAAAACAAAAAAGCTGTTGAGGTCAACAGCTTTTTGCAGAACAGATAGTCTTGGTTTTAGATTTTAAATCCTACGGTTAGCAAAACTTTTCCGGCCGTGTTGCGTATATCGGCGTTATAGTAAGGTGAGTTTTGAAGGCGATAGGCAACGTTAACGTCCTTGGTCATGGAATGAACATACGTTGCATCAACAAAAAAGCCTTTGTTGCGGTAGCCCAGGCCTCCGCTTAAATTCAGGCGACTTCCCCTTTCATCGTGAATGTCTTTGTAAGGGTTACCATAGTAGGCAACACCGGCACGAACCATGAGCGTGGTGAATTTTAACTCGCCACCTGCACGAAAGTTAAAAGCGCCTTTGTATGCAGTGCTAATGGCTTGTCCAAGTTGTTTGAAATAAGCTCTTGTTTCTGGGTCAGCCGGAATGTCTTCCGTATCCGTTGCCATGTACGATGACATGGGATACGCCACATACTCCACATCGGCCGTAATAAAGCCTCTTTGTTTTGTTACATCCTGAATTTCCCGCAATACATACGAGGCACTGCCAATGACCCGCAGTGGTGTCATGTGCAGGTATGACATCTGCGACGAAGCACTTGTAACATCTTCCAGCTTTTGTGTTTGCGCACCACCATAACCTTCGGTGTCGGTAGTGATTTCGGCTGTGTTTTTATCCGTTAAGCTGTAAATCGTTGGCGAGTGTATGGCTAACCCAAGGCGCCAGAACTCCTGCGGCTTGTAAATAATTCCACCTTTCAGATTAACACCCACGCCGGTAGTAGTAAGACCTTGTTTGTAAATAGCATAGTCGAAGTTGTTGTTCGGGTTTGTAGTGGCATCGGCTTCTACAAATTCAGCTTCTCTTTCGTAACGCATCACCGGCACGCCCAATGTACCACCAAGCAAAACTTTATCGTTCAGGTTTACGCCAAAGCCCAGTGCAAATTCGGTAATGCCACCGCGGGTGATAAGTGTATTCTGCTGAAGCAGGCCGCTTGCAATTGGCGCTCTTGATTGAAACTGAAAGTTTCCGTTGGTGCCGCCGCCAACCGTGTCAATCCAAAAGGTATTAAAGGCAAGCGAAGTACCGAAGGGAAAACCAGAAGCAACAGTATTGCCATCTTTTGTATTGGCGTTCGCTATTTCCTCGAGGAACTTTTGCGAATAGGAACTTTGGTTGTTTTGCCCGCTGTAAACAATATGGCTTTTAAAATCGGCAACATGGTTCACGGCAAGGCTGATGGCCGAACTGCGTGTTTTGTTGTTATCGTTGCTTCCCCAAACAAAGCCAGAGGTGCCAAGGGCAAATTTGTTGGTGGTTGTATTTTCTTTGCGGCCCAGGTAAGTAGCGCCTGTTTTTCCAAATGTATAAGTAGGCGTAAATACAAAGTCACCGGTTCGGTAAAAGCCTATTCCTGCGGGGTTTACAAAGGTTGCAGTTATATCGCCACCCAACGAACCCATGGCGCCGCCAACGGCCTGAATGCGGGCAGTTCCGCCCTGCGTATGCCAGGCCATGCGTAAGGCATCTTCCGGCTCCTGTGCATAAAGCAAATCGGCAGAGGAAGCGGTAAGGAGCAGAAGTAAATATCGTTTCATATAGAAAATTTGAAGTGAAAGGGCACAGCGAAAGCTGTCGATGTACGGGCATCGGTTAAACAGCTTTCAACTAATGTGCTTTTAATGAAATTAGAATTTGCGAACCGGTGCGCTGCTGCTTCCGCTGCTGGATGAACCGCGGGAAGAAGAGCCACTCGATGATGAATTGGACGAACTGTTGGAAGATGAATTTGACCGCGAGTTATTGCTTCCGGAAAATGCATCCCTTAAGAAGTTGCCCGCATTGCTGCCGCTGCCGCGATAGTTATCGTTCGGTGTAGAGCCACTGCCAAAGGTGCGGCTATTGCCCTTGAAGGAATTGTTGTACGTATTGTTGTTTCCGTAAACATTCAGGTTACCGGTGCGTGGCTTGGTGTAAATTGGTTTTACATGGCCCGCTACATAACCTGAATAGTAAGGATTGCTGTGATATGGATTGTAGTAGTAAGAATTGTAGTTCCAGTTCCAGCTATTCCAGTAAATAGGATTGGTGTAGTAACCAAAGTTGTTGTAACGGTAATAGTTGTTGTAGCGATAATAGTTATGACCGTTGTAAGCGTACGTGTCGTAATCGTCAAGTAACAGGTAACGGCGATCGTTGGTCCGCATACGCAGGTAACGTTCCTCTCTTAATTCCTCTTCACTTTGTCCGCGGTAACGCCGTGTCTCTTTCTTTTCTACCCGTGCATATTCGTCACGCTGTCGCTCCGGCGAGAAGTAAACATCATCGGGAGTTTGACCGGTTTGGTAGGCAGTAGAACAACTCGCAAAAAGAAGGGCAGCCGAGACGATTGGTAGAAAATGTTTCATGGCAGATGTTTTAGAGGTTAATGTTATTTTTGCCATCACACAGTAAATTTCAACTAATTTCCTGTTAAACAAAAACTAATTCAAATCCGGGTTCTGTGTTCTGGTTTCAGGTCTAAAAAAGTCAGACCAAGTGTAAAACGAAACTGCTGCGTAGAGGTTACGCTTGTAAAAGAACTTTAACGGTTACCCATAAAATAGAAAGGAAACGCAAACAATGAGCAAAGTATTGACGTCTCGTTCGGAGAACTATTCGGAGTGGTATAACGATCTTGTACTAAAAGGCGGACTGGCTGATTATTCAGCCGTGAGAGGTTGCATGGTGATTAAGCCATATGGTTTTGCCCTTTGGGAAAACATGCGGGATGTGCTGGACAAAATGTTTAAAGAAACCGGTCATCAGAATGCTTATTTCCCGCTTTTTGTTCCCAAAAGTTTGTTTGAAGCCGAAGAGAAAAATGCCGAAGGATTTGCCAAGGAATGTGCCGTTGTAACACACTACCGGTTAAAGAACGATCCGTCAAAACCAGGCAAGCTAATGGTTGATCCGGAAGCAAGACTGGAAGAAGAATTAGTGGTTCGTCCAACATCGGAAGCCATCATCTGGAATACATACAAAGACTGGATTCAGTCGTACCGCGATTTACCTATCCTCATTAACCAATGGGCCAACGTAGTACGCTGGGAAATGCGTACGCGGTTGTTTTTGCGTACCGCAGAATTTTTGTGGCAGGAAGGACACACCGCACATGCAACAAAAGAAGAAGCCATTGAAGAAACCGAAAAGATGCTGGAAGTGTATGCCACCTTTGCGGAGCAATATATGGCCCTGCCGGTGGTTAGGGGTGTAAAAACTCCAGGCGAACGTTTTGCCGGTGCCGAAGACACGTATTGCATTGAAGCTATGATGCAGGATGGAAAGGCCTTGCAGGCAGGTACATCGCACTTCCTGGGACAAAACTTTGCCAAAGCGTTTGATGTAAAATTCCTGAGCAAAGAAAACAAACAGGAATACGTGTGGGCAACTTCCTGGGGCGTTAGCACCCGGTTAATTGGCGCTTTGGTAATGGCGCACAGCGATGACAGCGGGCTTGTAATGCCGCCACGCATTGCGCCTTTGCAGGTGGTGATTGTTCCTATTTACAAAGGCGAGGAGCAAAAAGCGCAGATTGATGAAAAAGTAAATTCGTTGATGCAGGAACTAAAAGCGGCCGGCATTAGCGTGAAGTATGATGATAATGACAATGTACGTCCGGGATGGAAGTTTGCCGAATATGAACTGAAAGGTGTACCGGTAAGAGTTGCGCTTGGTGCAAGAGATTTACAAAGCGGCGTAGCCGAAGTGGCACGAAGAGATACAAAAGAAAAAGCATCGGTTGCGTTGGATGGACTGGCTTCGCACATTAAAAACCTGCTGGAAGAAATTCAGCAAAACCTTTACAACCGTGCATTGGCTTTTAGAGAAGAGAATACAGCCAAGGTTGACAACTGGGATGAATTTGTACGCCTGCTGGATGAAAAGCCAGGTTTTCTTTCGGCCCACTGGGATGGTACAGCAGAAACAGAAGAAGCGATCAAGGAAAAAACAAAAGCAACCATCCGTTGCATTCCGTTGAACAACCAGCAGGAAGAAGGAAAATGTATTTTGACCGGTAAGCCTTCAACGCAGCGGGTGTTGTTTGCACGGGCTTATTAAGATTGTAAACAGCATAAAAAAATCCGGCGATCAGTGAGCAACTTTTGCTTCAATTGATTGCCGGATTTTTTTATTGACAAAATCTCTTTCAGAATTTCAATTAGCGGAGAGATAGTTGTAGTCTTTCAACAGCACTTCCAGGAATTCTTCCGGCTCAAGATGCGTATCGATTTTTAGGTGAGCTTTGATTTTTTCAGCAGCCATAAAGGCAATCTGGTAGTCTTTGTGTTTACGGGAGGTATCAATAATGCCTTTTAGTGCATTGATGTCACGGTCGCTTAGCTGCATAATCTCGGGGTACTGTGGTTTGTACTCTTCAGTAACTTCAAGGAAGATTGTATCTGTAATTTTTTCTTTTTGTTTTTCGTTGATGAGTACCGTGTGAGCAAGAATGTCGCCCAGGCGTTGGTGGTTGCGGGTGTTCACCAGAATGAGGTCGGCAAAAAGAAGGGCAATGGTAATGCCAAGCAACCAATCTACCTTAAAGCCCATTCCTCTTGAGTTAACGAAAAGCACAAAGATGATAATCAGTGTGTAATCGGAAGTGCGAATAAGCCAGCGAATGATTAACTGGCTTAGTGAAGGCCGTCCGCCATTCTCGCTGATGACTTTTATTTTCATTATTTTTTTTCCGATGCTCTGTCCATTCATGGTTGCTTCCAGTACCACATGGTAAAGCAGGAAGGGGAGAATCAGCAGAAGGTACACAGCGTAAAAAACAACCCCGGCGCCTTCTTCCCAACCCATGGAGCTAACAAACGACACAAAAAGCCGCGACGCAATGATTGTATAAAGCAGTAAAATAATAATGTCAATCACCCACGCCACCAGGCGGCGGTAAAAAGGCGGAGCTGTAAACTCAATGTCAATATTAAAATTCGTTGCAACACGTACAATGCTCATGAATCAAATATAATTTTTAATCGAACAATTTGGGAGAAGCTAATTTTAAAGCCATTTCAACTTAAACTGCCAATGAAACAACTGCTACTATTGCACGGAGCACTGGGAACCAAAGAACAATGGCAACCTATAGCCGACCTGCTGGCGAATGACTTTAAAGTGCACCTGCTTACTTTTCCCGGTCACGGTGGAAAAGGTATTGAAGCGGATTTTTCGGTTGACCTCTTTGCCAATGCCGTTTTGCAATGGCAACAGCAGCAGGGCATAGAAAAGCTAAATATTATTGGCTACAGCATGGGTGGTTATGTAGGCATGTACTTAGCGGCTCATCATCCACACCGGGT
>DATKHJ010000518.1:0-12086 GCA_035510335.1 Flavisolibacter sp. | reverse complement strand
ACTCAACTTTGTTTTGAATGATGTTCCCCTGGTCGTCACGCAATTCCGGACGAAAAACCTGCTCGTAGCGATTATCAAACTGCACGTATTGCGACACAAGGCCGTAACTGATCTTCCAATTATTTGTGTTCTTCGTTACATCAAACCGCAGCTTGTTTTCCGTTTCGTTGCTGCGAATGAGCAGCGTTCTTTCTTCTTCCCGCGGGTTCTGGTTATCACTGAATTTATCCACCGTGTTATCAAGTGTGTTTCGGCTGAGCGATAAGTTCCAGTAACCGTTGTTGATTAAGCGGCGAAGCGTAGCGCCAAAGGTGTATGTCCACTGGTTAATGTTTGGACTGCTGCTGATGGCGTACAACTTTTCCGGTGTGGCTTCTTTTGGTGCCGCAAAGCGGAACTCGTCGATGGCGCCAATACCCAAAAAACTCAGCGTGGTTTTGTCGTTCAGCTTTGTGGTGGTCTTCGCCTGGAAATCCCAATAGTTTGGACGAATGGGCAGGTCAATCAATTTGAACAAAAACTCCAGGTAACTTCTTCTTGCCGAAAATAGAAACGTGGTATTCTTCGACAGTGGACCGTCAAGCGTGGCAGCCACTTCGGTTCCGCTTAAGCGTACATTTCCCTGCAGGCGGTTAGGGTTACCGGTTTTTTGGCGAAACTGAAACACGCTGCTCAGCGCATTGTCGTACCGTGCATCAAATGCCGATGTGCTCAGCTTTACTTCTTCAATAAAACTTACGTTTAAGATGCCCTGCGGTCCACCGCTGCTGCCCTGCGTGCTGAAGTGATTGATGACCGGTACTTCAATGCCATCGAGGTAAAAAACGTTTTCGGTTGGCGAGCCGCCGCGGATCACAATATCGTTGCGGAAACTACCGCCGCCGGCGCCACCGCCCACGCCTGGCAGGGATTGAATAACGCGGCTGATATCAAAATTGCCACCGGGGTTGGCCTTTATTTCTTCGGTTGTGAGGCGTTGAATGCTTAGTGGACTTTCCAGCGTGGCAGCTCTTGCCGTGCTGCGGGTTCCGGTGATGGTGATGTTGCTCAGTTCTTTTACCGTTTCTTCCAGTTCTATGTTCAGCGTGGAAATGTTGCCGGTGGTAACCACCACGTTCGCCTGTGTTTTTGGCTGAAAGCCCACGCCTGAAAAAGTCAGGTTGTAGCTGCCGGGTGCAATGTTTTCAAAACGAAAGGCGCCAGCCGAATCGGAAAGCGTTGATACGCTGTCCGGGCTCAGCGTAACGGTAATGCCGGCCAGCGGCGCCTGGCTGTTACGGTTAATGACGGTGCCGTAAATGCTGGCGCTGTTTTGTGCACTGCCGGTCAGCGCAAAAAACAACAGGAAAAGACTTAAGTAAACTGATTTTTTCAGGGTGTCTGGCTTTTTCAACATAGTGGTGCAAAGGTATTAGCGGTTTTGTGCAATACGTTTGGTGATGGACAAACAAAGGAAGCGCCAAACTGTTCAATGATTGGGAATCAATAAAGAGAAAACTTGTACTGGCAGGTTTGGCTTCGCGGCAGCTGGAAATGCTTATTTCAACTTCTGTCGCCCGATAAAGGTTCCCTTGCCTGATAAAAATTCAATTGCCTTCGTTATGTTTTTCTCAACGCTGGCTTCCGTTTTTAACCGGGAAATATACCTGACAATTTCTTTTTGTGTGGACGGAGAAAGGTTGTCGAAAACCTCTTTTTCTTTTGGGTTCTGTGCCAGTGCTTCTACCAGTTGTGGGTGCGGCACAATCGTCCGGTCGGATGGATCGAATGCAACGGTAATATCCACGGTTTCACCTATTCGTTTGGGCGATTAGCTCAACATGGTTGTATTGATGTACAGTCGCCAACTACCTTGGTACCGCACAAGGGTTTGCTGGTAAAACTTGTCGTTAATTGTACCGCAAATAGGGATGGGCCCCTTTTGAACGCCTGCCTTTTGAAAAAGAGCATTCAGTATGACATCAGGTACAAAAACAAATGGGTTGATACCGATAATTTCAATTCTGGCTTTGAAGCGATGCATAGGTATTTGCAAAATTAGCTGGGAGAAACATCCGTGCCACTTGTTAACGCGATTCTATACCGCAGCAGGCTTCGTTATGCAGTTTTTAGGGTATTCATAGTATTAAGCTCGCTGGCAAGACTCCTCAGAAATTGTCTATTTTCTTAGATACCGATGTGGAGATTGATATGGAAGAGATAACGAGGAATGCTATAGGTCATTTTGTATGGCTTGAATTTCACCGATCTTAATGACTTTGGTTTTAATTTTTAGCCACTCATAAGTTTTCTTCGCTTTGTAATAGCAGCGGTCGTCATTGGTAATAAATACGTCAAAGTGAGCACCATAAAAAGTATGTAGTGCATCATCAAACATATTATTAAAATGACCATCAGTTTTATAACCCGCAAGGTCGAATTTGAAAAAGGTGTCAATCACCTTTGAATAAAAACCATTGTCGCTCCTTTCATTAGGAGGTGTGTAAGCGTCAAAAATGTCCGTTGGTTCAAGATGTTTCGGTATGTCTTTGAAGTTAAGATTTATGGACTTGATAAGTTCCTGCTTGTTTTTTTGCTTGTTTAGGCTTGTCAATAGATAGGTTTTGAAAGTTTTGTAAAGGCCAAAGTCGGATTTCACCCTTGATTGGAAATTAAAAATGTCAGCATGCAGAGCATAGTAATTGTTGTGAATTTTAGAAAGAGGGAACATGATACCAAAAATCGGGTCTACATAACCACTTTTGAAGTCTGCTGGGAGAGGGATATGCTTATATACTTCTAAAGTATTTCTCATTAATGGCTCATCTCTGAACAGGTCATCGTATGAATTGGGTTCAAATTCCCATTCGGTAACTTTTTCTTGGAAGAATTCAAAAATTTCTCTGTAGTGCCATCTTGCATTTTTCTCTCCCCAATATTGGCAGATGCATAAATTGTCCGTAAACCTTTTAATATTGTTCAAATGCCCTTCAATGAAATCAGGTTTTTTTTGAAAGCCACGGAATAAGTCGTTTAGATGAGCATTTGAATAAGCAGTTGTGATTTTTTTATCTGTCAACAATGCTGATAACGTTTGATAAGCCAGCTTTTCAACTTCAGGTATCTTGTCGAGTTTTTCAAGCCTATCGAATATGTTCAAGTCTATGTAGACGTTCATGTCGAATTTATGTGATACATAAATATATGGCACCAATGACACAGCTCATCGCCAATCAATAACAAAATGTATGCTCACAATTCCGCTCTGGAGCATTCCTCTTTTTATTCAAAATAAAACAAGGCTTTAAAGATTACACTTTAACCAAATCATCCCCCCAAAACCTTTCTCTTTCTCCTTACCACCAAATACCAAAACACATTATCTTACGACCTTAAATGAAACCCACCTGAGAGAAGGCCTTTTCATAAAAAAGAACAAAGCCCGCTGGGAGAAAATCCAGCAGGGCATAAGCACTGATGCCGATGAAACGGCCCGCGATTTTGTGCAGCTGGTGGATGACCTGAGCTATGCCAAAACCTTTTACCCAACCAGCCGGGTAACAAAATATATCAACGGCCTTGCCTCCAAAATTTACCTGGGCATTTACCAAAACCGCAAAGAAGAAAGCAACCGCCTCTTTCGCTTCTGGAAGTACGACGTGCCACTGACGGTTTACAAGCACTGGCGCATCATGCTGTTCTGCTTTCTTATCTTTTTTCTTTTTTATACCGTTGGTTTTTTTACCGCCAAGCAAGACCCGGCCTTCATTCGGCAGGTGTTTGGCAATGCCTATGTAAACGAAACGGAAGAAAACATTCGCAGCGGTAACCCCTTTGGCATTTACCAGGGCGGCAGCGAGTTTTTTATGTGGATCTACATCATGATCAATAACATCATGGTTTCGTTTATTGCTTTTGGAAAAGGCCTGGTGCTGGGCTATTTCTCATTGGAAAACCTTGGCCGCGAATCGATGCGGGTAGGCGTGTTTCACTATATGTTTTTTGCAAAAGGCCACGGAGTCGATTTTATTCTTGCGGTAATGATTCATGGCCTGCTGGAACTGACCGCCATTGTAATGGCCTGCGCCGCCGGTGTGGTGATGGGAACCTCGTATTTATTTCCCGGTACACGCAGTCGCCTTACCGCTTTTAAAGAAGGCACCAAAGACGGCGTGAAAATCGTGGTGGGATTAATGCCTGTTTTTATTGTGGCAGCTTTTTACGAAGGCTTTGTCACACGGCACTACAAAATGCCGCTGGTACTTAACCTGCTCATCCTGCTTTCTTCCGCGGCTTTCGTTGTTTTTTATTTTGTATGGTACCCGTACCGCTTAAAGCAAAGGGAGAAAAAGGCAGATGCGTAAGCTTTTTGTATTGATGGTGATGGCCCTTCTTGTTTGCACTGACCCGGTAGGGGCGCAGAACGGCCCTCCTGTTGAACCACCGCCGCCGCAGGAGTGGTTGGAGGGTGAGGCCGGCTTTGGTCCACGCCGGCAAAACGGTGTGGTGGAAGTACGCAAACTACCCACAGAAAAAGTAACTGAATTAAAAAACGACGACGACTACTGGTACGCCAATCTTGAACCGAAAAAAAGGGAGAAGAAGGAACTGCGCCAACAACCGGAAGACAATGGCGGCGGAGGGCTCAGCAGTTTTTTATGGTTTGTGATTATCGGCGTTTTTGCCGGCGCTGTTATCTGGTACCTGGCGTCGAGCAACATCAGTTTGTTTCGCCGCGAAAGCCGGAAGATCATGGACGAATCGGTGGAAGAAGAAACCACCGACGACATCTTTGCCATCAACTACGAAAAAGAAATCAGCCGCGCCGAAGCAGCCGGTAACTACCGTTCGGCTATCCGTTTCTGGTACCTGCGTACGTTGAAAGAACTTGCCGACCGCAACATCATCAACTACCAGTACGGGAAAACAAACAACGATTATGTGAACAGTTTATACGGCAGTCGCTACTACCAAACCTTCTTTCGCTTAACGCGGAATTTTGAATACACCTGGTACGGGCAATTTCCCTTGTCGGCCGAAGCGTACCGGATGATGCAAACCGATTTCTCCACCTTTAAAGCCGGTTTGCAGTAATGAAAAAAGCGACTCCCTTTTTAATAGCGGGTGTTATTCTGGCTTTGCTGGTATTGCTGATGGTTTCTACGGCAAACAATTCGCGGAACCGTGTTTTTGATGAAACCATCTCGTTGCGGCAAGGCGACCGAATTCCTTACGGCACCAGTGCTGCCCGCCAGTTGCTGCCTTCACTTTTTCCCGGTACCAATCTATATTTCGACCGCAAGTATCCCGGTGCCTGGGATAGTCTCGATTTGTATCGTTCGGGCCAGGCAATTATTCTGGTAGCCGATTATTTTGAAGCAGATGAAGTAGAGCTGGAAAACCTTTCCGATTTCGTGGAGAAAGGAAACTACGTGTTCATCATCATGCGAAACATTTCCGATGATGCCGCTGCGTATTTCAGCATCGATCCCTACGTTAACTATCTCCCGTTCTATTCCAGCGAAGCCGATAGTTTGCAGGTGCAGTTAGTGCCGCCGGCTTTTCCGCAAACGCCGCTGTACACCTATCCCGGGCAGAAATATGAAAGCTACCTGACCGACTTGGATACATCCCGGGTGTTAGTGCTCGGTAAAAACGACGAGGGGCATCCCAACTTCATCCGCATGGAAAAAGGCGCCGGCAGTTTTTTTATTCACACGGCGCCACTGGCATTCAGCAATTATTTTATTCTGCATAAGAACAACAGCGCTTATTTTGAAACAGCACTTTCTGTATTGCCAAAAAACACTAGCAGCATTCTCTGGAACGAATATTTCCTGGAAAAGCCTCGCAGTAAAGAAGAGAATGGAAACGGAGAGGAAGGCTGGCTGAATGCCTTGTTTAACCAGCCGGCGTTTAAATGGGGATTGCTGACGGCGGCCGCCACGTTACTGCTGTTTGTGCTGTTGGGCATGCGCCGGAAGCAACGCATGATTCCGCCGTATGCACGGCCGAAAAACGAGTCGCTTGATTTTGTAAAAACACTGGGGCGGCTGTACCACGACCGCAAAGATCATCACAACCTGGCGGGCAAAATGGCAGCGTATTTCCTGGAGCATGTGCGGTCAACCTACAAATTGCCAACGCATACGCTGGATGAAACCTTTGTGATGTCGCTGCACTACAAAAGTGGTTATCCCGAAACCGAAACAAGAGCGATCATCGATAGCATTCACCGCATCAATACTTCGTATTCCATCACGGATGCGGAGCTTTCCGATTTTCACAAGCAATTAGAACTGTTCTATCAAAACACATAAAATGGAAGAGCAACAAATATTTGAACAACGCACCGACCTCACGCAACTGAACGAAGCCGTGCAGAACGTTCGGCAGCAAATTAAAAAGATCATTGTCGGACAGGATGAAATGGTAAAACTCATTCTGACAGCCCTGCTTGCCGATGGCCACGTGTTGATTGAAGGCGTGCCCGGCGTGGCAAAAACATTAACGGCAAAACTGGTGGCCCGTTCGCTGGCCGTTGGTTTTTCCCGCATTCAATTCACTCCCGACCTGATGCCTTCCGATGTGTTAGGCACGCCGGTGTTCAATCCAAAAGAAGGCAGCTTTGATTTTAAAAAAGGCCCGCTGTTCAGCAACATTGTATTGATTGACGAGATCAACCGTGCGCCGGCAAAAACACAGTCGGCCCTGTTTGAAGTAATGGAGGAAAAGCAGATTACGGTAGATGGAAAAACCTATCCCATGACGGCGCCGTTTATGGTGCTGGCCACGCAAAACCCCGTGGAGCAGGAGGGAACCTACCGGTTGCCCGAAGCGCAGTTGGATCGTTTTCTATTTAAAGTGCTGGTGCCTTACCCGTCTGAAACGGAGGAGTTGGAAATTCTAACCCAGTTTCACGGCATGGGCAACACCGATGTCATGTCAGTAGTGCAATCGGTGCTGCACGGCGATACCATTGTGCGCATTCGAAAAGTGGTGCGGGAGATTGTGGTTGATCAGCGCCTGCTTAGTTTTATTGCCAAACTGGTGCATCAAACACGGCATAACAAATCCATTTATCTCGGCGCATCGCCAAGGGCTTCGCTGGCCATTATGAATGCCGCCAAGGCAACGGCCGCCATCAACGGCCGCGATTTTGTTACACCGGATGATATCCTGGAAGTGGCCACGCCGGTACTGCGCCATCGCATTATTCTTTCGCCGGATAAAGAAATGGAAGGCGTGAGCGAAGACAACATAATTAAGCAGATCATTCAATCTCTTGACATTCCCCGCTGATGTTGCGTAAGCTGATTAATAACTGGGACCGCACTTCGTTTTATCTGCACCGCAAGGTGTACGCTATTGGCTACAGTGCGGCGGCTCTTTTTGTGCTGTCGTTTTTTGTGCCGGCGCTGCAAACCATTGCTATTTTTTTGCTGCTTGCCGTTGCCGTGGTGGTTCTTATTGAAACGATATTGCTGTACAGCAAAAAAGGCTTGTCGGCTGAAAGGATAATGACGCCCCGGTTCAGCAACGGCGACGAAAACAAAGTGACGGTTTTGCTGGAGAACAGGTACGGTTTTGAAGTACCCTGCACCGTTGTTGATGAATTGCCGGTCCAGTTCCAGGAACGCAACTGGAAAAATGTCCTGCGTTTAAAAGCGCAGGACACAACATCGTTTACCTACCAGGTAAGACCAATGGAACGCGGCGAGTATCATTTTGGTAACGTGAACGTATTTGCCAGCGGCCCGCTGGGTTTTGTAAAGCGTCGGTTTATACTGGCCGAAGAGCAGACGGTGAAAGTGTATCCGTCTTTTGTGCAGTTGCGCCGGTTCCAGTTGTTAGGCGTGGCCAACAATGCCGCCGAAACAGGTGCAAAGCGCATGCGCAAGCTGGGGCACAGCATGGAGTTTGAGCAGATCAAAGAATATGTACGGGGCGATGATTACCGCACCATTAACTGGAAAGCCACGGCCCGCAAAGGCGACCTGATGGTGAACAATTACACCGACGAACGTAGCCAGCAAATTTATTGCCTGGTGAACAAAGGCCGGGTAATGAAAATGCCATTCCAAGGGATGACATTGCTCGACTATGCCATTAACGCTTCGCTTGTTTTATCGGGTGTGGCGCTGCAAAAGCAGGACAGGGCCGGCCTGATAACATTTGGAAAAGACATTGATGCCTTTTTGCCGGCGGATAAAAAGCCGACACAGATAAACGCCATTTTAGAATCGCTTTACAACCAGGAAACAAACTTCCTGGAACCTGATCTGGAGAAATTGTTTTCGGTTGTTCGCAACCGCATTACGCACCGCAGCCTGCTTATTTTATTCACCAACTTTGAATCGTTCGATAGCTTTGAACGGGTGCTGCCTTCGTTAAAACGGCTGGCGCACTATCATCTGCTAATGGTGGTTTTCTTTGATAACACAGAGCTGAAAACGCTGATTGAATCGAAAGCGGAAACCATTGAAGACATCTACATAAAAACCATCGCTGAAAAGTACCGTTACGAAAAGCAGTTGATTGTAAAAGAACTGCAAAAGAACGGCATTGTGGCGGTGCTCTCCACACCGGAAAACCTGACGGTAAACTCGTTGAACAAATATTTGGAGTTAAAAACAAGGCAGAGTATTTAGGCCCCACCCGGCCTTCCCGAAGGGAGGAGACCTAAGCACAGACCCTTGCTTTTGCACAATACTTAAAGACACAATCACTCAGTTGGTTGGGTCTTTTTCTTTTTCACGAGGCAAACGCAGCGGAGTTATGACGTTGCACCTCTGCTTCATTGCGTCCGTTGCTTAAAATCCCATTGAGCCAAAAGAAAGAATGAAACAAGAAAGCAACCTACATAAGCTGGCCTTTGTGCTATAGAGGGCCGTTCCCTTTGTAGGGGCGGGGTGGGCCAGCTCAATGCTGTTCTGAACGTACAAGAGTGCTACGCAACAGACGTTAAATGGTAGTACTGGCCTTTGGTACATAAAAAGAATTCAAAAAACAAAGTGTACCTAAAATGAAAAAGGACGCAATTGCTTGCGTCCTTTCATCTGAAAGATAGGTTAGTTGCTCTTTAGCTTCTTCGCAAAAACTTTCTGAAATTTCTCCAGTTTTGGGCGAATGACAATGGAGCAATAAGGGTTGGTGTTTTTGTTATTTTGATAGTATTCCTGGTGATAGTCTTCGGCCGCATAAAAACGGGATGCTGCGGTTATTTCCGTAACAATTGACTTTTCGTAAGCGCCACTTTTGTCTACTTCTGTTTTGTAATAATCCGCTTTTTCTTTTTGCGCTGCATCGTGGTAGAAGATGGCGCTGCGGTATTGCGTTCCCACATCGGCACCCTGGCGGTTAAGACTTGTTGGGTCGTGCACTTGAAAGAACACTTCCAGTAATTCATCGTAAGAGATTTTAGCCGGTTCGTATACCACCTGCACACATTCGGCATGGCCGGTTTCGCCGGAGCAAACTTCTTCATAAGTCGGGTTCTCTTTCGTTCCGCCCATGTAGCCCGAGGTTACCTTTAACACACCATTCAGTTGCTCAAAGATGGCCTCCGTACACCAGAAACAGCCGGTGCCAAAAGTGGCCGTGTCTGTTTTTTCCATTGCACTGCTTACGGATGAACTCATGATTTGATAATTTTTCTCGGAATTGCACGCTGCAAGAACACCCAAGCTAAGAAGAGATATGTACAGTTTCGTGAGCATATTGAGTGGTTGGATTACAAATTTGGGTCTCAAACTACGAAAGGAAAAGCCAACAAAATCTTTTTAACACAGCCTTTTGAATCAGCTATTAAAAAGATTCGGTACTTGTTCCTTTTTACCTTTGAAAAAACCACAGGAAAGAACGGAATGAAAGTTTACCCCGAATCGGCTGTAGTGCAGTTGGAGTTTGATAAAATAAAGTCGTTACTACACGAAAAATGCCGCACCGAATATGCGAAAACCAAAGCAACCGATTTGCGTGTTCATACACGCAAAGAGTTTATTGATATTGAACTGAAGCAAAGCCACGAGTTTAAGAGCTTGTTGCAGAACGCTATTTACTTCCCCAACGATTATGTGCTCAACCTGGGCAAAGAATTGCGCCTTCTCACCATCCAGGGTTCGTTACTGGCAGGCGACCAGTTGGTGGACATTCGCAAGCTGGCCGAAAGCATGGAGAAAATCTTTCGCTGGTTTGACCAGGAGCGGAGAGAAGCGTACGCCGGTCTGGCAGAAGTGATTAAAGGAACTTACTACGAGAAAAAGATCAGGGAGCTGATTGAAGAAGTCATTGACGAGAGCGGCAACGTAAAAGACAATGCATCGGAAGAACTGCTTTCCATTCGCATGGGTCTTTACCGTAAACGTTCAGACCTGCGCAAGCTGTTCGACCGGATTGTGCAGAAGATGAACAAGCAGGGCTACCTAGCCGACATTGAAGAAAGCTTTATGAACGGCCGCCGGGTGCTGGCCGTTTTTGCCGAACAAAAGCGAACGGTGAAAGGCATTATGCACGGTGAAAGTGAAAGCCGCCGTACCACTTTTATTGAGCCCGAGGAAACCATTGATCTTAACAACGACATCCAGGAGTTAGAAATTTCCGAACGCAAAGAAGTGTATCGCATTCTGCGTGAGCTGACGAAGCGCCTTTCGCAGCATGCCCCGCTGCTGCAGGTCTATTACATCATTGTTGGCGAGTTTGATTTTATCCGTGCCAAAGCTGCCTTTGCGCTGGATGTAAAAGGCGAGTACCCGGTTGTGATTGACAAGGCACATGTGCACCTGGTAAAAGCGTATCACCCCTTGCTTTACCTGTACAACCAGCGCAGTGGAAAATCAACCATCCCGGTTGATCTAACCCTTGACGACAAGGCACGCATTCTTGTTATTAGTGGTCCTAACGCCGGTGGTAAAACCGTAACCATGAAAACCGTTGGTCTCTTGCAACTGATGGTGCAAAGCGGGCTGCTGGTGCCGGTTCATCCCTCATCGCAGTTTGGCATCTTCAAGCAACTGATGATTCACATTGGCGATACGCAGAGCCTGGAGTTTGAGTTGAGTACTTACAGCAGCCATCTGCTTAGCATGAAGCATTTCATGGAAACATCAAACGGAAAAACCCTGTTTTTTATTGATGAACTGGGAAGCGGTAGCGATCCCAATCTTGGTGGCGCCTTTGCCGAAGTGATTATGGAAGAACTGGCAAGAAAGCATGCTTTTGGCATTGTGACAACGCACTATCTCAACCTGAAGGTGATGGCCAACAAAACGCCGGGCATCATCAACGGCGCCATGGCCTTTGACGAGAAAAGCCTGTTGCCGCTTTACCAGCTTAACGTAGGCAAACCCGGCAGCTCTTATACGTTTGCTATTGCGGAGCGGATTGGTTTAGATAAGCGTTTAATCAACCGTGCAAGAACACTAATTGATGAAGACCATTTCAAACTCGATAAACTATTAAACAGAACGGAACAGGACCTGCAAAAAGTGCAGGAGAAAGAAAAGGACCTGCATCGGCTGTTAAAGGAAAATGAGCGGCTGCGCAAGGAAATGGAGCAGGTGATGAACAAGGAGCGTCACCGCCAGCAGGTAGAAGTGCTGAAGCAGCAAAACAAAATAACCGAGGACCGACTGACTTACCTGAAGGACATGGAGCGCAAGCTCCGTACAATGGTGGTGGAATGGAAAAAGACCGACGACAAGAACAAAGTGGTGAAAGAAATGGCCGCCTTGCTGTTTAAGAAGAATGATCAGAAAACGGTCAGTAAAAAACAAAAACAGCTTGACAGCAAATACGAAGAGATCAATGGCGAAATAAAGGTTGGCGATAAAGTAAAGATGAAGCGCAACCTGCAGGTGGGTGAAGTGCTGGAGCTTCGGGGTAAAAAGGCCGTTGTGAAAATTGGTTTGCTGCCCATGCAGATCGATTTAGGCGACCTTGCCTTGATCAAAGAAAAAGAAGGAGAAGAAAAAACTTCGTAAGAAGATCAAAATGTTTTTGCTGTTATACCTCCGGCATTTATATTTGCGCCGGAGAGCTGGCAGAGTGGTCGATTGCGGCAGTCTTGAAAACTGTTGACTGTAACAGGTCCGGGGGTTCGAATCCCT
>DATKHJ010000517.1:0-5081 GCA_035510335.1 Flavisolibacter sp. | reverse complement strand
GCTCCATAAACAACAGGTTAGAAACGCTGAAGCCCGGGGTTTCGTTAGCGTTAAAGCCGCCATAGCCATACATCAGCGTGGGGTTTTGCCCGTTCAGCACAAGGCCTTTTTTATGGGTCAGAAACATGGGCACCTTGGTGCCGTCCTTGCTGGTGAAGAATACCTGTTTTACTTCGTAATCTTCCGGGTTGAATTTCACCTCCGCCTTTCGGAACAAGCTGGTGTTGCCGGAATTGATGGAATAACGGAAAATGGAAGGCGGGTAATTGTAAGAAGTGAACGAGTAGAAAAATTCTTTGTCTTCTTTTTTGCCTCCAAAGCCGCCTGCCGAGCCAATGCCGGGCAGGTTAATTTCACGCACCTGCTTACCATCGTAGGTGTATTGGTAAACTTTGGTGGAAGCATCTTTCAGGTAAGAAGGAAAAAGAAAACCGCCTGCTTTCCCTACGCTCTGCAACACGTTCGGTTGCTCGGGAATTAATTCCTTCCAGGCTTCTTTTGCCGGGTTCTTCGGATCAATGAGCACTACTTTGTAGTTAGAGGCGCCGTCGTTGGTCCGCACCAGCAGTTTGTCGCCAACATTGTCTATTACATTTGGCTGCGTGGAAAATCCTTTGATCAGCAGCGAAAAATCTTTCTGCCCGGCTTTCAGGTCTTTTACCCAAACCTCGCGGCCACTGGTGCCTTCCGAAGTGTAAAGAATTAAAAACCGTTCGTCTTCGGTGAGGCTTACGTTGGCAAAGCGCTGCGGGTTTGTTTTGTCTTCGTACACAAGCACATCATCCGACTGCGGCGTGCCAATCTTGTGGTAGTAAACCGTTTGGTACAGGTTCTTTCCCTTTAAATTATCGCCTTGTTTTGGCTCGGGGTAACGGCTGTAATAAAAGCCTTCTTCGCCCTTCCAGGCAAAGCCGGTGAATTTTAAAAACCGGATGTTGTCGGAAAGTTTTTTCTTCGAAGCCGCATCCATTACAAAAGCTTCCTGCCAGTCGCTGCCGGCCCGCTGAATGGCATACACAAACAGTTTTCCATTCTTTGAAAAGGAAAGTGAGCCAAGCGAAACGGTTCCGTCTTCGGATAATTTATTCGGGTCTAAAAACACTTCTGGTTCTGCATCCAGCGCTTTTTGGCGGTACCAAACGCTTTGGTTTTGAAGCCCGTCGTTTTTGTTGAAATAGTAATAACCGCCTTCTTTAAACGGCGCGGAGTAGCGGGAGTAATTCCAAAGCTCTTCCAGGCGCTTGCGCACCTTATCGCGGTAAGGAATGTTGGATAGATAATTTTGCGTGACGGTATTTTGCGCTTTCACCCAGCCTTTTGTTTCTTCGCTGTTGTCATCTTCCAGCCAGCGATAGGGGTCGGGCACGGAGGTGCCGTGATAATTGTCCACCGTATCCACCTTACGGGTAACAGGGTATTGAAACTGCGCATAGCTGTACTGCGCCAGGAGTAACAAAACAAAACCGCTAAGCTTTCTCATATAATGATTTTAAGACAGTTCAACTTACGTTGCTTTTGGCAATCGGCAATGAAGGTTTTGATGAAAGAAATGCAAAAAACAGTACTACTGTTCATTAACGAGTGCCAGTATAAACTGATGCAATTACTCTCTGGGAGCTGCTTCTGGCGGCGGGCCTGTTTGCTTGGTGTCTTTTTTAAGCGTAACGCTCAGCCGCCCAACGGCTGCAATGGTTAAGAATCCGTCGTCGTTGTGCAGGCGCAGCTCCGTGATCTTTCGCGGATCGCCGCTTTCTACGTTCAGCGGTTGGTAGTTATCGCCATAGCGGGAGCCGGCATAATGATCGATGTAAACTGGGTTTTGAAGAAATGGCTGGTCAACAGGTTTTTTACCGGCGAAGAAATGCGTAACCGTAATGGTTTCAGAAGTCACATCGCTTTGTGTTGATGCCAATGCTTTTGAAAACCGCAACTTCAGTGGCTTTTTTAATTTTCCCCAGCCTTCGCCAAAGGCAAAATAAACGCGGCCGTTGCCCGGCAATACATACACTGTTTCCGATTCGCCTTTTTTAATGTAGGTAGCGTACAACTTTGGCAGCAGGCCGGCTTTGTAGTGGCCGGGCAGGTTTTTAAAGTAGAAAAACACCGCATCATAATCCGACTGGTTAACAATCTTCATCGAATCGTTGCGGGCTGCCCCGGGGTCATCGCCCAGGCCTTCAAACGGCTGGTCGCCGGTTTTTATTTTTTGTACCACCACCGGCGCTGCTTCCTGGCTTAAGCTATCCAGCGAGGAAAGCAGGATTTTTTCATTTTCTCCCTCTACAGCATTGCCCTCCTCTTCTACCGTTGTTACGTTTTCAAACGGAAAATTTTCGTAGCTGCTTTTGCTGCTGCGGTTGTCGCAGGTAGCAATGCGAATAACAATAAAAATGGCCCAGATCAGCCACCACACCACCCGGCCGGTGGAAAATTCGCCGTCGCTTTTGGCTGATCGGTTGCCTTTTCCGCCTTCAATGCGGCTGTTCTCGTAAATGATTTTGTCAATGCGTTCAACTTCCGAGCGGTTGTACTCGTTGGTTTCAATTGTTTTTAATTGCACCAGCACCTGGTGTAAATAATACCAGGTGGCTTTGTGCTGAAACCGAAGCACAAGGTTGATCATTTGCTCTACCAGTTCGTCCCGCAACGAGGTAAAAGAAGACGGAAGTTTGTTGATGCAGCGTTTCCACTCATCGGAGAAAATAAAATGCAGAACGCTTTCGTCTTCAAAAAATTTTTCCCAGCTAAGGTTGCGCAGCGTATAGTTTAATTCATCGAGGTAAGTGCGAATCTTCTGGTAGGCTTCGTGGCTGTGTTCGGGTAAAATGTATCCCTGGAAATCCAGTAGCTGCAGCAATTCGTCAAAGGCTTCCTGCCGCAAAAGCCTGCCGGAAACCGTATTGAATGAATGCGCAAAATAAGGCGACACCGCCTGCACAAATGCTGCGTTGTACAAATAGGCATCAGCCTTGCGCAGCTCTTCGTTGTTGAATTCTTCTTTCTCTAAAAAATCCAGCAAGCCTTTGTGTGCAAAAATGGTATGGTGGGCTTTCCAGCTCTGCTCCGTTACAGCATCCAGTAAAGTAGAAGCATCGTTGCGGGAATAGGCCACATCGTCAATCACAATCTCGTCGCCAATGAGCATAATCTCGGCCATCAGCCGTTTGCGGGTACGGCTAATGGCCTGCGGCGAAAACACTTCGGTTTCTTCCGCGGCATGCTTTACCAGCCGCACCGGCGAACGATAGCTTGTAACGGTGTTAACCAATGCCGGTTCCTTTTATTTTAATCTTTTCGAATTCGGGCTCGTCGCCGTGCAACTGGTGCGAAAGGTTGATCATAATGGTGCGCAGCTGCGAATACTGCTCTTTCGCCATGGCTTCTTCTCCTTGCTTAATGAGCGATGCGGCAATTGCCGGCTTTTTGTATTCGTTCGGCGACAGCGAAGCAAAGTGCAAAAAGAAGTTGATGATGTAGTGGCGTGTGTTGGCGTAAATTCTCCGGTGCAAAAGTTCCAGCGCATCAATTTTGGCCCGCAGCACGGCCGGACTTTTTGCTTTCAGAAACTGCGCTTCGTCCTGCACAATGCGGTCGAAATCGTTCATGATTTTGTCGCGGTCAAATTCTACATCGGGCAGGTTCTCTTCCACAAATGTTTTGTGATTGAAATAATCGGCCTGTAGGGAAAAAATACGCTGGTCTTTGCCTAGGGCATCGTAGCGGGAAGAAATGCGGCGACGGGTTTCGCTGATGTCGTATTTTTCATCCGTAATGTCGCTTTCCTTCATTTTGGAAAGACGCTTCTGCAGTTTCTCTGCTTCAAAAATGCACTGCCGCAATTCTGCCGCCCATTCGGCTTCTTCATCGCGACCACGTTCGTCCTGCAGCTCACGGCGCATTTCTCTTACCAGTCCGTTCACGTCATCCTTCAACCTTGCCACACTCACATATTTTTCCGATGTGCTGAACACGTTTTTAAATTCCTGCTCACTCATAGCCAGGTAAGCCGTAATGGTAAGATCGCGGCTTTCGTTCATTTCAAACTTGATCTCTACATCGGAACCTTTGACAAGATCAGTTTTTAGTTCGCTTCCTTTTATTTCAATGGCGCCAATCACCAGGTTGCTGTGCGGACGGCTGTGACGGGTGCCTTCCAGCACGTTGATCACAATTTCATCGGCGCTGCCTTTTTGAATGGTGCGGGTGATTTCTTTGTAGATGGTTTTTTTCAGCGGCAGAATATCGGCCCGCTCAAAAATGACCTGCAGCTTTGTGCTGTTGTTTTCAGCATCATCCACCTCCAGGCAAATGTCGTTGGGCAGCGGCTGCCCAGCCACGTTAAACTTGCCGTGCATGATATCGATGGGTGGATGCTGTACCGACACGGGGTTGTTCTGCTCATCAAAAAAGCGAATGGTAAACCGGTTGGCGCTGAATTTTTGCAGGGGCAGAAATTCGGAAATGCGCTTTTCCACTTTTTTAATGCCCGAATCAAAACCGCCATCATCGCGGGTGATGCGGTAGTAAACGCCTGTGAAATCTCCTTCTTCCGGAATGGCCATGTACAGTTCTTCGTCTTCGCTGCTTACCGATTGGAAGACTGCTTTAATTCGCCGGGAAGAAGCTTCTTCCTGCTCAACCTCATTCTTAACTTCAATCTCCTGCTTCACGCTGCTCAACTTTGATCCTGCATAATAGGCGGCACCAACGGCAACCGCCGTTGTGGGGTCGGCATCAAAGGCCAGCGGGATGCCGGTTTCTTTACTCACCAGTTCCCGTACATACGGAATGTAGGTTGAGCCACCCACCATAATAATGTTATTGATGTGGGAAGCCGCAAGGTTATTGCGTTTGAGAATGGCCTGAATGAGTTCAACCGTGGAAGCAATGCGTTCGTGAATGATGTTGTTGAACGCTTCTTTTTTTACCAGCACATAAAGGTCTTCGCCGCTTTGCGGAAGCGTGAATTCAATTTCGGTGGCCTCTTGCTGCGAGAGTTCTTTCTTTGCTTCTTCTGCTTTGTGCAGTAAAACATAGAAGAGTTTTTCCAGCTCGCCGTCGCGGTTGCGCAGCTTTTCTTC
>DATKHJ010000516.1:0-6838 GCA_035510335.1 Flavisolibacter sp. | reverse complement strand
GCGAGAAGGGTGAGTTGTTTCATTGGCTGTGCTTCAGGGCTTCTAAGATATTGATAAATTTTACTACCACTCATCAGCGCAACAAGCCGTCGTTCAGGTTGCAGGTCAACCGCTTATCAAATTAGGGGGTGTTCAATCCGGGGCGAAACTGTAGCTTGCCCGCATCTCATGTGCATTGTCGAACAGACAATGTACCCGGCCCTTGTTTTTACAGGGGCCTTTTGTTTGGGTGAGGTTGGAAATTGCTTGAAATTGTTGAAAGAATCGAACGTAAGAAGGGCTTCTCTATTATGTTATTTGGGTTAGGGGTGCGAAATCAAGATGACTAGCTTTTGTGACGAAGGCAAACTGATTTGCGGCTGTGTGAAAGGCGGCTGTTTTTCTTTTTTTCATCAGCGGAGCATCGCCTATGCCGAATAAACACCGTTGGTGTAGGAGTAGAGCTGCTTTGCCTACCAATCGCAAAGCGAAGCCACGGCTGAAAAAGAATACTGCTAATACAATCGGCGAACGGACTTTTTTTGCTCGTTTAGAGCTTTGGTTAGAGAATCAATTCTGTAAGTTGCCCGAACCACATGCTGTTTTAGCTCCTTATACTCTTGGTCTTCTTTCTGCTTACTTAATAGCCATAGGAATATACCTACTGCTAAGGTGATAAGTCCCGTAATGACACCCTTGTACCATTCGTATCTGATGGGGTGCTTTTCATACCAATTTTTAATTTTAAAGTTGGGATTTTTAGAAACAAGATAGGTTGTAAACCCTAATCCGCTTCTTACTGTATCAATTATATATTTGTCTTCATAAATTGATTCCATTTTTCGCCAAATCTTTCCGACCAAAGTGGGTGTAACTCTATATGCGTCCTGGTTCTCGGCGTCCTCATTCTTAAACCCTTTGATAATTTCTCCAACATTGGCAGAATGTTCTGATTCAATATTTGCTACTATTTCTTTGATGGCCTCGTCTATTTCGTTTGCAGTCATAAGCCTTTGGTTTATCCCTCAATATAAAGACTTTACTCATCGTAGCACGATTCAGGGAAGCAGAGCAAAAAAATAAAAAAAAGCGTGGGCTACCGTGCGGTGCGCTTACTTAACATAAAATGAAGTTATACGAATACCGCACGTTTTATTTCGTGCGCCGCAACCAAGTTGCGCTGGACTTTTCAAAGCCTCTGTGCGGCAGCGAGTCCAGCGCAACTTGGTTAAAGCGGCGCACACCACTTATGCGGTATTTGTATAACTCTATATTATGTTACACCAGGTTAGCCGGTGACAGGGGCAAAAAACGTATGTTTTCTCTCCCGTTTTTTGCTGCCAGCGTGGGAGTCGCAAAGGGTAGGGTTGGCCTGTGTGCGGCGGATGGATTTGTTTTTTCATCAGCGGAGCTATGGGCTTCGCCCAACAATGGCCGTGAGGCCAAGTACGCAAGACCGAGTTTCAGGCTGTCGCACAAGCTTAGCATATTGGAAAACAATAGCGGTATTTACAACCTTGTTTGTGTTTTGCTTATTATTGCGATTTTTATTTTGATTTTAGTATTAGCCTTTCGGCTTTATCAAATTCAATAGAGAAATAATTAATGCGACAAAACCAATCAGGAAAGTAAGGAGCCACCTTTTTTCATTGAATAGCCAGTATCTATCGTGCATGATATTGCATATAAACGCAGAGTGCCAAGAAAGTGCGATATAGCATTTGCATCCGTGCTTATCCTCTGTAAATTTTATCTCCCATCTAAGTTTATCGTTCTCGTCATACACTTTTTCTAAAGTGTACTTAATTCCATTTGTAATGGGGCAGCCTTCGTAGAAGTGCAAGTAATATACTTTGTGAACGTGTTTTTTTGTGAACCAAATTCGGTTTTTCGTAAACCTGAATCTTTTATAATTTGAATTATCCGGCTGGTTTTCGGTAACGCTTATCACGGCAGGAATATCCGCAGTAAATGAATCGAACATTGTTGTGTTTTGGTTGACTGCTAAAATACAGTTTAGTATTTGTATCTGTCGTCACGTTTTCTTTCCTTCTTCCAATCATCCCAAACGTTCCAAATTAAAAAGAGAAGACTTAGGATGCCTAACCATTTAGACATAGCGTTTTGGTTTGCTCCAAGATAAGTAACTTTAAGTAAACAAAGCCAGCCTGCTATCCAAGGCCGTCAATCCTTTCCTGAATGAGCGATGGTGGATAGGGTTATTGGGATAAGCCGCAGTCATCCCGTAATTGCTAACGAAAAACTATTTGTATGAGTAGTTGGACGTTTTTCGCCAAGGTCGGCAATTTGATTTCGGTTCTGATAATTTTTAAAAGAACCAAAGTCTAAAGTAAAAGCCCCCGGTTGCATCGGGGGCTTTTTGTATGAGTAATTATTCGCCAAGAGACAAAGTTGAGCCATAAGCTACGCCATTACCAACCGATAAGCGACCTAAGTAATTTACAAGAGTGGGATGGCAAAAAACCAATCCATCCTTGCGGGCCTGCCAGCGGGTTTGCCCTGTGCGCCTGTTTAACATAATATAAATTATAGGCTAAAATAGTAAACCTGAAAGGATCGGACTAAATCCGCTGAAATCCAGTTCTAGTCTGCATTTGCGGAACTGAAGGTATTCAAGACATATGTAGCAATTTGGTAAACCCGGCTGAGCCTGGTAGCAATTAACCCGGTCGATCAGGAACAGATTACTACCGGAATGATTATTCTGTTTCAAACTTTACACGGTCCACAGGTTTACGGTTTGCCAAGTCATTGCGCCATGCAGCGAAACGCTGTGAAAATCGGAAACCTGCAAACGTGTAAAAGCTTAATACAATAACCGCACTTTGATGGTTTCCGGAACTTCGCGTAAAAGCTTTTCGGCTTTGCGGGAAAGCTGCTTGTCAACATCAACTACCACGTAGCCAATGGACTCGTTGGTTTTAAGGTATTGTCCAACAATGTTGATTTTGTGGCGGGAAAGTTCGCCGTTAATGGCCGACAGCACACCCGGCACGTTGCGGTGAACGTGCAGAATGCGATGTGCGCCAGCTTGTGGCGGCAGCGAAAGCGCCGGCACGGTATGCGAGCCGAACGTGATGCCTTTTTCAAGGTAGTTCAGCAGTTTGTTGCTCACGTCTTCGCCAATGTTTTGCTGGGCTTCTTCGGTGGAGCCGCCAATGTGCGGGGTTAAAATCACGTTTGGCAATCCCTGCAGCGGCGATTCGAATTTGTCGCCGTTTTTCTCCGGTTCCACCGGGAAAACATCCACGGCAGCACCGGCCACCTGGCCATCTTCAATGGCCTTGCGCAGCGCATTCAGGTCCATTACTTCTCCCCTTGCATAGTTGATAATAATAGAGCCTTTTTTACAATATTTCAGGTTGCTTTTATTGATGAGATTTTTTGTCTGCTCGGTTTCCGGCACGTGCAGCGTTACCACATCGGCCTTGCCCAGCAGTTCTTTTAATGTCCGGGCATCGCTGGCATTACCGAGCGGAAGCTTGGTTTCCACATCGTAAAAAATCACTTTCATGCCCAGGCTTTCGGCCAGTACACTTACCTGTGAGCCAATGTTGCCGTAGCCAATAATGCCCAGCGTTTTTCCGCGCAGCTCGTAACTGCCGCTGGCTTCTTTCAGCCAGATGCCTTTGTGTGCGGCTACGTTTTTATCAGGTATTCGACGGATGAGCATGATGGACGCACCAATCACCAACTCAGCCACCGAACGGGTGTTGGAATAAGGCGCATTAAACACGGCTATGCCACAGTCTGTTGCTTTTTGCAGGGCCACCTGGTTTACGCCAATGCAAAAACAGCCAATGGCCTGCAGCTTTTGTGCAGCTTCCAAAACCTTTGGTGTGATCTGCGTTTTGGAGCGGATACCAATGAGGTGAACATTTTTTACCGCTTCAATCAAATCCGCTTCCGGTAAGGCTTTCGTGAGTTTTTCAACCTGTGTGTAACCACTGCGGATAAAGTTTTGCACCGCGGTATCACTTACGTTTTCTAATAGTAAAACCTTAATTTTTTCTTTTGGGTAACTTGTCGCGTCCATACTACAAATATGCAGAATAACTTGGCTGTGGCAGAAAATTTGAAGCAGGAGTTGTTGTTGTGAGCAATAAAAAAATACTTTTACCGTCTTTACAGAACTTTTTTAATCAACGTCTTTTGAAAAACAGGTTTCCGATCCTCCTCCTGCTGGCAGCAGCAATGGGCTGCCACTCGCCTAAGAGCGATGTACCGGCGCTGAAGAATGAATTCGCCGCTTCTTTCGCGGTCAATAAATTATCCAAACAAGACAGCATTAAATATCACAACGCGGTAGCGGAGGTGATTGAAAAATCGTTGCTGCGTGGCTCGTTCAACGGTGCCATTTTAATTGCCAAGGAAGGTGATATTGTGTATGAAAAATACGTGGGTGTAAAAGATCCGCGGCAAAAAGCCAGCACCGACAGGATCACAGCCGAAACACCTTTCCAGATTGCCTCTACCGGCAAAACAATGACGGCTGCCGCCATCCTTAAACTATGGGAAGAAGGAAAGCTGAGTCTTGATGATGAAGTGACGAAATTCTTCCCGGGCTTTCCCTATGCCGGCGTAACGGTAAAAACCTTGTTGAACCATCGCAGCGGCCTGCCCAATTATCTCTACTACATGGAGAAAGGGAAATGGGTACGCAACCAGCAGGCTAGCAACACCGATGTGCTGAACACACTCATTAGCTGGAAACCCGCCAAAGCGGCCAATGCCGACAAACGTTTCCAGTATTGCAACACCAACTATGTAATGCTGGCGCTGATTGTAGAAAAGGTCAGCGGCGTTTCGTTTCCGGAGTACATGAAGACGAATATTTTTGAACCGCTGGGCATGAATAATTCGTTTGTGATCGGGCCGAACGAACAAGCCAATCACATGATGTCTTTTCAGCCCAACAACGCCTTGTGGAGCCTCGATTTTTCCGATGGTCCATATGGTGATAAAAACATTTATTCAACCCCGCGTGATTTGTTGTTGTGGGACCGGGCACTGACCGAAGAACGGGTGCTGAAGCCACAAACGCTTGACTCGGCCTACACGCCTTACAGCAACGAAAAACCCGGCATTCACAACTACGGTTTGGGCTGGCGCATGCTGGTGTATCCAACGGGTAAAAAAATCATTTTTCACAATGGCCACTGGCACGGGTTCAATTCTGCTTTCTCCCGCCTGCCCGATGAAAAAGCAACCATCATCATTATCTCTAACCGTTACAACCAGGGTGTTTACAGCACCGCCAAACGGCTGTATGAAGTGTTTGGTACGTACAATGGCAACCCGGAAGAAGGTGAAGAGTGAGATGGCGAATGGTCAATGGTGAATAATGAATAATGAGTAATGAGTAATCAGTAATGAGTGTTGGGCAGATTTGCTCCTTTAACTGTGCATTCGTTGCTATTTTTAGACGTGCAAATTTTATCTGCGGAACAAATCAGGGCATGGGACAGCTACACCATTGCGCATGAACCCATTTCTTCTATTGATTTGATGGAAAGAGCGGCGGCGCATTGTACGCGGTGGCTGCTCCAGCAGGCCTGGAACGACCAGCATTTCAAAATCTTTTGCGGCAAAGGCAACAATGGCGGTGATGGATTGGCCATTGCACGAATGTTGATGGATGAAGGCTGCCGGGTGTCGGTTTATATTCTTGAATTCGGGAAGATTGGCAGCAACGATTTTCAGGCGAATCTGCAACGGTTGCATGCTTACGCCGGCACTGATTTACATTTCATTCAAAGCGAAGCACAATTTCCTTCTCTCACTGAAAACGATGTGATCATTGATGCATTGTTCGGTTCCGGATTAAACAAACCGTTGGCAGGATTGGCTGCAGCCTTGGTTTCGCACATCAATTCTGCCGCCGCTACAATTGTTTCCATTGATCTGCCAAGCGGGCTATTTTCAGATCAGTCGTCGAAAGGGCACACCGCTATACACGCCACGCAAACCCTCACCTTTCAATGTTATAAACTGGCTTTGTTGCTGCAGGAAAATGCCGCCTTTGTTGGGGCTATACAGGTGCTGGACATTGGCTTGCACAAAGGTTTTTTGCAAAGCATAGAAACGGCACCGCAATTTTTAGATGAGCAGATGATTCGCAAATTATTTCGTCCGCGGCAACGCTTTGCACACAAAGGCACCTTTGGCCATGCATTGCTGGTTGGCGGCAGTTATGGAAAAATGGGTGCAGCTGTTCTGGCTACGAAGGCATGTATGGCTGCCGGTGCCGGCTTAACCACGGCTTACATTCCAAAATGCGGTTACGAGATTATGCAGGTATCGGCCCCGGAAGCCATGGCCCTGGTAGATGAAGTGGAAACTCATCTGGCTACCCTTCCTGCTGACATTGAAAAATACACCGCCATTGGCATTGGTCCGGGTATGGACACAAAGCCGGAAACACAAAACCTTCTCTCCTTTTTGCTTCGTCGCTATGGAAAACCCATGGTGATTGATGCCGATGGCCTCAATTGTCTTTCGCTGAACAAGGAATGGCTGGCGCACCTTCCACCCTACTCTATTTTAACACCGCATCCCAAAGAGTTCGACCGGTTGTTTGGCGACCATGCCAACGATTTTGAACGGATGGAAAAAGCGGTGCAGAAAGCGACAGAACTAAACGTCGTTATCATTCTCAAAAGTCATCACTCGCTGATTGCAGTGCCCAATGCAAAGCCGGTGTTTAATTCAACCGGTAATGCCGGCATGGCCAAAGGCGGCAGCGGCGATGTGCTCACGGGGATTCTCACCTCTCTTTTAGCGCAAGGTTATTCGCCAGCAGATGCGGCGCAACTGGGCGTTTACATGCATGGCTGGG
>DATKHJ010000515.1:0-2583 GCA_035510335.1 Flavisolibacter sp. | reverse complement strand
GCCCGACAGCCTGCTGAATTATTTCGCTTCGCTGGATGATTACCGTTTTGAACTGTACACCGACCTGGACCGATTAGACAAACTTTCCCTGTTTCCGGCTGCGTATAAAAATCAATTGGCGATTGCAAAAAGCGAACTGCTTTCCGAGAATTCGTACAACAAACCCGACACGCTGGTGTTTATGGAAAAGCTGCCGCTGACTTACAAAGAGCGAAGCGGCCATGTGTTTGTATTCAAGTACAAAGACAATAAGAATGATAACAGTTGGAAGCTGGCAACCGTGGGGCTTTTGCCAACCGATGATGCCACCTATCGTTTCCCGAAAAAAGGAACCAACACACGCAAGGCTTATCAGTACAACTTCACCGATTTTACCAACACAAAACTTTCGGCCGACAAACCCGAAAGCGAGCAAGTGCAGGCCGTGCTGAAGAAGCTGATGTACAGCAAACGCAGAAGTGCCGCACAGTTTTACCTGGACAACCGGTATGATGATTTCAGCATGAGCGAAATGTTCAGGGATTGATTTGCGGAATGGCCGCTAGTAACGATTTTGTATAGGCGTTCTGCGGATTGCGATAGACATCTTCCGCAGCGCCGCTTTCTACAATTGAACCGGCCTGCATTACCATGATACGGTCGCACATGTAGCGAACAACCGAAAGATCATGCGAGATAAAGAGCATGGTAAGTCCTAACTCTTTCTTTAGATCGTTCAACAGGTTTAGCACCTGCGCCTGCACGCTTACGTCAAGCGCAGAAACCGACTCATCGCAAACCAGGAAGTCGGGATTTAAACTAAGTGCACGGGCAATTACAATTCGCTGTCGCTGACCACCGGAAAACTCGTGCGGATAACGCCGCATGGCAGAAGAGGGAAGGCTTACTTTATTCAGCAATTCAGCTACTCTTTTTTTGCGTTCTGCTTTGGAAGGCTGCAGGCCGCTGGCCATCATCGGTTCGGAAAGCGCTGTTTCAATTGTCAGTCGCGGGTTGAGCGAAGAATACGGATCCTGGAATACCAGTTGCACATCTTTGCGCAGCGATTTTAATTGTTGCTTGCTTAGCTGCGTGATATCCGTGTCTTTGTAAATGATCTGTCCCGAACTAGGCTCTGTTAATCGCAACAGCGTTCTGCCGAGTGTTGTTTTTCCGCAGCCCGATTCGCCAACCAACCCCAATGTTTCATTCTTGTAAATATCAAAACTTACATTGTTTACAGCGGTGAAGAAACGCAACGGTTTTCCAAACAACGATGTTTTAACCGGGAACTGAACCGATAGGTTTTTGATACGAATGACGGGGATGTTTGGCGTTTGGAGTGTGGGATTTGGGATTGCGGGTAATGCGTTAGTAGTGTAATGATTCTTTTGTTCGGAAAGAAAATCGGCAACGGTTGGCAGCCGTTCGCCTTTGGGATGCAAGGCCGGGCGGCAGGCTATCAGCGCTTTGGTGTAAGGATGTGAAGCGGTCCGGAAAATGGTTTGGGCTGTGCCCTGTTCCACCAACTCGCCTTTGTACATGATGGCTACGCGGTCAGCAATTTCGGCCACCACGCCCAGGTCATGCGTAATAAAAATAACGCCCATCTGCTGCTCCTGCTGCAGGTCTTTTATCAGTTGCAGAATAGTCTTCTGCACAGTTACATCAAGTGCCGTTGTTGGCTCGTCGCAAATGAGCAGTTGCGGCTGGCAGCACATGGCCATGGCAATCATTACCCGTTGCTTTTGTCCGCCACTTAACTGGTGCGGATAGCGGCTGAATATTTTCTCCGGCGTTGGCAGTTTTACTTTGGCAAACCAGGCGATGGTTTGTTTTTTTGCTTCCGCTTTTGACATGCGTTTATGTACAAGAAGTGCTTCCATTACCTGGTCGCCGCAACGGATTACGGGGTTGAGCGATGTCATGGGCTCCTGGAAGATCATGGCGATTTTGTTGCCGCGAACGGAACGAAGCTGGCTGTGTTGCAGGGTTAACAGGTCGGTTGTGTTTTCACCTTCGGTGAAAAGAATCTTTCCTTTTGGATACTGCGCCGGCGGTTGCGGTAACAGTTGTAAAATAGAAAGCGAGGTCACTGATTTCCCGGAACCGCTTTCACCCACCAGTGCTACAATCTCCCCTTTGTTAACGGTTAACGACAACGCTTTTACGGCCGTTGTACGGCCGGTTTCGGCAACAAAATCTACCTGTAAATCTTCAATCCGGAGCAATGGCTGCATGGGCTTAGTTGCAAGGTTTGTCAAGCACTTTAATGCTTAGTGCTTTTTCGGGTTTTGGATAGTAGGCCATGCAGACGGCGCACTGCTGCTTGCTGTCGTCCAGCACAAAATAAAATTCATCACCCACATTTAAGTTGGCAGGAAACGAACAGGGACTTCCCAGCGCAAAAACATTGGTGTACGTTTTTCCGGTTGTTTCATCTTTCCAATCGGCAACAATTTTGTCTGCGCCAGGATTGCCTTCCAGTAATTTAATGGTATAGTTTGAGCAGATGCCTTTTACTTCCAGTCTTCCCTTGAAACAGTTTCCTGACGCAGCTTTTTGCGAGGTACATGTTGTGTGGCTAAATGCAAATATTAAAAT
>DATKHJ010000514.1:0-15184 GCA_035510335.1 Flavisolibacter sp. | reverse complement strand
ATGATTTTGCGCCTTACCTCTACGTAAGCGAAGATTACGGCGCCACCTGGAGTGCTGTTGGCAAAGACCTGCCGATGGAACCCATTAACGTGGTAAAGGAAGACCCGAAGAACGAGAACATTATTTACGTGGGCACTGATGGTGGCTTATATGTAAGCTTTAACCGCGGGCAAAGCTTTATGATGTGGACGGGCGGACTGCCAAAGTCGGTTCCAGTACACGACATTGCCTTCCAGGAAAGAGACAACGACATTGTGCTGGGCACGCATGGCCGCAGCATTTATGTAGCCAACCTGGCGGATGTGCAAGGCTTACAGCAAGACCCCGACTGGCTGAAGAAAAAAGCAGCACAGGAGAAAAACAGGCAGCCGCAACGGAGAGAAAGAGGGAACCAATAGAAGATAAAAACTTAGTTTGCTGCGGGCATCGCTTATGTTTGGTTTTCAAACGTAGGTTGTGCCCGCAGTTGTGTATATTGGGGTGTTGGAGATTATTTTAAATGGGCTTACCTACTAACATAAAAGAAATTTTTTTCGCTACACTTTCCGGTACTAAAAGTGTACTTGAGTTTGAACAATGGCTGTACGCGGACACCCAACTGGAAAGTATCCTTTCACCAGAAGAATATTTGGACTTAATAGCCTATGGTTACAAAGAGCCGGCAGCAAAGTATGGTCTGTTCAATCTCTTGGAAAAGCACATCGATAAAGGTGAGTATGAAAAGTGGAGACTTCTCCAACTACTTTATCAGGCTCTATCAAGAAATAACAATCTTCCCCAAATCCTCGTGACCTTCTACGATCTTTATTTTAAGGGTTACAAATTTTTAAACAACTTAGGAATAGGCTATGGTTTGTCGATTGAATGTCCTCCATTATATGCAGATAGTTGGAACAAGCTTACATCTGAGCAACAGCAACAACTATTAAATAGTTTTTATCCTGCACTTGAAGATGAAATCAGAAAAGTCATTTATTGGCTGGAAAGTGGGAAAGTAGTTCCAACTGGTAAGCAGGACAATTATGATCATTTTAGCTACACCGACCACCGGACTACAGAAGATAAAAAAACAAGCTCCTATATAACAGATACAAGTAAGACAACACCAAAATAAAGAGAGGTTTAGTGTTCATTATCAACAAATACTGCAGCTTCTGTAGAAAGCATCAAAATATAAATTATGCCTATTAAGCGCAATTCTGCCCAACCAAGTAAAACGCTTGAAGAATACTACGGGGAGATGGTTTCCTCAAGCAATGAAATTGACCAGTGGAGAGGCCGGGATATGTTGGCATTCATTGATGTTATTAATGAAACGTTTCCTAAAACGCAGCTTTTTGGCCTGACATCTGTTGACCGCTTGGTTATCCAAGCTGAAGATTATTTCAGGTCGGACTGGTATGTAATTGTTAGCGGACTTGCCGGTGAATATTCTTTCGAATACCTGATGCCCAAAGAGAAAGCACCTTGGCAATATGCCATGGTTCGTGGAACAGCTAAGTCTTTAGATGAGGCCAGAAAATTTTTTATCATTTCTATATTCGAAAGTGAAGGTTGGAAAGGCAATGCAGAACTGCAAGATTTAGTAGCAGCATTACACTAGTTGCAGGAAACATCAGTCGTAGAAATAAAGGAACGATTACTCTAATTCCATTACTTCTTAAAGCGATAAACTGTTTATTTGTAATCTTACGTGGCAAGTTTCTAAACAAGAAAAACAACCAACACAATTGCGCATGACCGTCTTTAGTTATCACATCATCACAACGTCCTGTCTTTTTGCGCTCAAAACAATTTTAAATCCTCCCACAGCAACAAATACTCCGGGTCTGGTTCATGCAGAATGCATGACGGCAATGACGCTGGGTTCCGGTATCTTTTCTGCCTCCCGCATGCGGTTGCGGCAGCTCATTGTTTTTGCGCAGTGGGAAAACGAAGAGGCGCTGAATCATTTCCTGGCAAAGAACAAACTAGGCAAAACATTGGCAAAAGGATGGCACACGCGGCTGCAGTTTATGCGGCAATGGGGCAGCATAAGCCATTTTAAAATACCATCGGCAACCGCGGAATTAAACAACGCAAACGCCCCGGTTGTAGCGGTCACGCTTGCCCGCATGAAACTGCCCGAAGTACCAAGATTCATTCGCTGGGGCAGACCGGTGGAGAAATTGGTTCGCGACCATCCGGGAACAACGCTGGCGCTGGCATCAATTCGGTTGCCCCGCACCGTTTCCACTTTCTCTATCTGGAAAACGCAAAAAGGAATGACGGATATGGTTCACGGTCACAGTGCGGTTCCGCTACCAAAAAGACATAGCAATGCCATGAAAGAAAGAACCCGGAAAGATTTTCATTTTGAGTTTACGACCTTACGCTTTAAACCGATCTCGGAGTTTGGCGAATGGAACGGAAGACGGAACTTTTTGCCTAAACACAATAGCAATTAATTAGATGAGGTTTGCCTACCCAATGCAAAAACTACAGGACTGGTTAACCCAGCAATGGGTCATCTTGTGGGGAAGAAAAATTAAGCCGGAAGAATACGCCTGGTTAATGGGTCCCTTTGGAAACCTTGACGCCATTGGCGAAAACTTCATTCATGAACTGGCAGAAAAAGAAAACCTGGCAGTTGATATGGACGCAAAAACAACCGGCTTAATTCCATCTATCAATAGCCTGAACCTTTCAGAAGCCGAACGCAGCAAGCTCTCCCTACAGGTTATCGATTTCTATGAAAACACGGTTAACTACAAGCTGCACTTTTCTGTAAAATGGAATCCCTTTTTCCGGGTGTTTGGTGTTTTAATTAACCGGCTTTTCAGCACACGGTTAAACCAGTTAAACATTCCTGTAAAAAACGCAACAACTCCGCAAGAGCTGACGAGTGAACTCATCTCACTTACTGAAACCGGCAGCGATCAGCCGAAATACACCTTTTGGCTTCGGTCCATTAAGTCAAGCGGACAGGCCATTTATTCAGGTGCTTACGGCATTGGTGTGCTGCCTTCGGGGCAGGCCTGCATTAAAGCCGTATTTCCGCTGCCAAACGGAAATGCAACCGTGCTGATGACCCCGTGTGTAGGCCAAAACGGCGAATTGATCTTGGAGTCGTCCGGAAAGCGATTCGGCGATGCCGGTTTTTACTTTTTATTGAAGGATGCTAAAGGAGAATACTGGTCGCAAAACATACAATCCTTCCGCGACAGGTTGACCATACGGTCGGAAGACGGCTGCTTATGGGCCGAACAAGTGTTAACGCTGTGGAAGAAAGAAGTGCTGCGCTTTCAATACAAGATTGAAGCGAAGTGAATACTTACTAACAACATCGCATTTAAAACTTTCAGTTGTGCTCATTCTCTAAACGTAAATGGAAGGCCTGCTTTCTATTCAGCAATTCATTGAACGGATCCTTTCACTTATATTACAGCCTAAGAAACTATTTATTGTCAACGGAAAATTCAACCCAACATGAAGAAAAAGCTGGTCGTAGGTTTTATTGTTATTCTACTGTTTTCAATTGGCGCCTATCAGTTCATTAAAATGAACAACGACCACTTGGAATGCGAACAAGTGGTCGAACAAAAAAAGGAGGCAAACGGGAATCTGGTTACATCCACAAAGCATATCTGTAAAGAAAAGTTTAGTTTCTAAAACAATTTTCTAAAGCTGGCTGGACAGCTTCGAAGACTAGAAGAAGAACAGCCGTTCCAAAAGAGAGCCGTTTAGTTAATCAATACTTCTGTTTTTCTTTCCGTAAATCCTACTTATCGCATTTATCTCAGTTCAGACAAACAGCCTGTATTTTCCTCTGTTTACAGGAACAGCATTCCACCACCTTCAAAAAGAAGAAATATTTACACACAGCTCTCCCGCTGTCACTGGCACAGCCGCTAACTTTACGCATCTTTTGGTTCCGAAACAGGTTTAGCGGCAAGCATGCGCTTTGCAATAGAAATGGCAGATGATTTTATCAGAGCAATTGGTTAACAAAAACGTTCGGGAAGTACAATACTTTTTTTACAGCCAGGCGCTAGCCGATGGCTTTCGGGCAACCTTTGCCATTTTGTTACCCGCCCTGATTGGCTCCTACCTTGGTCATTTCGAAATTGGCCTCACTATTTCGCTAGGCGCCATGTGCGTTTCACTGACCGATGCGCCGGGCCCGCTGCTGCACAAACGCAACGGCATGCTGTTCTGCGCCGGCTTTGCTTTTATCATTGCCATTGTTACAGCCTTTGCCCGTACCAATCCCTACACCATGGGGCTTGAAGTGGCCTTTGTCACTTTTTTGTTTTCCATGTTCGTGGTGTTTGGCGCAAGGGCTACCGGTGTGGGCAATGCGGCCATTCTTGTTATGATCTTGAGCATGGACCGGCCGCTGCAGGGGACGCAAATCCTGGTGCATGCAGGTTATCTTTTGCTGGGTGCTTCTTTTTACATTGCTATGAGCCTGCTGCTGTATAAAATTCGTCCGTACCGGCAGGCGCAGCGGGTGCTGGGTGATTGCATTCGCGAAGTAGCCGACTACCTTTCCATCCGCGCCGACTTTTACAACACCCGTACCGATCTTGAAACCAACTACAAACGCATGGTGGCGCAGCATGTGATAGTAAACGAAAAGCAGGACCTGGTGCGGGAAGTGTTTTTTAAAACGCGGCAGATTGTAGAAGAGTCGAGCCACGAAGGCCGCAGGCTGGTGTTTACGTTTGTAGAAACGGTTGATCTTTTTGAAGACATCACCGCATCCTATTACGACTACCGTTCGCTCCGCGACCTATTTGGCGAGAGCGGTGCACTGGATATTATTCACGAGTCGCTAAAAAAACTGGTGGATGAAATGAACGAGGTGAGCCTTGCCATTCAATCCAACACATCGTTTAAGCGAGGGTTTGATTACGACGAAGAAGTGCGCAGCATTAAAGCAAAAATTGATACGCTGGTGGCCGACGATGCACGCAGGCTAGTGCTGCACCGGATTATTGTAAACATACGGGCACTGCTTACCGATTTGCGCAACATTGAAGAGTATTTTGAGAAAGGTGTAAAGCGAAAAAAAACCGGCGTAGATCATTCACATTTTGTTTCGCACCAATCACTCGATCCAAAGCTGATTGTTGACAACCTCAATTTAAAATCGGTAGCCTTCCGTCACTCCATCCGGGTAAGCCTTGCCTGCGTGGCCGGTTATCTTATTTCCAAAATTTTTCCTTACGGTGAGCACAGTTACTGGATTCTTCTCACCATTGCCTTCATCATTAAACCGGCGTTTAGCTTAACCAAGCAGCGTAACATAGAACGCATTATTGGTACCGTAGCAGGCGGACTGGTTGGCGTTGCCATTTTATTGCTGGTAGAAAACCGGACGGCGCTTTTTATCATCATGGTTTTGTTCATGCTCAGCACCTACTCGTTCATGCGCATTAATTACCTGGTGATGGTGAGCACGGTAACACCGTATGTGCTGATTCTATTTTCGTTTTTAGGAACCGAGTTTCGCATTGTTGCCACCGAACGCATTCTTGATACACTCATTGGCTGCGCCATTGCCTTCCCGGCCAGTTATTTTCTTTTTCCTAACTGGGAAGCCGAGCAGCTCAAAAACTTTATGCGTGACATTGTAAAATCGAACGCCGCTTATCTTGAAAAAGTAATTCGTGCCCTGTCCGGACAGAAAGTAGAAGAGTTGGAATACAAGCTGGCGCGGAAAGATGTTTACCTCAACTCGGCAAACCTTTCCGCCGCGTTTCAGCGCATGCTGTCAGAACCAAAGAACAAACAAAGTTCCCGCTCACAGTTGCAGCAGTTTGTTGTGCTGAACCACATTCTTTTTTCCAACATTGCCACCATTGCACAAAGTATTTCGCGGGAGCGGGGAAGCTACCCGTCAGAGCTGACAAACCTCGCTAAAAAAACGTATGGAAAACTGGCCGACAGTTACCTTGCCTTCCGTAGCAATGAGGAACTGGCTACATTAACTGATGCCACGACTGAAGAAAGCCCCGCTGCACCGGACGATGCGCTGATAAAAGAACAACTGCAGTTTATTTACAGCGTTGGAAAGGACATTGAAAAGATCACCCGTTCATTTGTGGAGAAACCATTGAATGGCTAATTCGTAACCTTTTAATCCAAGACCAAAAATACTGCCTGCCGCTTTTGCCGACACATGCGAAAGCTTGCGGAAATCTTCCCTTGCATGCACGTTGGAGATGTGTACTTCTATCACCGGCGTTTTAATTCCGGCAATGGCATCGCCAATAGCCACTGACGTATGCGTGTAGCCGCCAGGGTTAAGAACAATGCCATCGTAATCGAAACCGACGCGTTGTATTACGTTGATCAACTCACCTTCAACATTGCTTTGGTAATAGGTGAAGGCAACCTGCGGGAAGATGGCTTGCAGTTCTTTCAAATAGTCATCAAACGACTTATTGCCATAGATGTCGGTCTCTCTTTTTCCAAGAAGATTCAGGTTTGGTCCGTTAATGATGGCGATGCGCATATATGCACGAATTTAGGCTACGAATTGCACGAACAAAGGAGAATGTTAGCGAAGGAGTAAGGCATAGATCAATAAGCTAATATACTTCCCTTCCTTCCTTTCGAAATCAATCATTTTTCCTTCGTATTGAAAGCCGGCTTTCTCCAGCAGTTTGCTGCTGGCGGTATTTCCTTCTTCTACAAACGCTTCCATGCGGTGCAGGCCTTTTTCAGTTTGCCAGTAATGGATTGCCGCTTTTAGCGCCTCTGAAGCAAAACCTTTGTGCCAGTAATCCGGCAACAGCCAAAAGCCTACTTCCGCTTTGTTGTGCTCTGGTTTGTAGTAATATACGGCGGTCACTCCCATTGGCTTGCCGGTTGCTTTCTCCACCATTTTCCAGGCAAGACCGGTGCCTTGTTTCAACATGTCGTCGTACCAATCCATTTGCGTTTTTGTGGCTTCAAATGAATCGTATCGAACGCCGTAAAAAGGAATGACGTCGGGATGGTTGAGCCCTTCGAAAATGAAGCCTTGGTCTTCAGGCTTTATTTCCTGCAACAATAATCGGTCGGTTGTCAGCGCTGGAAACATAGAGATAAATAACACGAATTGCAATCGAATTACACGAATGATTGTTCCCTACCAAAGCGCCTGAAACAACAGGAGTCGATTCGTGTTATTCGTCTTACTTGCTGTTGAGATTTTCTTTGATCATGCCGATAAATTCATCAAAAAGATAGCGGCTGTCGTTGGGTCCCGGTGTGCTTTCGGGGTGATACTGCACCGAGAATTGCTGCTTGCCTTTTACGCGGATTCCTTCAATGGAATTGTCGTTCAGGTTTACGTGTGTAATCTCAATGTGGGCCGCTTTTTTCACCGCTTCTGGGTCAACGCCAAAGCCGTGGTTTTGCGTGGTAATCTCGCATCTTCCCGTCAGTAAATTTTTTACCGGGTGGTTCATGCCGCGGTGGCCGTGGTGCATTTTAAACGTGGGAATATTGTTGGCCAATGCCAGCAACTGGTGACCAAGACAAATACCAAACGTTGGCTTTTCTTCTTTCAAAATGTTCTTCACAATATCAACCGCGTAGTCCATTGATGCCGGGTCGCCGGGACCGTTGCTGATGAAATAACCCGTAGGGTTAAATGCTTTTAGTTCTTCCAGCGGTGTTTTGGCAGGAAACACTTTTACATGCGCCCCACGCTGTACCATGCTGGTAAGAATGTTGCGCTTTGTACCATAATCAAGCACCGCAACTTTTATGGGTGAAGAAGGGTCGCCGAGTTCGTAAGGAACGTTTGTGCTAACGATGGAAGCGAGTTCCAGTCCGTCCATGTTGGGCACTTCGGCCAGTTTGTTTTTAAGTACTTCCGCATCCAGAATTTCGGAGGAGATAAGGCAGTTCATGGCGCCTTTGCTGCGGATGTGGGCAACCAGGGCTCTTGTATCGACGCCTTCAATGGCTACAATGTTTTGCGACTTCAGGTATTCATCCAGCGAACCTTTTGCCTGCTTGCGGGAAAACAGTTCTTCCAGGTTTCTGCCAATGAGCCCTTTGATTTTGATGCTGTCGCTTTCCACGTCTTCATCCTTTACACCATAGTTGCCAATGTGCACATTGTTCATGATAAGCACCTGGCCGTAATAACTTGGGTCGGTAAAAACTTCCTGGTAGCCGGTCATGCCGGTGTTAAAACAAATTTCGCCACCGGTTGTACCGATAGCGCCAAACGCTTGTCCGTAACAAGTTGTACCATCTTCCAGAACGAGAACTGCTGCTTTTTTGTCTGCCATTTTAAAAACAAATTGCGCAAAAATACAGAAGCCTTGCTATTTGCAAGGCTTCTGGCAGTATTAATTTTTAAATGCCTACGGTTTTGCTTCTTCTTCGGCTACCTCTTCTTGGTAAACCGGTTCTTCTTCCTGCTTCTTTTTTCTACCTGTAACAAAGCGCCAGATGCCACCACCCAAGGCAGCAATAGCTAAAAACACTAGTTTGATATTTTTCAAAATAAGGGCAAGAATGCCGGCTTTGGCCAACACTTTTCCTGCCACAAGTCCGCCTACCGTCCATGCAGCAACATCATCTACATTGGAGTCGAAATCTTCGTAACGGCTTCCTTTGTTGAAGGTAACCATGTTCAATATCTGGTCTTTGTTCGCCTTTACGCTATCGAGCTGGCTAATACCCGAAACAGCCTGCAACACCAATACGCCTTTGCGGCCCAGCACACGTATGTCGTAGTTCAGCGTGTTCTCATCAGAGCCATCTACTTTAAATTGTCTTGCCCAATACAACAGCTTTCGTTGGTTATCGTAGTGCGGTTTTTCGGCCCATCCAATCAAATTCATGGCGGGAATGCCCACTTTCCTCCGCTCCTCGTTTGACGTTGCGGCATCTTCTTTCATTCCCTTCAACAGCTCGTCGTAATCAATCTCATTTGCATCGTCATCTTTCACGTAGCCCATAGCCTCGTATTCAATAATAAAGGCATAGTCGGCAATAGAAGCCTGCATGTTGGCGGGAACAATCATGCCCAATGCAGTTTGTCCTTTCAGGTTGCCCCAGAGATCTTCAATCACATAACGGGCTTCCTGCGCATCAAGGAATTTAAATCCAGGTGCGATGTTGATAGTGGCGACGCCGTTTTGCAGCGTAACTGTTCCGGTTTTGTAATGAAGTTTTGATTCAATGGAATCGATCATGCGTAATTGCTCTAAAATGGCGGCTGTAGCAGCAGTATCGGCAGGCCCGCCGGCAAAGCCTGATAGGGATAATAGCAACCCTGCTAAAATGAAAATTTTTCTCATCAGTTAGTTTTAGGCTGCCAATATAGTGGACAGAATTGGAAAGAACGAAAAAACGAGCAAAAATGCGGGCATAAAAAAAGCATCACGTTGTTACGTGATGCTTTGTATGGAAATCGGCAATCATTAGCTAGGTTGTTGCTCAGAAGCTTCCGGTGCTGCTTCAGCAGCTGGTGTTGCTTCTGTGGCCTCAGTTGTTGCAGTTCCTTCTGCAGCTTTCTTGCGGCTACCACCGGCACGACGAGTTCTCTTCGCACCTTCTTTTTTCTCTGTTTTACCTTTTCCGTAGATCTCGTTGAAATCAACTAATTCAATCAGGGCCATTTCTGCGTTATCACCCGGACGAGTGCCCAGTTTGATGATACGTGTGTAACCACCCGGACGGCCAGCTACTTTTTCAGCGATGGTGCTGAACAATTCAGTAACGGCTGCTTTGTCCTGCAAATAAGAGAACACGATACGACGCTGGTGCGTTTCGTTCTTCTTTGCTTTGGTGATTAAAGGTTCAGCATACACACGCAGTGCTTTTGCTTTGGCCAATGTGGTTACAATACGCTTGTACTGAATGAGCTGACAAGTCAGGTTGCTTAACAACGCTTCGCGGTGTGCTTTCTTACGACCGAGGTTGTTGATTTTGTCTCCGTGACGCATGACGTTTTAAAAGTTTAAAAGTTCAACGTTTAAAAGTTTAAAGTTGGCCGTAGCAGACTTCACTTCTTATTTTCAACGCAAACCTGTGATGAAATATTCAGCTGCACCGTGTCAAGGAAATGCAGCCTACGTTTAAAAAAAGTGCAAATGCAAATTTCATTTTCAGATTTTCACATTTGCACATTTGCTATTAATATTCTTCTCGGTCTGCACCGAGTTTGCTGAGGTCCATACCAAAATGCAAACCTCTTTCGTGCAATACCTGCTCAATTTCGCTCAGTGACTTCTGACCGAAGTTTCTAAACTTCATCAGGTCTTCCTGCTCGTACTGAACCAACTCGCTCAGCGAGTTAATTTTTGCTGCTTTCAGGCAGTTGAAGGCACGTACGGAAAGATCGAGGTCTTCCAATGGTGTCTTCAATACTTTACGCAGTTGCAGTGTTTGCTCATCAACGATGTCTTCTTTCTTCTCTTCTTTTGAATCGAAGGTGATGTTTTCGTCGGTGATGATCATCAGGTGCTGAATCAAAATACGGCTGGCTTGTTTCACCGCTTCTTCCGGGTGAATGGTTCCGTCGGTCTTCACTTCCATGATTAATTTCTCATAGTCAGTGCGCTGCTCCACACGGGTGTTTTCGATGCTGTATTTTACATTCTTGATTGGCGTATAAATCGCATCAACAGGAATGTAACCTAACGGTGCATCTTTTGGTTTGTTCTCTTCAGCAGGAACATAACCACGGCCTTTGCCAATTGTTAATTCAATGTCTAAAGTGGCAGAAGTATCCAGTGTGCAAATCAGCAGTTCAGGATTCATTACCTGGAAAGACTGTGTACCTTCTGCAAGCATTCCGGCGGTTAATTCACCACGGTTTTTTATGGTCAAAGAGATCTTCTCTGTTTGAACGTCGTGGTCAACAACTTTCTTCAAACGAACCTGCTTCAGGTTCAGGATGATTTCAACCACGTCTTCAGAAACACCTTTGATGGTTGCAAATTCATGCTCCACGCCTTCAATGCGTACGCCTACAATGGCGTAGCCTTCCAACGAGCTAAGCAACACACGACGAAGTGCGTTTCCGATGGTAACGCCATAACCTGGCTCCAGCGGACGAAACTCGAACTGTGCTTCGAAGTCAGTTACTTTTTGAAGAACGATTTTGTCGGGCTTCTGAAAATTTAAAATTGCCATTTGTTATTCCAGATTTTAAGTTTGTTACGAGTGAAAAGTCAAATGTGAAAAGTGAAACAGTTTTCCGTCTCACCTTTCACGTTTCACAATTATTTGCTGTACAATTCCACAATCAGCTGCTCCTTGATGTTCTCAGGAACGGCGTCTCTTTCAGGGTAAGTAATGAACGTACCCTGCATTTCTGTTTCATTGTAATCAACCCAGGTGAATTTAGGATTGCGGCCACGAGTTTGGCTGGTGATCGCTGTGTTATCTTTTGCCTTGTCTTTCAGGGCAACGATATCGCCTGGTTTTAATTGGAAAGACGGAACGTTTACCACTTCACCGTTTACAGTCACATGCTTGTGGCTAACCAGCTGGCGGGCAGCAGGACGGCTAGGGGCAATACCCATACGAAAAACAGTGTTGTCCAGACGGGCTTCCAATAATTTGATCAAATTTTCACCGGTAACACCTTTCCGACGTGAAGCTTCTTCAAAAGTTTTGCGGAACTGCTTCTCTAATACACCATATGTGTATTTTGCTTTTTGCTTTTCGCGAAGCTGAAGTGCATACTCGCCAAGCGTTTTACGCTTGCGCTGTGCACCATGCTGGCCGGGAGGGTTAGAATTTTTACCTAACCATTTGCCATTGCCCAGGATGGGCTCACCGAAAATGCGGGAAATTTTGGTCTTTGGACCATTGTAACGTGCCATATTGTTTATTTCATTTCCGCTTTTTAAAAACCGGTGCGTTCATCGTTGAAAGCGGTAAAAATTAATGAAGCACCCTTTGATTAAATGAAACCGAATTGGCTCAAAATATATAAGTACGAAATACGAGGTATGAAGTACGAAGCCTTAAGGTTAAACCCCCGTACTTCGTAATTCTCACCTCGTACTTTGTTATACTCTTCTCTTCTTTGGAGGGCGGCAACCGTTGTGCGGCAGAGGCGTAACGTCTTTGATGGTCGTTACTTCAATACCGGATTGTGCCAATCCGCGGATAGCGCTTTCGCGACCAGCTCCGGGACCTTTTACGTAAACATCCACTCTTTTTACACCAGCATCCAGGGCTACTTTAGAAGCATCCTGAGAAGCCATTTGTGCTGCGTAAGGGGTGTTCTTTTTAGAACCTTTGAAACCCATTTTACCAGCAGAAGACCAGGAGATAACTTGTCCTTGCTTGTTGGTAATAGAGATAATCAGGTTGTTGAAGGTTGCGTTGATGTGCGCATCGCCGTAGGCATCTACTTTTACGATCCTTTTCTTAGCGGCTGCTTTTGCGCTTTGTTGTGCTTTTGCCATTTTTAAGTAGGTAATCTTTTTGTTAGTTACTTATCCTGCTTTCGCAGAACCCAAATCAACCCTCCGCCTGCACCGGGTATCCGAAATTGATTTGGTTTTGACGGGTGCATATAGAAAAAGCTACAAGCTTCAAGCGGTCAGCTTCAAGACGTACAGTTCAAAATGTACTACAGGTCTTGCTGCTTGCAGCTCAAAGCTTGCGGCTTCTATCTTATTTCTTCGGTGCTTTCTTCTTACCAGCAACCGTTTTACGCTTGCCCTTACGGGTACGGCTGTTGGTTTTTGTGCGCTGACCTCTTACCGGTAATCCTTTACGGTGGCGAAGACCACGGTAGCAAGCGATATCCAATAAACGCTTGATACTCATTTGCACTTCAGAACGCAATGCACCTTCTACTTTCAGCTCATCAGTGATAGTACCACGGATGTGAGCCAGCTCATCATCGTTCCACTCATGCACTTTTTTGCTTCTGTCAATTTCGTGCTTATCGAGGATGTAACGAGCCGTAGAAAGGCCGATTCCGAAAATATAGGTCAAACCTATTTCGCCTCTTTTGTTTTTTGGTAAGTCAACGCCGGCAATACGAGCCATAATGTATTTACTGTTTTACTTTAAAATTTTAAACAGCTACAAGCTTTGGGCTTTGAGCTTCGAGCTTTTTAGCTCACCACTCAAAGCTGACTGCTCACAGCTTCTTATCCTTGTCTTTGCTTATAGCGAGGGTTCTTTTTGTTGATTACATAAAGACGGCCCTTACGACGTACAATCTTGCAGTCTGCGCTTCTTTTTTTAATGGATGCTCTAACTCTCATTGTTATTTGTTTTGGGCTTTGAACTACTTGCTTCGGGCTTTGAGCTTTTCTGCTCGCAGCCCACGGCTTATAGCTCGCGGCTTTTCTCAATTTATTTATAACGGAAAATGATGCGGCCCCTGCTTAAATCATAAGGACTCATCTCCACTCCCACTTTATCACCCGGCAAAATCCGTATGTAGTGCATTCTCATCTTTCCTGAGATGGTCGCCAGTATTTCATGACCGTTTTCCAACTTCACCCTAAACATAGCGTTGGATAAAGCTTCTAAAATAGTTCCGTCCTGTTTAATTAGTGGCTGTTTCGACATACAGAATTTGGAGGCGCGAAGATATAGTATTTCACACAGAAAAATGAAACAGGACGGAATATTTACCGTCCTGTACAGCTATTTTTCCCAATTTTTTAAGAAGTTTTAGTGTGCTCCCGACCTTTCCAGCTGCACTTTGGTCATATCCAGGTGGTGATTTTGGAGCTCATGAAGGTAAAGGGCATGGTTAAAATGACGGTGATCTTCGCGGTACCAAAGGTCAAGATCGGTGTAATTCCCGGGGTCTTTTACAATAATGCGGAAGGCGCCTCTTTTGAACTTCACCCCTTCCGGGATTTCTTCTTTTTCAAAGCCAAGGATGTTGATTAACCTGTCTTCGGTCATGGGAACGGGTACAATCTGGTCAGGTGCATACCAAAACTCCTGGATTCCGTTGTCAATCTGGGCCTGGTTTTCTTCCCGGTCAACATCGGTTACTATACCATCTCTTTCTTCCCCATCAAAAAGAACCCGAACTACATCCCCTTCTTTTAAATCTGAAATTTTAATCATAACAAGCTGGTTTATTCTGAAAATTAACGACTATTGACTACTCCGCCAAACAGGCAGATTGCCTTGCACCGACTAAAATAATCAGGCCAGATCTTGTGAATCTGGCCTGGAGAAAAAGAAGTTATTTGTGTTTAATCGGCAGAATATGGGAACTTTTTCGTGGCATTTTTCATCAGCGCATCCACCAGCTTCGTGGTAGAAGAACCAACGCTGCCCGATGCTTCGTAATCATATTTCCAAAGCAGGTCGCCGGAAGCACCGTCGTGTATATTAATAGTAGTATTGACTTTATTGGTGTTACCCCAGGCCCCAACCAGCAGTCCTACAGCAATGGCAGCTCCTTCCGACATGGGCTTTTCCATGCTCAAACGGTCCTGCATAACGGCATCCACCCCTAATATCTTCGCCAGTTGCGACCGATCGGTTGTTTTCAGATCGGCGTAAGAAATACCGGCCTGCTTCAGTTTTGTGTTGGTTTTGGTCACATCCTGAAAGTTGACGGTGTAATTGAACTTCTCGCTTCTTCTTAAAAACCAGCCGTACATTTTTTCCTGTACATCGTAAGCGGTTTTGGTGGTCATTTCTTCCAGTTGCTCAGGCGTTGTTTTTTTGGCATCATTTGGACGCAGCTGAATGGTTACCTCCGCCGGCAAAATAGCTACGGTTTTGTGCTTCGCGGTTACGTTGGAAAAATCAGTGGCCTTATAAATCTGTGGACCACAGCTTGCAAAAACAGCGCACAGGAGTGCGAACGCAAAAATGTTCTTCATGTTTGGTTAGTTTGATATACTGCCAGGCCTTTTCGCAGTGTTTTTCAATGGTTGCTTTGGCAAGACCTTACTGCAAAACGCAGTTGCCAATTTTATTACTGCGACGAAAGTAGCCTGCCACACGGCAGTTGTCAACACATAAACATGTTATTTGCAAAGTCTTCACTCCGCCCAGCTCATCACGTAGCCGTCGTTTTCAATTTCCAGCGCCTGCTTTGTTAACATCAGCGGGTGAAAAGTGTCTACCATGACCGCCAGCTCGCCTGTTTCCTTCTTGCCAATACTTTTTTCTACAGCGCCGGGGTGTGGCCCGTGCGGAATGCCGGCCGGGTGAAGGGTGATCATTCCCCGAGTTACAT
>DATKHJ010000513.1:0-21428 GCA_035510335.1 Flavisolibacter sp. | reverse complement strand
GCCATGGAGTATTCCCGCGATGAAGGCAGCCGCAAATATTGGGATGATTTTACACCGCCCTTTCACAAAGACGGTGAAGGCCCGCTGCACAAAGGCCAGCCCGCGAAAGAGTACAACCGCAACATGGAAAGCCATGCTATCGAGAACGTGAAACGGTGGTACGAATTCTGGAAAGAAAGGCCGGGTACCGGTAAACGGGTGAGCAGCGGTGGTGTGAACATTGTATTTTCTGAAACCAATACACATCATCGGGGCGAAGAAAATTATCGCCGTAGCGGCGAGGTAGATGCCCTGCGCATTAAAAAGCAAAACTTCTTTGCACACAAGGTAATGTGGGATGGATGGGTAAGCCCGGAAAAACACAGCTTGCATATCATTGGCCACTGGAATTACAGTGCTGGTGTGAAAAAAGATATCTACGTGATTTCTTCATCTGATAAGGTGGAATTAAAACTGAACGGACAATCATTGGGCTTTGGAACAAAAAGTGAGGGCTTTCTTTTCACCTTCAGGAACGTTGCTTGGAAGCCGGAAAATATCATGGCCATTGGATATGATGAAAATGGCAAACAGGTTTGCAGTGGTAGTCTTCACACAGTTGGCGAGCCAGTTGCCTTGCGCCTCACACCAATAAAAAGGCCAACGACTTTCCTGGCAAATGGCCACGACCTTGCATTGGTAGAAGTAGAAGTGGTAGATGCAAAAGGAACCCGTTGTCCAACTGCGCTAAACATGATTCAGTATTCCATCGATGGCCCGGCCGAATGGCGCGGCGGTATGGCCATGGGGCCTGATAATTATATTCTGGCGAAAGCATTCCCGGTTGAAGGTGGCGTAAATCGTTTTTTGATCCGGTCAACAAACACTCCCGGTGCAATTACCATTAAAGCAACAGCCGACGGGCTGAAAGGCGCAACCCTAACGCTCAACACTATTGCAGCGGCAACCGAAAACGGTTTATCAACTTTGCTGCCTGCAGCGGGACTGCCATCGCGATTAGACAGGGGGCCAACACCTGCAACGCCTTCATTTAAAATGTTGCGAACACCGCTTGCTATTAAAAGCGCAACGGCCGGCGCCAATGCCAGTAGCGCCGGCGCCAGTTATGACGACAACGAACTTTCCGACTGGGTGAACGACGGCAAGCTTTCCACAGCCTGGATTGAATACACGCTGGAAAGAGAGGCAACCGTTAATGAAGTTGTTTTGAAGTTGAACAACTTCCGGTCGCGTGTTTATCCGCTGCGCATTACTGTCGATGGCAAAGAAGCCTTCAATGGCACTACAAAAACAACATTGGGCTATTACACCATTCCGTGCACACCACAACGCGGCACGAAACTAAGAATTGAGCTAACCAGTGCCGCAGCCGTGCAAAACAACAACACCGGGGTGGAAGTCAACGGCAAAAAGTTAGATGATGGCGTGGTAAGGGATGATGCAAACGCAAAAGGTACGCTAAGCATTATTGAGGTGGAAGTGTATGAAGCTGTTAGCAAAGCAACCGTTGGCGAAAAGTAATTTATCAAAATCTATCCATTCAATAAGTGTCTTGGATTTTTCAAGGACAATGCTATTCCTTGCAATGATTTGTTGTCGCTTTACAACAACCTGAGAGATGTTGTATCGCCAGCAAACAAAGAAAAATAAGCTTACACAGGATGGCACAGGACGAATAAGGGAAAATGCTAAAATAATTTGGTTGGACATTTCTTATTACAAATGCTGCTATAATGAACAAGCTTAACTACCTGCGTCATGGACTGCTACTTGCATTCGTCTTTACAGCACTCTTAACCTTTGCGCAAAACACATTCCCCGTTACCGGGAAAATAACAGACCGAAACGGTCAGCCGGTTGAAAGTGTTACCATCCAGGAAAAGGGTACTTCCAATACGGTCTTAACCGATCAGGGAGGAAACTTTCGCATAAACCTCAGTTCTGGAAATGCAATTCTCGTTTTGTCTTCCGTCGGGTTTACGGCCCTTGAAGTGCCGGTTCAAAACCGCTCGGTTATCAATTACACCTTATCTGAAGCGGAAGGTCGCATGCAGGATATTGTAGTTGTGGGTTACGGAACCCGGAAAAGGGCGGAACTGACCAGTTCCATCGTCAGTGTCGGTGCGGAAGATATTCGTTCCCGGCCTGTTGTTAATGCCTTGCAGGCTATACAGGGTAAGGCAGCGGGTGTTGATATCACATCTAATGAACGTCCAGGTGAAGCGGGTAGCATTTTAATCCGCGGTGTACGTTCGATCGGTGCTAATAATGGGCCGCTGTTTGTTGTTGATAATGTGCCGCTGAATTTTGGTGGTATCAATGCCATCAACCCGAATGATATTGAAACAATCGACATTTTGAAAGATGCATCTGCTACAGCCATTTATGGTTCGAGAGGTGCCAATGGTGTTGTACTTATTACTACCAAAAGGGGAAAGAACGGTACTTTAACCATCAATTATGTGGGAACGGTAACAGCGGAAAAGCAGTACGATAGGGTAAAGATGATGAATGCCGGCGAGTATGTTGAATTCAGACGAAATGCTTATCGCCGCGTCAGGTATTTAAACCCGAACGCTTCTGCCGGAAGTACCTATCCCGATCAGCCAACATTGGCCGATGACCGCCGTATTTTTGGCCAAGACCCAATTGCCTTTGCCAATATTGAAAAAGGTTGGGTGAACGGCGTATGGAATCCTACCCTGGTACCTACTACCAATTGGACTGATTATGCGCTGCAAACTGCATTAACCCAGGATCATACCATTAGCGTTAGCGGCGGTTCGCAAAATGTGCGGGCTTATGGTTCCTTCGGCTTTTTGAATAATGAAGGAACGCAGCGAGGCCAGAGCTTTAAACGTTACAGTGCCAAGTTCAGTGTTGACCTGACCCCTGCAAAATGGTTTAGTATGGGTGGTAGTGTTAATACCGCATACGGCTTGCAGAATTTTGGTTTTTCAACCACCAATGCTACCGGCCCCGGAAACATTTATTTTGCATTACAGGGTATGCTGCCTTATGCCGTTCCATATGACAGTACCGGCAAGCGCATTCTTTTACCAGGGGGCGATATCAATATTGTAAACCCGGTAGATGAAAACAACTACAATGTCAATTTGCGCAAGACGTTGCGGGTGATTGGTTCTGTGTATGCAGAAGTCAAACTCCTGAAAGGATTGCGTTACCGTGTCAACTTCGGACCGGATTTTCAAAACTATTACAATGGACGCTGGATGGATCTTAATTCGATCAATCGTGGCGGCGGCAACCCAGGCTCCACCAATTATGCACAGCTAAACCAGTCGAATAATCTTTCCTGGACATTAGACAACCTTGTTTATTTCGACAGAACATTTAGTGGTGCCAAGCACAGTCACGATATTGGAATAACCTTGTTGCAGTCGGCATTGTATAACCGTTCAGAGTCTTCCTCGATGTTCGCTACGAAATTGCCACTGCCCAATCAAAAATGGTATGCTCTAAACTCCGTTTCAGCTTTGGACGGATTTAGCACCGGATTATCGGAAAATTCATTGACTTCTTACATGGCCAGGGTTAGTTACAGCCTTGATCAGAAATACCTGTTAAACGCCTTTATACGCTGGGATGGTGCATCGCCTCTGGCTGCCGGCCGTAAGTGGGATATGTTTCCCTCAATATCTGTAGGCTGGAGACTGGAAAAAGAAAGCTTCTTGGAGAATGTACGATGGATTGATCAATTGAAACTTCGGGCCGGTATTGCAACGGTAGGCAATGCGGCTGTTGATCCTTATACAACTTTAGGGGCTCTGCAAGGACTGTATTATACCTACGGAAGCTCGGCGCAGCTTGGCTATGTTCCCTCAGATCCTACAGCTGCAAACCCTGCAACCTACCCTGATCAGAACTTAGGATGGGAGCATACCACGCAGGTTAACATTGGGTTGGACTATAGCTTCTTTAAAGGTCGTTTAAGCGGTGCATTGGATGTCTATAAAACAAAAACGACAGACCTGCTTCTGTATCGTGCCTTAAATCCTGTAATGGGTTATCAAAGCATCCTTACAAACATCGGCTCTACAAAAGGCAGCGGTGTTGATTTTACACTTACAAGTGAGAATGTGCGTGGCAAAGATTTCAACTGGTCAACAACACTGAATCTTTCCTACTCCAAGGAGAAGATTAATGAATTGGCCTACGGAAAGCAGGACGATCTTGCCAACCTGTGGTTTATTGGTCAGCGTGTTGGTGTGTTCTATGATTTTGAGCAGGCGGGCATCTGGCAGAATACAAGAGAAGATCTTGATGCCATTGCCAAATACAAAGCCAATGGACAAACGTTCAATCCCGGAGATATTAAAGTGGTTGACCAAAACGGCGATTTTAAAATAGATGCCACAAATGACAGAGTGTTACGAGGTAACAGGCTACCAAATCTTATCACCGGTATGACGAATGACCTGACATACAAAAATTGGGGGCTTTCTGTTTTTATCTTTTCAAGAACAGGCTTTACTGTTGCTACAGGGGCAGAATCTTTACAAGGCCGTTTTACACAACGCCAACTCGATTACTGGACGCCTTCCAATCCAACCAACAATTATCCATCCCCTAACTACAACAGCGCCGCCGGCGATGTGTACCGTAATGCCATGAACTACCAGGATGGATCATTTATCAAGGTTCGGAACATTACCCTGTCGTACAATATGTCTTCCGCACAAAGCAAGAAATGGCACATGCAAAACCTGAAACTGTATGTTCAGGCATTGAGCCCCGGACTGATTTATTCCAAAGTAAGCTGGATTGATCCAGACCTTGGCGGCAGCACTTTCAACAGAGGACTTGTACTGGGTGTAAATGCAACTTTCTAACCTTCAAACTTTTTATCAATGCAACTTTCCATCATAAAAAAAACAACAGCAGGCTTTCTTATCTGCACTGCTATGTTACTGAACAGCGCTTGCAAAAAAAGCTTTTTGGATGAGCAGCTTATTACAACCAAAAGCCTCCAGGATTATACAACACCGTTAGGCCTGGATGATCTTTCAATTGGTTTGTATCAAAACCTGAAGTTCCACTTCAATTATGAGTGGTCGTATGCTACCACCAATTATGGAGTTGATGAATTTACCGTAGGTGGCGACCGTACCATGCAGATGTGGAATTCTTACGATGCCAACCTGAATAGTTTGACAGGAGATGTGGCCACCGTTTTCAACAGCATGTATGCCGCCATCAATTCAGCTAATATCCTGATTGAAAACGTACCGCAGTATTATGGCGATAATGCAAACAAGAACACCCGCCTGGGCGAAGGATATTTTATGCGTGCCTTTAATTATTTTAAACTGGTAAAGCAGTACGGCGGTGTGCCGTTGAAGCTGTCGCAGACAAAAACCCTGGAAACGGAGTTTGGCCGCAATTCAGCAAAAGAAGTGTACAACCAGGTGATCCAGGATTTTATGCAGGCCTACAACCTGTTGCCTGTTACCCCTGCCGAAACAGGAAGAATTACAAAATATGCTGCTGCGCATTTTATGGCAAAAGCCTATTTGTTCCGCGCCAGCGAATTGTATAACGACTGGAACAGCGATACGAAAGCCGGTGATCTGGATAGCACGATTAAATACGCCGATATTGTTATTAACAGCGGCAGGCATTCGTTAGCTCCCAACTTTGCGGACTTGTGGAACTTCACTACTCCTGATGGTCCCAACGAAAGACTTTCGGAAGTTATCCTGGCTGCGCAGTTTTCAAACAACACCACTACCCAGGGACGTTATGGCAACCAGATCCACCTTCATTATCCATCGGTTTATCAAAACCTCGCCGGAATGGTGCGTGACATTCCTGGAGGAAGAGAATTCCAGCGCCTTCGTTCAACGGATTATGCCATGGATGTATTTGACCGCGTGAACGACTCTCGATTCTGGAAAAGCTTTAAGACCCGCTACGTTTCTAACAATCCCTCTACCGCACCAAAATGGACGGCTGCCAACGCACCAACACCGGCTCAAGTGGATCAGCCAAGATTTACTGCCGGGCAGGAGTCTATTTTGTATATCGTGAACAATGCCGGCGATAATCGCTACACGGCTGCCAACATTACGTTCCGTGCACCGCACATGTTTGTTCGTTACTTTGCCGGACAGCCTGAAAATATGTTAGGGCAGCATGGCAATTTTGAAGTAAGTCGTTATGTTGGTCTTTCCAAATTTCAGGATGGTTCCCGTAACGCCGTTGCTTCCCAGTTTGGCCAGCGGGATGGCATACTTGCCCGCCTTGCAGAAACCTACCTGATAGCAGCAGAAGCGTATGGCCGCAAAGGTGAATATGCCAAAGCATTGCCTTATTTGAATGCCGTACGTGACAGGGCTGCTTACAAAGCCGGTGAAGACCGCTCGGCCTATGTAGATGGTGGTGTAGCGTACAAAACAAATACAGCCGCAACGGGCACCAACTTTTCTTACTCAGATAAGAATACTTATTACGAATCCAACAACAATATGCCTGTTACCACAGCCAGTACGTTAAATGCCTTGCATTTAAATGGTGTGGGTGATATACTGAACTCCAACAAAGAGTTTTACGACAAGCTGGGTGTATCGGGAGATGCTGAAAAGTTCCTCGCCTTTATTTTGAATGAGCGTTCACGGGAACTGATGGGCGAGTTGTTGCGCTGGGAAGACTTGGCAAGAACAAAGACCCTTGTAAAGCGGGCTACAACATTTAACAACGAAGCAAAGCCGTTGGAGAACAAGCACTATTTGCGACCAATTCCGCAATCATTTTTAGATGCAAATAACAAAAACGGACAGCCGCTCACACCGGCAGAAAAAGCAGCCATGCAAAATCCTGGCTGGTAACTCTTCTCACATAGCATAGCAATCGTTTCAAGGGCAGGTTTTTACCTGCCCTTCTTTTTTGAAATGAAATGTCAGGATAGCACAGGACAATTGTTTGTTGGCAAAAAATAATTTAGAGGAACAAAGTATTGCTGTTATATGATGAAAAGAACATCCTTCTCGTCAGTGGTGGAAGAAACCTTTACACCAGCCATTTTCCAGCAGCAATTAAAGATTTGATAACGCGGTATACCGGCATAGCCGGTCATCTTTTTCATATGCAAGCAATCGTTCAAAAGGTGGGGAAACTAGTACCTGCCTTTTACGTTTACGCCTAACCCAAAAACTGGCCATCCTTCATGAAACAACTTTTTGTACTCTTTCTCTTAACAACCGGCGCGGCGCAGGCACAAAAGGCAAACGATGTGACCACGCCTTTGCATGCGCTGCAGCCCGATTACCCGGTGCCTTACGGTGCGCCAAAACCTGCTGCTGTTAAGTCGGTGCTGGACCGTGTGTTCAACTACCTCGATGCAGCAACGCCAACCGGTTACGTCAACCGCAAAACGGGAAAAGAAGTTTCACTGAATACCATTGACACCAATACCGTGGTATCTCCCGGTGACTTTCGCTTAACCAGTTACGAATGGGGGGTAACCTATAGCGGCATGCTGGAAGCTGCGGCAGCAACCGGCGATAAAAAATTTGCCGATTATACAAGTAAGAGAATTGATTTTATTCTTTCTTCCCTGCCTGCCTTTGCCAAACTTTACCAGCAATACCCAAAACGGTCAAACCCGTTTGCGCAGCCCATTGCACCGCATGCGCTAGACGATGCCGGTGCAGTATGTGCAGCCATGATTAAACATTTGCGCAATGGCGGCAATCCTGCAGCACGGCAACTAATCGACAACTACATCAATTACATTTCAACAAAAGAATTTCGGTTTGCCGATGGTACACTGGCCCGCAATCGTCCGCAAAAAAATACCTTGTGGTTAGATGATTTGTACATGGCCGTACCGGCGCTGGCGCAAATGGGAAAGCTTACCGGCGATAAAAAATATTTTGACGATGCAGTAAAACAGGTTGAACTTTTTTCTGCCCGCATGTTTAACAAACAACTCAATGTGTACATGCATGGCTGGGTGGAAGAAATGGCTGTGCACCCCGAGTTTCGCTGGGCCCGTGCCAACGGCTGGGCACTCATGGCCATGGCCGAATTGCTGGATGTACTGCCGCAGGATCATCCCGGCAGAACAAACGTGTTGCAGCAGTTTCAGGCGCATGCAAAAGGGCTCGCCGGTTTTCAAACAGGACAGGGTTTCTGGCACCAACTGTTAGACAGGAATGATTCTTATCTTGAAACATCTGCCACAGCCATTTATGCCTACTGTTTTGCAAGAGGTGTGAACAAAGGCTGGCTGGATGCAAAGGCGTATGCACCTGCTGCGTTATTAGCATGGAATGCAGTAGCGACAAAGGTTAACGACAAGGGCCAGGTAGAAGGCACCTGCGTTGGTACCGGCATGGCTTTCGACCCGGCGTTTTATTATTACCGTCCCGTGAATGTTTACGCAGCACACGGTTACGGTCCTGTGTTGCTGGCAGGTGCCGAAGTGGTGAACCTGCTGAATAATTTTGAATTTGAAATCAACGATAGTTCGTTACAGTTAAAAGGAAGAAATAAATGAAGACGATTGTTGCCATTCTCACCGCTTGCCTCATCTCAACAACAGTACAGGCACAAAAAAAACTAACGGTAGTTACCAACCAACCAGTGGCGGAAATTTCTCCCACCATGTGGGGCATTTTTTTCGAGGACATCAACTTTGGCGCTGATGGCGGGCTGTATGCGGAAATGGTGAAGAACCGCTCGTTTCAGTTTGAACTGCCCATGACGGGCTGGAAAGAAATCAAGAAAGACGGAAATGGAAAAATCCTGATTCAGAACACGGGTGGCAACCGCAACACAAGGTATGCGCAACTCACCGTTAACGCACCGGCCGGACGTTATGGTTTAACCAACGAAGGCTTTCGCGGTATGGGTTTTCACAAAGGTGAAACCTACCGGTTCGCCATCGTTGCAAAAAAAGCAAGCGGCAATGCAAAACTGCGGGTAGAAGCCGTGAACAGCGCCGGTGCCAAAATAGGCGAGGCAACCATTGACCAACTGCCGGCCGAATGGAATACGGCCACCGTTTCGTTCACCACCACCGACTCTGCCATGAAAGGCCGGCTGAATGTTTGGTTTGAAGGAACGGGCAGCGTGGAGGTCACTCGTGTTTCGCTTTTCCCGGCCAAAACCTGGAAGAACCGGCCTAACGGCATGCGTCCCGATCTTGTGCAATTGCTCGCTGATATGAAGCCGGGTTTTCTTCGCTTCCCTGGTGGTTGTATTGTGGAAGGCCGCGACCTGACCAACCGTTACCAATGGAAAGAAACTGTTGGTCCCGTAGATGATCGAAAAACAATTGTGAACCGCTGGAACATGGAGTTTCGGCACAAGCCTACGCCGGATTATTACCAAAGCTTCGGCCTTGGTTTCTTTGAATATTTTCAACTCTCCGAAGACATTGGTGCCGAACCTTTGCCCATTTTGAATTGCGGCATGGCCTGCCAGTTTAACAGCGGTGAGGTAGTGGCCATGAACGAAATGGACCCCTATGTGCAGGATGCGCTGGACCTGATTGAGTTTGCCAATGCGCCAGTAACTACCAAATGGGGCAAGCTGCGGGCCGATATGGGCCATCCGGCACCCTTCAATTTAAAATACATTGGTATTGGCAACGAGCAGTGGGATGAACAATACATTGAGCGTTACAAACTTTTTCACGCCGTCCTCAAACAAAAACATCCCGAGATAAAAATCATTTCGTCTGTGGGACCCTCGCCGGAAGGAAAACTGTTTGATTATGCCTGGAAAGAATTGCGGGCATTGAACACCGACATTGTGGACGAACACTATTATGCCAGTCCTGATTGGTTCTTGAAAAATGCATCCCGCTACGATAACTACGACCGTAAAGGGCCCAAGATTTTTGCAGGTGAATACGCCGCACAAAGCAAGGCTATTGCCAGCGCCGAAAACCGCAACAACTGGCAATGTGCTTTATCAGAGGCCGCGTTTATGACGGGTTTGGAACGCAATGCCGATGTGATTACCATGGCATCGTATGCGCCGCTATTTGCGCATGTGGATGCCTGGCAGTGGACGCCTGATTTGATCTGGTTTGATAACCTTCGTTCTTACGGAACACCGAATTATTATGTGCAGAAATTGTTTGCGTTGAACAGGGGCACGCATCTTTTGTCGGTATTGAGCGAAGGTGCCGTATTGAACGGAAAAGATTCGCTATATGCCAGTGCCGTGCTGGATAAAAAAGGCAAGGTAGTTATCATTAAGGTGGTAAATGCCGCTGCTTCGGCCGCAACAGTCGCTCTTGATTTGAAAGGAGCAAAAATGGCAAAAGGCGAAGCGCAGATAGAGACATTGGCGGCCAGCGATAAGCAGGCTGTCAATAGTCTGGATAGTCCTACTGCCATTGCGCCGAGCAAACAAATTATTCGCAGCAAAGACAAGACAATTGCTATTGCGCCCATGTCGCTGAATGTGATTACCATTCCGATTCAATAACTCCGCGAATGAGGACCACACTTCTTACCAGTACATTTTTATTTGCCGCAATTGTTGCCAACGCACAAACCTACAAGTTTGATTTTGGCGCAGCGCACAGCAAAGTAAAACCCGGCTATACGCAGGTCGTTCCTGAATCGGTTTATACCGCCGCTAAAGGTTATGGCTTTGAGTTCTCCTCAAACCTTACCGCACAAGCGTATAAAGGAACCGACGACCTGCGGGATGATTTCATCACCAGCAGCAAGCCTTTTTATTTTTCAGTGAAGTTGCCGGAGGGAAACTATACGGTTAAAGTGATCTTAGGCGACCGCAAAGGCACAACGGCAACAACGATCAAAGCCGAATGCCGCCGCTTAATGATAGAAAAACTGGAAACAGGCAACGGCAAATTTGCAACAGCAGAATTTACCGTGCATGTAAGAGACAGCATCATTCGGTCGGCAATTGGCAACAGCAAGGTGCGACTGAAACCGAGAGAACACGAATACCTGCATTGGGATGATAAACTAACCTTAGAGTTCAACAACGCAGCACCAAAAGTTTGCGCGGTTGAAATCACGAAGGTGGAAAATATACCAACGGTTTTTCTTGCTGGTAACTCAACTGTTGTTGACCAGGCACACGAGCCCTGGGCGGCATGGGGACAAATGATCCCGGCCTTTTTTCAACCCGGTAAAATTGCCATTGCTAATTATGCGGAGTCCGGCGAAACACTCAAAGCATTTAAAGGCGCCAGGCGGTTGGAAAAGATCTGGAGCCTGGCAAAGCCCGGCGATTATCTCTTTATTGAATTTGCACACAATGATCAAAAGCCCGGTGGCAATCACCTCGATCCGTTTACTACTTATAAACAAACATTGAAAGAATGGATTGCCGAAGCAAAAAAGCGAAACATTACACCGGTACTCGTCACGTCAATGAACCGGCGTTCGTTTGACAGCACGGGGCTCATCACCAACTCGTTGGGCGATTACCCCGAAGTCGTGCGACAAACCGCAAAAGAAGAAGGTGTTGCTTTTGTTGATCTAAACGCCATGAGCAAAGAATTATACGAAGCGCTGGGCGTAGAAGGCTCCATAAAAGCCTTTGTGCATTTTGCAGCCAACACGTATCCCAACCAACCAAGAGATGTAAAAGACAATACACATTTCAGCACTTACGGCGCATACCAGTTGGCAAAATGTGTGGTGAAAGGTATTCAGCAAAGTGTGCCGTCGCTGGCAAAATACCTGAAGAAAGGTTTGCCAAACTACCAGCCATCCAACCCTGATGATGCAGCCGCCTGGAGCCTGCCGGAAAGTTCTTTTGTTGGTATGGTGAAGCCGGATGGCAATTGATACGCCTCTTAGAAACAATCAGCGATTGAAAAAAGAAAGAGAATGAGAAAACTAAGTAAGTATATTTTGTTGATAGGCTTCCTGGTCATTGCCAACGTTAAAATAATAGCGCAGGAATTGTTCCCGGATGGTACGCCTATCCCGGACTGGTTCAGAGACTATGCCTTGACAGACATCAGTAAACTGGGCCAACGATATCTGCTTACAAAACATGGTGTGAAAGCCGACAGCAATCTGATTCAAACCGAAAAAATACAGGCGGTTATCGACAAGGCATCTGCAAATGGCGGTGGTGTAATTGTGATTCCGAAAGGCACTTTTCTTAGCGGGGCACTTTTCTTTAAGCCCAAAACACATTTACACATTGAAGAAGGTGGCAAATTAAAAGGCAGCGACGATATCAGCAATTTTCCCATTGTGATGACACGCATTGAGGGGCAGACGTTAAAATATTTTTCGGCACTTGTGAATGCCGATAAGCTGGACGGATTTACCGTGTCGGGCAAAGGAACCATTGATGGCAACGGCCTGCGTTATTGGAAGGCGTTTTGGTTAAGACGGGAGTTTAATCCAAAGTGTACCAACATGGATGAAATGCGGCCGCGGCTTTTGTATGTAGCAAACAGCAAAAACGTGCAGATCTCCGGTGTAAGGCTGATGAATTCACCCTTCTGGACAACACATTTTTACAAGTGCGAAAACGTAAAGCTTCTCAACCTGTACATCTACTCACCGGATAAACCGGTGAAAGCGCCCAGCACAGATGCCGTAGATATCGACGGCTGCAAAAATGTTTTGATTAAAAATTGCTACATGTCGGTAAACGACGATGCGGTAGCGTTAAAAGGCGGCAAAGGACCACTGGCAGACAAAGATGAAAACAATGCGGCCAATATCAATATAATCATCGAAGACTGCACTTATGGTTTTTGTCATGGTGCGTTGACGTTTGGCAGCGAGTCAATACATGACCGTAACATCATCATGCGCCGTGTAAAGATCAATCATGCGCAACGGGTGCTGTGGTTCAAGTTCCGTCCGGATACGCCGCAGAATTACGAGCATGTATTGTTGGAAGACATCACAGGCACTGGTATCACCAATTTTATTTTTATTAAACCATGGACACAGTTTTTCGACCTGAAAGGTGAAAAGGATGTGCGAACATCTACCGGACGTTATGTAACACTGCGCAATATCAAGGTGGACTGCGATGTGGCCTTTGCAATAGAAAAGTCGAAAAAACAAAAGGACGAGATTGCGTTTGATTACAAGCTGTCTGACTTCACTCTCGAAAATGTAACCCTCAAAGCCAGCAAGGATGGAAAACTCAACCGGTCTGCGATAGATAACATAACGCTAAAGAATGTAACCGTGAATGGAGAAAAGCAGGAATGAAAAACCGGCGGCATTACAATCTTACCGGAAGATTGGCTGAAAAGAAAATAGAATCAGGATTGTGAATCAGGAGCCAGTGCTACTATTGAACTTTACTTGCGTCGCACTCTTGTAAGTTCATATCGCTACGGAGCTGACGTTCCAACGAAAAACACCCGGCTACAAAATTGAATGACATGCGTTTCTTTTCTATCAAATACAATCAACACACAATACAACTCCGGTACATCCTCTTTGTTTTGCTTGTACTAAACAGCAACATTCTTCCTGCACAGTCTTTCAACATTAAAAACAATACGTTTTGGAACACGGTTGACGGACAACCCATCTACAGCCAGGGCGGCGGCATCTTTCGCTTTAACGACCCGGTTACCGGCGAAAAAAAATATTACTGGTACGGCGTTCATTACAAAGAAGCGGAAACATACCGGACCGATCCTTCAATAACTCATGCAAGAAACAACTTTGTTGCCGTCACCTGCTACTCATCTACAGATCTTGTCAACTGGAAATTTGAAAATAATGTGTTGACAAGAGCCGAACTTGATAAACACTACCGGACAACCTGGGTTGGGCGTCTTGGCGTAGCTTATGTAAAAGAGCTGAACAAGTATGCGCTGTTCGTTCAGCACGGAAACCAGGTTTTAATTGCCGTTTCCGGTTCGCCAACCGGCGAATTTACCTGGCACCAGCGCATCAACATGCAAAGCATGATTGGCACAACCAATACCGGCGACCAAACGGTGTTTACTGATGAAGACAATGGCAAATCGTACCTGGTGTATTCTTACGGGCAGGGTAGAAACAAAATCTATGTTTCAGAGATTGGTGTGAGAGACGGCATGGTGAACCTGTTGGACTGCACAAAGATTTTCCAGGGTGCCGGCCGCGAAGGCAACTGCCTGTTCAAGTACAAAGGAAAGTATTACATGTTTGCTTCCAATTTGTATGGCTGGGATGCATCGCTGGCTTATTACCTTGTAGCTGATGATGTTCGTGGACCGTATTCGCCAACAAATGAAATGCTGGTTTTAAAAGGAAGCGAAGACGACTATGCGCATGTTACGCAAACGGGTTTTTTCATCAATGTAAAAGGCTCAAAGCAGGAAACGGTTGTGTACTGTGGCGACCGGTGGGCAAATTTTGCCGGTAATGGCCTGGGTTATAACCAATGGTTCCCACTTTCGTTTCAAGGCAGCGAGCCGTATTTCAATTCACTCAGCTCCTGGATGCTGAATGCAACAACAGGCGAGTGGTTTGTAGCAGCCGATCACAACTATGTAAAGAACGGAAGTTTTGAAGCAGACCGCAAAGCCATTCCAAGTCATGTAAAGCCTGTGCAGACAGAATTGTTGGGATGGACAACAACCGTGATTGAAGGTTCCAAGGTGAGTCTGGACAGCACAACGTCGCCGGTGTTGAACCATATGAACACGGAAAGCGAACGAAAATTTGTGGTAGGTGAAAAAAGCCTGGCTATTTCTGACAAGGTTGCTTTCAGCCGCAAGGTTTCGCAGCAAATTGCGTCCTCGCCATTTGTGGCACTGCCTGATGGTAATTATACATTGACGGCGAAAGTCAAAAACAGCGAAGGCTTTACAAAGCTCGAAATGTATGCCGTCAGTAATGGTAAAACAGCCACCAAACGTTTTTCGTCATCAAACGATGCGTGGAAAACAATTGAAATCAGGAACATTAAAATAAGAGGAGGCAAAGTGGAAATTGGCTTTGTGGCAGAAGGTGCGCCACATGCGTTTTGTTATGTTGATGATATTTCGCTGGTGAAGCAGAAATGATGCAACGATATTTTAGAATAGATAATTTAAGAACATGATACTACTAGTTATGCGGACTTCTTTTTTCCTCTGCTTCTTTCTGTTGGTAAACAATGGCAAGGCACAGCGCAATACAAGCCGCGACACGAGTTTTGTGGCGAAGGGTAATCCCATCATTCGTCACAAATTCACTGCCGACCCCGCGGCACTGGTGTACAAGGATAAAGTGTATTTGTACACCGGTCGGGATGAAGCGCCGCCAAAAGAGAGCCGTTACGTAATGCATGAGTGGCTTTGCTTTTCTTCGTCGGATATGAAAACCTGGACAGAGCATGCCTCGCCGCTCAATGTAAAAAGTTTTGCCTGGGCCAAAGGCGATGCGTGGGCTTCGCAGGTGATTGAAAGAGACGGAAAGTTTTACTGGTTTGTTTCCATCGCACATGCTACTATTCCCGGCAAGGCCATTGGCGTTGCGGTGTCAGACAGTCCAACGGGACCATTTGTCGATGCGCTGGGAAAAGCCCTTATCACCAACGACATGACAACGGAGGCAAAAATCAGTTGGGATGATATTGACCCCACCGTTTGGATTGAGAATGGACAGGCTTATTTGTTTTGGGGCAACACCACGCTGCATTATGTAAAGCTGAAGTCCAACATGATTGAGATGGACGGTGCGTTTCAAAAAATTGATGTGCCGAGGTTTACAGAGGCGCCTTACATTCATAAACGCAACGGCTGGTTTTACCTGACGTACGCCACGGAGTTCCCAGAGAAAACAGCGTATGCCATGAGCCGCAGCATTGAAGGCCCGTGGGAGTACAAAGGTTTGTTGGGAGAGATACCCGGTAATTCAAACACAGCGCACCAGTCGATCATTGAGTTTAAAGGCAAATGGTATTTCATCTATCACAACGGTGCATTGGTGCCCGATGCGGGAAGTTATCACCGCTCGGTATGCATTGATTATTTGCATTACAACAAAGATGGAACAATGAAGCGTGTGGTAATGACAAGTGAAGGCGTGAATTAAATGCAGTTGATTTCGCAGGATAGTTCAGGATACGGAACGGAAGGTGAAATCTTTACTTTAGCTACTCAAGCTTGTTGTATGAATAAAATCATCCTGTTGGTTGTTGCCGGGTTTTTTCTTCAGGGTAATTCCGTTTCGGCGCAGCCGGAAATGGAAACCGGCGGACAAAAAATGCCGGATGAATGGATTGACAAAGACACCAAACACAGAGTCCTTCGTCTTACCCGCAACGGCGCCAGCAACCTGAGTTTTTATTTTCACAACAACCCGTTCATTGGCAACAAAATGGTGTACTACAGTAGCTTGCCAAGCGGGCAGGCTACGGACCGCAAAATAGAGATCTCGAACAGCAATACAAGAAACCGGCAGATTCATTTGCTGGATTTAAAAACGCTTCAATCAGAGCAACTGACCAGCCATTCATCGGCCATGAACGGCGAGATTGTGCATGCAGCAAGCGGAAATATTTTTTACCAGATTAAAGACAGCGTGTACTGCGTAAATGCAGCTACCAAAAAGGTTGAACTGGTGTATGTCTTCCCCGAAGATTTTAAAGCAAGCATTACCACTGTCAATGCCGATGGAGCGTTACTGGCCGGTGCGAAGTCCGACGACAAGGAAAAAGAGTTGTTCCGGCAAAACCCAAACAAGAGTAGTTACTTTAATATCATTTACGAAGCAAAGCTTCCGCGAACGCTGTTTACGGTCAATACAAAAACCAAAGAGCTGAACAAAATCTTTACCGACAGCGCCTGGTTAAATCACATCCAGTTTTCGCCAACCGATCCAAAGCTGTTGATGTTTTGTCACGAAGGACCGTGGCACAAAGTAAACCGCATCTGGACGATCAACATCGATACGAAAGATACCATGCTGATGCACCGGCGCACTATGCCGATGGAAATTGCAGGACACGAATGGTTTTCAACAGACGGCAGCACCATTTGGTTTGATTTGCAAACGCCACGCAGCGTAAAATTTTTTGTGGCTGGCGCCGATGTAAAGACCGGCAGGGAAACGAGATATGAATTGCAACGCGATGAATGGTCGATACATTTTAACCGCACAAAAGACGGAAAGCTGTTTGCCGGTGATGGTGGTGATGCGGGACAGGTAGCAAGGGCAAAAGACGGTATGTGGATTTATTTGTTTAGACCTGAAGGAGAGAAGTTTGTTTCGGAGAAATTGGTGAACATGAAACATCACAACTACAAACTGGAGCCTAATGTGCATTTTAGTCCGGATGAGAAATGGGTTATTTTCAGAGCCAATTTTGAAGGCGTGGAGAATGTGTATGCGGTGGAGGTGAAGAAGTGAGGTTTGAAGTTTGAAAACAAACTTTCTAGGGTAGAAACGGATTGCGTTGACAAGATCGGCTCCATCGGAGCCACGCCTTGGTAGAAAAACATTGAAAGATTTTCCTCGGCTCCGTAGGAGTCGCACAGGCAATGAAAGGAGATCACGAAGCACACAAAGGAGACACAACGAACACAAAGCTTCGTGTCCTTTGTGCAAAACTTGGTGGCCTTTTTGCTCCAAAGCGCTCAATAGAATTACCAACCGCACAAGAGTGCGACGCAAGCGAAGTTTAATAGTAGCACCGGCCCTTGGCCCATAAAAAGATTTCTTGCAATGTTTAAAAAGACTGTTTTCGTTTTTTCACTTTCCGTTTCTTTTCTTTTGTCCGATGCCCAGGTAAAATGGCCGGCTATTACCAGCACCACAAAGCCCTGGACACGCTGGTGGTGGGAGGGTAGCGCCGTTAACAAAAAAGGCCTTACCTGGAACCTTGAGCAATACCAAAAAGCCGGGTTGGGCGGCGTGGAAATCACGCCAATCTATGGTGTGTACGGGTATGAAAAAGAGTTCATTGATTTTTTAACGCCGAAGTGGCTGGATGTTTTAAAACATACGCTGAACGAATCAAAGCGTTTAGGACTTGGCGTTGACTTGGCCAATGCAACGGGCTGGCCGTTTGGTGGTCCGTGGGTGAAGGAAGAAGACGCCAGCAAATCCATTTATTACAAAACCTACACGGTTGACGGCGGGCAAGGTTTGAAAGAGCCCGTTGTGTACAAACGGGATGCATTTGTTCGCACCGCCAACAACAAACCGGCGAGTATAGATTCTATCAGGCGTCCGGTGTGGGAGAATAAAAATTTACAAGCGTTGGCGCTGGACCAGGTGGTGTACCCGGAGAACCTGCCGGTGCAGGCCCTGATGGCTTACAACGGTTCGCAAACCATTGACCTGACCAAACAGGTTGATAAAAACGGTGTGCTGAACTGGACCGCGCCGCAGGGCAATAACTGGACACTCTACGCGGTGTTTTCTGGTCTGCATGGAAAGATGGTAGAGCGTGCCGCACCCGGTGGTGAAGGCTATGCCATCGATCATTTTTCGGCGCAGGCCGCCAATAACTATTTCAACCGTTTTGATGCAGCGTTTAAAGGCTTTGATCTTTCATCGCTGCGTGCCTTTTTTAATGATTCGTACGAGGTGGATGATGCAAGAGGACAGGCCAACTGGACGCCGCTCTTGTTTGAAGAATTTAAAAAGCGGAGAGGCTATGACCTGCGTGAACATCTGCCGGCGCTGTTTGGAAAAGACGAAAAAGAAAAGAACCTGCGGGTGTTGTATGATTACCGGGCAACGATTGATGAACTGATACTGCACAACTTTACAGAGGTATGGAAACGCTGGGGTGCATCGAAAGGCGCCATGGTGCGAAACCAGTCGCATGGCTCGCCGGCCAACACCCTTGATTTGTACGATGCGGTGGACATTCCCGAAACAGAAGGCACCGATATTTTGCGTTTCAAGTTTGCCACTTCGGCAACCAATGTCAGTGGGAAAAAACTGGCGGCCGCGGAATCGGCTACCTGGCTGAACGAACATTTTTTATCGAGCTGGGGCGATGTAAAAAAGATTGTTGACCTGTACTTCCTTGGCGGCGTTAATCACATTGTTTACCATGGAACAGAATACTCGCCGAAAGACGCACCCTGGCCGGGATGGCTGTTTTATGCAGCGGTGCATTTTCAACCAGAGAACCCGCAGTGGAAAGATTTTGGTGCGTTGAATACGTACGTTACACGAGTGCAATCATTCCTGCAAGGTGGCAAGCCGGATAACGATGTGTTGTTGTATTATCCGCTGGTGGATAAATATTCGGAGCAAAGCCGGGAACTGCTGCAGCATTTCGATGGCATGGAACGCAACTTTGTGAATTCTGATTTCGAACATGTATCGAAGTGGATGCTGGAAGAAGGGTATGGGTTTGATTTCTTTTCGGACAGGCAGTTACAGAAGTTTAAATCGGCCGGTGCCAATATTCAAACCACGAACAACACGTACAAAACCATTTTACTGCCAGCGAATAAGCTGATCACCGAAGCCTCTTTTCAAAAATTGCTGGAACTGGCAAAAGCCGGCGCCACTATTTTGGCCTATAAGGATATGCCGTCTGATGTTCCGGGCTGGCACAAGCTGGATGAGAGAACAAAAACCTTTCAGCAAATGATCTCGCAGCTTTCATTCCAGGATGCAGGGAAGGTAAAAAAAGCAACAGTCGGAAAAGGTGCGTTTATGGTCAGCGGCGATCTTGAAGCCTTGCTGTCTGCAGCAAACGTAAAGCATGAAGTGATTGCTGAAAAAGGGTTGTCGTTTATCCGCCGTAAGAACAACGATGGCAAAGTTTATTTCATCAGCAACCGCAGTGAGAAAGCTGTTTACGATTGGGTGCCGTTGCGCACTAAGGCTGCTTCCGTGTTTTTCTTTGAGCCAATGCTGGGTGATATTCGCGTTGCCAAACAGCGTACAAACGCACAAGGTGAAACAGAAGTGTTGCTGCAATTAGTACCGCATCAATCCATCATTATTCAAACGTATAGCACTGCAAAAAAAGGGCTTGCATTTTCCTATGCAAAGCAGGCGGATGCCCCGGTAGAACTAAAAAGTGATTGGAGTATTTCTTTCTTAACCGGCGGACCAACGTTGCCAAAAACATTTACCACAAACAAACTGGAATCGTGGACGGAGAGCAGCGATGATGCACAGCATTTTTCAGGTACGGCAAAGTACACCACAACGTTTGCCAGGCCCGCCGGTGCAGCACAGGCTTGGGTATTGGATTTAGGCAAGGTGCATGAAACCGCTGAAGTATTCTTGAATGGAAAAAAACTCGCTACACTTGTTGGTCCAACTTTCCAGGTAACCATTCCGGCAGCAGCAATAAAAGCGGCCAATACGTTGGAAGTGGTTGTTGCCAACCTGATGGCCAATCGCATCATTTACATGGACAAGAACAATCTTCCCTGGAAAATATTTTACAACACCAACATGCCGGCCCGCAAACCGGAGAATGCAAAAGGCGGCATTTTTACCGCCGCCGGGTGGAAGCCTTTGCCATCGGGTATTTTAGGACCAGTTACCTTAACGCCAATCACCTATGAATAAGTTTAGTTTTCTTCTTTCGTTGCTGCTTTGTTGCGGCGTTATTTGTGCGCAGCCAGGTGAGCCGGCGCCAAAGCCGCTCTATGCCGATCCAATTCATGATGGTGCAGCCGACCCTGTAATTATCTGGAATAAAAAAGCAAAGCGGTGGTGGATGTTTTACACGAACCGCCGTGCAAACATCGACGACACAACCGGTGTAAAATGGGTACACGGAACAAGAATCGGTATTGCCGAATCAAAAGACGGCAAAACCTGGACATACAAGGACACCGCCAACATCAATTATCGTCCGGATGCAGATTACACCTTTTGGGCGCCGGATGTAATTGAGCACAACGGCACCTTTCACATGTACCTCACTTATGTGCCCGGCATCTTCAGCGATTGGAAACATCCCCGCAACATTGTTCATCTCACAAGCAAGGATCTGCTGAACTGGAGGTATGAATCGAAGGTTAAGCTTGTCAATGATAAGGTGATCGATGCTTCTGTTTTTCGTCTGCCCGATGGCACCTGGCGCATGTGGTACAACAACGAGATGGATGGCAAATCGATTTGGTATGCCGATAGCAAAGATTTGTACAACTGGGAAGACAAAGGCAAAGCCATTGCAGCAAGAGGCGAAGGTCCAAAAGTGTTTCAGTGGCTGGGAAGCTATTGGATGATTGTGGATGCGTGGAAGGGCATGGAGATTTACCGTTCGGCTGATCTTCTTAACTGGAAAAAACAGGCGACACGCATTTTAGAACAAGGAGGCACAGGGAAAGATGATGGCGCTATGGGTGGCCACTGCGATGTGGTGGTCAATGGCGGTAAAGCGTATGTGTTTTACTTCACGCATCCCGGAAGAACAAAACAGTTGCCGGCGCCGGCTAATTCAGTGGCGGCCAAACGCAGCGTGATACAGGTAACGGAACTAACTTTCAACAATGGCGAACTGACTTGCGACCGCGACAAACC
>DATKHJ010000512.1:0-7050 GCA_035510335.1 Flavisolibacter sp. | reverse complement strand
GAATTTGACAAGGTGTTCGACTGCCTGAAAGTGATTTTGAGTGAAGAGCCTACCAATGAAGAAGCGCTTTATAAAATCTGTTTTTGGACGGATTTTACCGGCAGAAACGAAGAAAGTATTCGTCTTCACCTGAAAATTATTGACGATTTCCCGTTTAGCGAGCTGGCCTGGTTTAACCTGGCTGCTGCCTACCAAGGCCTGAAGCTCTACGAAAAAGCCATTGATGCCTATCAATATGCTATCGCTATCGATGAAAAGTTCGATTATGCCTACCGCAACATAGGCGATGCCTACATCCGCATAAGAAAATACAAAGAGGCCATTGAGGCGTTGGAGAAAGTGCTGGAGCTTTCCAAGCCCGAAGAAGTGATTTACGAAGCTATTGGTCACTGCTACGACCGGATGAAAAAATATGCCCAGGCCCGTTTTCACTACCGCAAAGCCTCTCATTTAAACCCCGACGACAGCAAACTGTACTACAAAATTGCCTGCACTTATTTTAATGAGGGGCAGTGGAACGGCGCAGTAAAGCAATTAGAGTCAGCTTTGAAGATTCACCGTTCCCAGCACGAGTACAACCTGCTGATGGGGGAATGCAAGCTGCAACTGAACGAAGTGAAGGAAGCCGTGCAATACCTCTCAACCGCCGTAAGGGTAAGGCCCCGAAATATTGCCGGTTGGGAATCGCTGATCCGCTGTTTGTACGTGGCCGGATTTTACACCGAAGCCCGCCAGCAAACGTTGGCAGCCATCCGTCATACGGGCGGCAAACCCATCTTTCTTTATTATTTAAGTGCCGTATTGTTTGCCATGAACAAACCCAAAGAGGCGATTCTTTACCTGGAACAGGCCTTGTCGGCCTCGCCAAAAGGGGTAAAAAAACTGGTTCAGCTGAATCCTTCCATCTTGCAAAAGCCGCAAGTGGTGGACATGATTGCCCGCTATAAACGAAATAGGTAGCCCCGAAAAGCTTAGTTCCCTATTTTTGCCGGCAATTTTAATCAACAGTTGAGAGATGAATTTTAACCTATCGCAAATTCCGGAGCGTTTTCTAAAGCCTCGCACCGCAGGTATTACCATGGTGATGGACAAGGGTTTGAGTGTAGAAGAAGCAAAGAACTTTTTAAGTGTTTCCCATCCGCATGTCGATATTATTAAATTGGGTTTCGGGACTTCTTTTGTTACCCCCAACCTGAGAGAAAAGCTGGAAGTGTACAAATCCTACGATCTGCCAATTTATTTTGGGGGTACCTTGTTTGAAGCCTTCCTGATTCGCAACCAGTTTGAAGATTATATTTCCGTTTGTAAAGAATTTGGCGTGAGCTACATGGAAGTGAGCGATGGCTCCATTACCATTCCGCACGCCGAAAAATGCGGCTACATTGAAAAGCTAACAGCACACGGAACCGTGCTGAGCGAAGTAGGTAGCAAGGATGCAGCGCACATTATTCCGCCTTACAAATGGATTGAATTGATGCGTGCCGAACTGAACGCCGGCGCAACCTACGTAATTGCAGAAGCCCGTGAAGCTGGTAACGTTGGTATTTATCGTGGAAGCGGTGAAGTAAGAGAAGGGCTTGTGCAGGAAATTCTGACACAGATTCCAGGCGAAAAAATCATTTGGGAAGCGCCGCAAAAAGCACAGCAACTGTATTTCATTGAGTTGCTTGGTTGTAACGTAAACCTTGGAAACATTGCACCAACGGAAGTTATTCCGCTGGAAGCGATGCGTATTGGTCTTCGTGGCGATACTTTCCATTTATACCTGAACAAAGAAACTGTCTGATGAATCGTTACGGCCTCATTGGTCGCACACTGAAGCACTCTTTTTCCAAAACCTACTTTACAAAAAAGTTTGAAGAAGAAGGAATGCCGGATTATGTGTACGACAACTTTGAACTGGCTGCCATTGACGAATTCCCGCAGTTATTTCGCAAATACCCCGACTTAAAAGGATTGAACGTAACCATTCCTTACAAGGAAGAAGTGCTTCAGTACCTGACCCAAAAGAATGCAATTGTAGAAGCCATTGGCGCCTGCAATTGCATTCGTGTTTTAGGGAATGAACGTATTGGCTATAACACAGATGCCATTGGCTTTCGCAAATCACTGGAACCTTTGCTGCAGCCGCATCATCAAAAAGCGCTGATACTGGGAACCGGCGGTGCTTCCAAAGCGGTTCGTTATGTGCTGGAGCAACTCAATATTCAATTCAACTTTGTAAGCCGGCAAAAAGGCGAAAGCCAATTGGGTTATGCTGATGTAGATGAAGAAGTTTTGTCATCATTTCATCTCATTGTCAACACAACGCCATTGGGCATGTTTCCAAATATTGACGCTGCTCCCGCATTGCCTTATCATTATCTCAACGACAAACATTTGTTGTTTGATTTGATTTACAATCCTGCAAAAACAAAGTTTCTTGCGGAAGGAGAGAAGCAAGGCGCACAAATTTGCAACGGCCACCAAATGCTGATTGAACAGGCGGAAGCCGCATGGGTGATTTGGAATTCGTCTGAACCATGATTTATAGGATTCATGAGATTTATGGGAAATAAGAAAGAGTCGTTCATTATGTGAACGACTCTTTCTTTATCAAAGATGTTTTCGTTTCCTTCCAATCCTCAAAATCCACCCAAATCATGGTTCCAGGACAACTTCTCTACCGCTTCTTCCGGTACAGCGGCTACTTTACGTTTTGAATAATCAAAACAAATCATCCCGGTTTTTGCCAACGCAACAACTTTTTCGTCTGAGCTTCTTACAAGTTGATAATACAATTCAAAACCAACTTTGCTGATTTCGCCAACTGCAACGAAAGCTTTCAACGTGTCGCCATAAAAGGCTTCGGCTTTAAATTCAATTGCTACATCACTCATAATCAATCCTACGCCGCCAAACGACAGTTCGGTATAATCAAGGCGTTGCAAAAACTGCATTCTTGCTTCATGAAGCAACGAAAGCACCGCATCGTTGGCCAAGTGATTGCCGTAATTAATATCGGTAATGCGAACAGGAATAAGCGTTGAAAATGGAAACTTGTCGGGAAGGGTAAGTTTAATTCGGGCCATGCCCAAGATTACTGCATTTACTGCAATTGCCGAAGGATTTCAAGCACACCGCCAAAGTCAGTAGTGGTGGCAGTGGAAGCCAACTTTTTCTGCAGTTGACGGATACGTTCTTTGCACAGATCATCGCCATCCTTGCAATACACCAGGTCGAAGAATTTTTTCGGAACCCGCAACGCCAGGCCGTCTTCATCGCTATACACCATGTAATCGTCGGCCATGGATAAATCGAGTGGGTGCGAGTTGCCGGCGTGTTGCGGAACAAATCCTTGCGAAAAAGCAATGGTGCGGAAAATATTTTGCGGACGAATGAATGTAACGGCTCTTCGCGGCGTACCCAAAGATGCCGTTGCTTCTTCACGATTACTATTGGTGAAGCCAATCGGTTCTTTTTCTGCCGGCAACGGCGTGTGTACCACACTGGGTTCATCCAGGGGCAAAACAGATGATTGAACAGGTTTGGTTACATTCACGTTTTCTGTTCCTGTTCCGCCAATAACGGCGCCTGCGCCGGTGCTTTTGTTGGTTAAGTTATTTGCCAACAGTACTATGGCAACAATGCTGGCTGCAGCAGCGATATAACGCAAGGGTTTTTTAAATCGGGTAATGGGAACAACTTTGATGGCTGGTTCTTCTTCATCCAGCGAAGTTTCAATTTTGTTCCAGATATGAGCGGGTGGTTGTTCTTCGTAATTGAGCAGCCGTTGCGGAAGAGCCGTTTCTTCACCGGCGTCCAATGCTTCCGCAATTTTATTCCAAACCTCTTTTGGAGGGTGGGCTTCAAACCGGGAAAGTTTCTGTTGAAGATCGTTGCTCATCACTAAGGCGTTTCTTTTCGTTTTTCAATGTGGGTTCTCACCATGTCCTGCAAAATTTGTTTTGCACGTGACAACTGGGACTTGCTGGTGCCTTCGCTTATGCCTAACTGATCTGCAATTTGCTTGTGTGTGTAGCCTTCAACTACATACATATTAAAGACGGTACGGTAACCCGGCGACAACTGCTGAACAAGGTTGATAATGTCTTTCTCCGCTAAATTGTCCAGCACCGAAAGGTATTTGCCTTCTACCGTATTTTCTTCGTGCTCAGTAATTGGTTGCAGGTAGGTTTTCTTACGATAGTACTCAATGGCCGTATTTACAAAAATGCGCCGTATCCATCCTTCAAACGAACCTTCGCCACGAAACGACGTAATTTTTTTAAACACTTTAATGAAGCCTTCCTGTAAAATATCTTCGGCTTCTTCTGCATTGGCAGCATAGCGTAAGCTGACACCGTACATCTTGGGAGCAAAACGATTGTACAGCTCTCGCTGCATTCTTCGGTCACCCCTGATGCATCCCTCAATTAAGTCGGTATCGCTAATGGATTGGTTGCTTATGCCACTCAATATTTATTGATTTTGTTCGGATTGATTCAAAAATGAAACCAGCTTGTCCACGGCTTTGCGGCGGTGACTGTAACGGGCTTTTTCTTCCATGCTCATTTCAGCAAAGGTTTTTTCAGCGCCATCGGGCACAAAAATAGGATCGTAGCCGAAACCTTCCGTTCCCTTCTCTTCTGCAATTATCCGGCCTTTGCAAACACCTTCAAAAAATTCGATGTTCCCTTCTATAATTAAACAGATTACCGTCCTGAACTGCGCTTCGCGGTTTTGTTCTCCTTTTAGCTTGAACAAAAGTTTGGCAATGTTGTTCGCAAATGCTTTGTCATCTCCCGCATAGCGGGCACTGCGCACACCGGGCTCACCATTCAGCGCTGTTACTTCCAGGCCTGTGTCTTCGCTAAAACAGGCAGTGTTGGTCATGTGGTAAATAGTGGCTGCTTTTTCCTTTGCGTTTTCTTCCAGTGTGTCGTGCGGTTCCGGAATATCAATGTCAATGCCGGCTTCTTTTAAAGCTAAGATTTCAAAATGCTTGGGCAGCACGGCCCTGATCTCATCAACTTTATGCTGGTTGTTGGTAGCTAAAATGAGTTTCATGGTATAATCTTAAATGCCAAACAAGGTTTTCAAACTCATCCAGAGTTGTTTCTTGTACTCTTTGTTTTTTTCGATTTCCGATAGCGAGGGTGCCGTAACAACCTGCGGATTATCTGCTTTCGTAACAGAAAAATGAGGAATATCGTTGCTTAAGCCAAACAGGGCCGGCTGCACATCGAACAAAATAATTTGTGCGCTGTTTAATTGTTCAATAATATGCTGAGGTTGTTGGTTGCCGCTGTTCTGCCAGTTCACAATGGCCACATCAGCCAAGCTTAGCTGGCAGGCTAAAAGCACATTGCTCAAAAAGTTCAGTTCATTGTCGGGCAGATAAGCCACCTCGCTTTTGTTAACCACAATCAAAATGTTTTTCCCGTTTTTCCCGAGGAACGACAGATTTTTCTTTACAGGCACAGCCCTTGCAGTGTCTTGTACAAGGGCATTTTGGTACAAATCGGCGATTAAAGAGGAAGGCAACGAAATGTTATTTAAACTCATTTGCGGGTTTTTACGGTACGTAGTTTCCGAAACCTTTTTGTTTCTTTGCAGCGCTAAATTAAACGATTATGCTTGCTACACTTGATATGACAATTAACAAAGTAGAACACAGTAAACTAAAAGAGATTAATCTGGAGAATTTACCCTTCGGGAAATTCTTTACCGACCACATGCTGGAAGCAGATTACGAGAACGGCGAATGGAAGAATGTAGAGATTAAGCCTTACCAGCCACTGCTTCTAAGCCCGTCGCTGGCTTCGCTACATTATGGCCAGGCTATTTTTGAAGGCATCAAAGCTTACAAGGATGCTGATGGACAAGCGTACATCTTTCGTCCGCAGGACAATTTCCAGCGCTTTAATATTTCTGCGGAGCGTATGGCCATGCCAGCCGTGCCCGAAGAGATTTTTATGGAAGGCATGAAGCAGTTGGTGGCTTTAGACAGTGCCTGGATTCCGCAGCAAAAAGATCACTCCCTTTACATCCGCCCGTTTATGTTCTCTACCGATGAAGTGATTGGTGTGAAACCTTCGGAGAGCTATAAGTTCATGATCATTTTAAGCCCAACCGGCCCTTACTACAATGCGCCCATGCGTATTTATGTAGAAGAACAATACGTACGTGCCGTGCCGGGTGGAATTGGTTATGCCAAAGCAGCCGGTAACTATGGCGCTTCCATGTATGCCACAGCGCAGGCCAAGAAAAAAGGCTATGACCAAGTGTTGTGGACCGATGCTTTTGAACACAAATATGTGCAGGAGATTGGCACCATGAACGTGTTCTTCATCATTGGTGACAAAGCCATTACGCCGGGACTGGAACTGGGAACCATTTTGGGTGGTGTTACCCGCAACAGTACCATTACGTTATTAAAAGAAGCCGGCTTTACCGTAGAGGAAAGACGCTTGAGCATTGACGAAATTATTGAAGCATACAAAGCTGGGTTGCTGTTTGAAGTGTTTGGAACAGGAACCGCTGCCACCATTACCATGATCAAAGAATTGCGTTACAAGGATTTTGTAATGAATTTTGATACCGACAAATGGAGAACGGCACCAACCATTAAAAGCTGGCTCACCGATATCCGGGAAGGAAGAAGAGAAGACAAGTATGGCTGGATGATGAAAGTGGGATCATAATTAGTAAGTCGTAAATAGTTTAAAGGCCGTCGCTTGCGACGGCCTTTTCTTTGAACGAATTTACAGCGGCATTATGCTTTTGTTAAATGGATGTAAACAACCAAAAAGGCCGGTTACTTTTAATGTCTATGAATCGCCTCTTACTAATCTGCTTTAGCGTTCTTTTCTCTGCTTTCGCTTTCGCCCAGGATGTCCCGGTAAAAATTACGGTTGTTGGTTCCAAAGGAGAACCGCTTGGCGCTGCTACTGTAGTGGTAACCTCTGCTGCCGATACAAGTGCAAAGCAAACCAGGCTTGCCGACACCGCCGGCATTGTTGTTTTTCAATTACAGCAGAATGCCTTATACAAGGTGCAGGTAAGCTC
>DATKHJ010000511.1:0-4026 GCA_035510335.1 Flavisolibacter sp. | reverse complement strand
GTGTTGGTGCGTTGGTCACTTATCCAGAAGCCGTGTTTGAAAAAGTGGTGATTTCGAAAGCTATTTCCGAAAACATTATTCACCTGAAAGCCGGTGATGAAATTGACCCGGATGGGTTGTATGCAAAGCTGGTGGATTATGGTTTTGAGCGAACCGATTTTGTGTACGAGCCCGGGCAGTTTGCTGTGCGTGGCGGTATTCTCGATATCTATTCTTTCGGCAACGAAAAACCTTACCGCATTGAATTGTTTGGCAACGATGTGGATTCTATTCGCATTATCGATCCCGAAACGCAGTTGAGTGAACGACGGTTGTTGCAGGTAAGCATTATTCCCAATGTAGAAACGCAGTTTGAAGAAGAAGAAAAAGTTTCACTGCTGAAGTTTCTTCCGGAGAACACCGTCATCTGGATACAGGATGAAGAGCTTTTGCGGGAACGATTATTAACGGCCGAAGAAGACCTGCACCTGTTTTTGGAGATGATCAAAACATCTACCCAAAAAGAAGAACCGGAGCAGGAAGACCGCCTGGTAAAAAAAGAAGTAAAGCAGGAAGAATTTACCACGGCTGATGATTTCTTTCGTGATCTGCACCAGCGCCACGCAGTTTATTTTGGTTACGAAAATCCGTTTTCGGATGTAACAGCTGAAATTTTATTTGCCACCAAATCGCAACCCGCTTTTAACCGGCAGTTCGATCTTTTAATTCATGATTTAAAAAGCTGGGAAGGCAAGGGTTTTGAGCTGAACATTTTTGCAGAGAATCCAAAACAGCTTGAACGTTTGTACACCATCTTCAAAGACCTGAAAGAAGAAATTACGTTCAACCCGATTGCAACATCTATTCACGAAGGATTTATCGACGAAGAGCAAAAGATTGTTTGCTATACCGATCACCAGATTTTTCAGCGCTACCACAAGTACCGCGTTAAGCAGGCCTACAACAAAAACAAGGCACTCACCCTTCGTGCCCTGCGGGAGTTGCAGCCTGGCGATTTTGTAACCCACATCGATCACGGCGTAGGCGTGTACAGCGGGCTGCAAAAAATTGAAGTAGCGGGAAAGATGCAGGAAGCCGTGCGGCTGATTTACAAAGACAAAGACATTCTTTACGTCAACATTAACTCGCTTCATAAAATTGCCAAGTACACCGGCAAGGAAGGAACAGTGCCGAAGGTGAACAAACTGGGCAGCGATGTCTGGAACAAACTCAAGGAAAAAACAAAGACCAAGGTCAAGGAAATTGCCTTTGACCTGATCAAATTATATGCGTCAAGAAAAGCGCAGCAGGGCTTTCAGCACACACCTGACAACTACCTGCAAACAGAGCTGGAAGCATCGTTTATTTACGAAGACACGCCGGACCAAAGCAAGGCAACAGCCGATGTAAAAAAAGACATGGAATCGGCATCACCAATGGACCGCCTGGTGTGCGGCGATGTAGGGTTTGGTAAAACGGAAATTGCCGTTCGTGCAGCTTTCAAAACCGTTGTAGATGGCAAGCAGGCGGCTGTATTAGTGCCGACCACCATTCTTGCATTTCAGCATTACAAAACCTTCAGCGAACGCCTGAAAGATTTTCCTGTAACGGTCGATTACATCAACCGTTTTAAATCGGCAAAAGAGAAAAAAGAAACCTACCAGAAATTACAGGAAGGCAAGATTGATATCCTGGTAGGCACGCATGCCATTTTAGGAAAAGAAGTGAAGTTCAAAGACCTTGGCCTTCTGGTTATTGATGAAGAGCAAAAGTTTGGCGTGGCACACAAAGAAAAAATCAAAACGCTTCGCACAAACGTTGATGCGTTAACGCTAACGGCAACGCCAATTCCGCGTACGCTGCAGTTTAGTTTGATGGGTGCCCGTGATCTTTCCATCATGAACACGCCGCCGCCTAACCGGCAGCCCATTCAAACAGAAGTACGAGTGTACCAGGAAGATTTTGTTCGGGATGCGATTTATTTTGAAACGGAACGTGGCGGGCAGGTCTTCTTTATTCATAACCGTGTGCAGAACCTGGCGGAGATGGCAGCGATCATCCAGGGGCTTTGTCCGGACCTGAGTATTGGCTGGGCACATGGCCAGTTGGAAGGCCATGAACTGGAAGAACGCATCATGGATTTCATCGACAAAAAATACGATGTGCTGGTGTGTACCAACATTGTTGAAAGCGGTGTGGACATTCCGAATGTGAATACCATCATCATCAACAATTCTCATCATTTTGGCCTGAGCGATTTGCACCAGTTGCGTGGCCGTGTAGGTCGCAGCAACAGAAAAGCGTTTTGTTATTTGCTGGCGCCGCCGATGAGCACACTGCCAACGGATTCACGCAAGCGCTTGCAAACACTGGAACAACATAGTGAGTTGGGGAGCGGTTTCCAGATTGCCATGCGTGACCTTGACATACGTGGTGCCGGTAACATGCTGGGTGGTGAACAGAGTGGCTTTATGGCGGAGATAGGCTTTGAAATGTACCAGAAGATTTTGGATGAAGCCATTCGCGAATTAAAACGCACAGAGTTTAAAGACCTGTTTAAAGAAGAGATTTCGAAACAGGATGATTTTGTGCAGGACTGCACGATTGATACGGATCTGGAGATACTGATCCCGGATGATTATGTTGAAAACATTACCGAACGACTATCGCTTTATTCACGCCTCGATAACTGCGAAACAGAAGAAGAGTTGCAGGCAATGGAAACAGAACTGACCGACCGTTTTGGTGCCTTACCACCGCCGGTGCAGGAGTTGTTTGTTACGGTGCGTTGCCGCAAACTGGCTGTGGAGCTGGGTTTTGAGCGAATGATTTTAAAGAACGATTCGCTGAAGTGTTATTTTATCAATCGTCCTGATTCGCCTTACTTCGAATCGGAAACTTTCAACCGCATTTTAGGTTACTTACAAACCGGCACTAACAAGGCAAAGCTGAAGCAGGTGGGCAAGCTGTTCATGATTGTGGTAGAACCGGCGAGAGACATGCAGGATGTACATCATTTTTTAAGCGGCATGCACCGGGACGTAGCACAGCGGCAGGCGGTTTCTGCCTGATGTGGAAAAACGCTTGCACATCTTCTTTCGAATGTTATTACAGCGTTGTAACTTGGTTGTATGAAACTACACCTTGCTGCCATTGCCTACAACGAGAGAGAACTGGACACTTATGTTTCGCAGTTAAAGAGCCAGCATTTTGAAGCAATCAGCGATGTAAAAAAAGCAGACGACGGTACCTTTTACCAGGTCATGGCCAAAACCGTAAAAGAGGCTACAGCATTACCTAAACCCGCTGTTGTTGCAGAAGCCATTGCAGAATAAGGTTCGATACTTACAACAAACTTTCCTTCACTTCAATAATCAATTCTAACCCACTATTCGTTCCATACTTTTTAGGAAGGCGATTGCGGCGCTTCCTTCAGCTGCGCATCGCCAAACGTTTTGCCACGCAATACATAGTAAGCAATAAAAGCACTGGCAAGCATTAAGGCGGCACCCAACAAAAATGGCGCACCGGGAAAGTAAGCTGGCGCCGATTTGCCGGTGAAATAACTGAAGATGTTAGCCATTACCGGCGGACCAAAAATGGTTGTCAAGCTCATTAAGCCGGTAAGAGAACCCTGGAGTTCGCCTTGCTGGTTGTTGGGAACATGGCCGGCCATGATGGCTTGCAAAGCAGGGCCGCAAATGCCACCCAAACAATAGGGCACCAGGAACACAAACATCATCCAGCTCTGCGATGCAAAAGCAAAAAGCAGCATGCCCAGGGCATACAAGGCCAGCCCGATGTAAATGCTTTTTTCGTTACCCAGTTTTGGATTTACCACACGGGTAAGCCCGCCCTGCACGGCACCCACCAGCACGCCAACTACGGCCAGCGAAATACCAATCATTGTCTCCGACCAGTGAAAGCGTTCAATGGTAAAAAAACTCCAGTTGCTTTGCACCGCATGCGAACCCAGATACACCAGGAACAGCGCTATCATTAATCCTTTCAGCGCCGGGAACTTCCGGAGGTTGTACACACTCACAC
>DATKHJ010000510.1:0-5373 GCA_035510335.1 Flavisolibacter sp. | reverse complement strand
GTCTAGATTACCCTTAAGGCATGTTAATGCGCCCAGACAGCCTGGATTGTTTGAAATAGTGTTGACTATAAAATATACAACTTAATACGGTGATAGAAGTACTTAGAAATCATGGAGAGGTGAAACTAAAGGAAGGCAGGGCATTAGAATTACTTCGGCCACACTTTTCCTTTGCTTTTGACTAATGATTTACAGTTGAAAGATAGCTACTCAGCCATGCTTTTACAAACGCTATGTTGTGCGTTCGTCTTTCTCTTTATTGTTGTAGTCCAATGTGCCTTTCGCGAATGCCTCCATCATCACAGTCAATTCATGGTGTAAATCTTCTGCTGATGAACATGTGGGAGTTAGTGGGTTCTCAGTCCACCCGTTTACGTTTCCAGCCTCATCGTAGTAGACCTCATATATCGCAAATTCATACTCTCCTATTTCATTCTTCCGCTTCATAACCCTGTAATTCCACGTCATCTGCTAAAAGTTTGAAAGCAAGATAAAATTCTTCTGTCTGTATCATATAGCCTACAACTGAAAGAATACTTTCTCTGTTGATTTTGTCAATGAGTACCATATCACTTGCCCAAAAGTATTTTCCGCTTAAACATTCACCGGTTTGCTCATTCTTTCTTCTCAACCTTTCAATGTTGGTGTAGGTAAAAAAAGTAGCAATATACCTGCTGTCATCGGTGAATGTCACAATCACATCACTGTTATCGTCATCCGGGGCTTGACCTCCAACAACAGCACCTTTCTCTTCACTTTCTATCCAAACTGATTTAATAGTCTTGTTCATAAGAAAGGTGAGATGACGCACAACACTAAAATAGCCGACATCCCCTTGATTCCACAAAAAAACTCAGCGGATTGGTTCTCAAAGACATGCCATTCGCATTTTCAGGTTGTATTGGTTGGCAAGCCACCCAGGTTCCGCTTTGTGCGTTCCATCCTCACATCCAACATCACAAAGCACAACTCTCCCATAGCCAGCAGAAAGAGACGGTTTCCCAGACAAAAACCCTCCTGATTTCTCAGGAGGGTTCAACTAATTACTAATGACTAATTCCTAACTACGCATCACTCACTACTTCGCCATCTTCGCTTTCAGGTTCTCGTCAATGGCATCCAGGAACTGCTCGGTGTACAGGTAGTCTTCACCGGCCACCAGCTTCTTATCCGGGTGAACGTTCATGGCCAGGTCTTTCGTCATTTTGCCGCTTTCCACGGTTTCAATACAAACCGCTTCCAGTGCGTTACAAAAATCAATCAGCTCCTGGTTGTTATCCAGCTTGCCGCGGAAGGCAAGGCCTCTTGTCCATGCAAAGATGGAAGCAATGGGGTTGGTAGAGGTTGGGTTGCCTTTCTGGTGCTCGCGGTAGTGGCGGGTAACCGTACCGTGGGCCGCTTCGGCTTCCATGGTTTGTCCATCAGGCGTTACCAGTACAGAGGTCATCAGGCCTAAAGAACCAAAACCTTGCGCTACAGAATCGCTCTGCACATCGCCATCATAGTTCTTACAAGCCCATACAAAACCACCGTTCCACTTCATGGCGCTTGCCACCATGTCGTCAATCAGGCGGTGTTCGTACACAATGCCGGCATCTTTAAATTTCTGTGCAAACTCGGTGGTGTACACTTCTTCAAAAATGTCTTTAAAGCGACCATCGTATTTTTTCAGGATGGTGTTCTTGGTGCTCAGGTACAGCGGCCAGCCTTTCTGCAGCGCCATGTTCATACAGCTGCGGGCAAAACCCCTGATGCTTTCGTCAGTGTTGTACATGGCCATGGCCACGCCGCCTTCACCGCTAAAGTTGTACACTTCGTACTCCTGCTTGGTGCCGTCTTCGCCTTCAAAGGTTACTTTCAGCTTTCCCTTTCCTTTCACTACAAAATCGGTAGCACGGTACTGGTCGCCAAAAGCATGGCGGCCAACCACAATCGGACGATCCCAGGTAGTTACCAGTCGCGGAATGTTTTTGATAACGATCGGCTCACGGAAAACCGTTCCGTCCAAAATGTTACGGATAGTGCCGTTGGGGCTCTTCCACATTTGCTTCAGCTTGAACTCTTCCACGCGGGCTTCGTCGGGAGTAATGGTAGCGCATTTGATACCCACGCCGTATTGCTTAATGGCATTGGCCGCATCAACGGTTACCTGGTCGTTCGTCTGGTCGCGGTACTCAACACCCAGGTCGTAGTATTTAATATCAACGTCTATGTAAGGGAGGATTAATTTGTCCTTGATGAATTTCCAGATAATTCTTGTCATTTCATCGCCATCCAGTTCTACTACCGGATTGGCCACTTTGATCTTTTGAGTCATTGCAGCAGGGTTTATTTTAAAAATAATCGGCAAAACTAAGGCTTTCGGTTGCTCATTGCACAAAATTTGTCGGTAGATTTATATAGCAATCATCAATAATGTAATGCCATGGAGCCAATACGACAATTCTTCGAATACCTGAACCGGTTTGTGCCGCTTGACGAAGCAGAGTTTAATGAAGTCATTCAACCGCGTATTCAGCTACGCAAGTTTGGCAAGAAAGAAATCATCACACAGGCCGGTGAAACCGAACAGTACCTGAACTTTATTGTAAAGGGACTGGCCCGTAAATACTTCAGGAAGGGGGATGAAGAGTACATTACGCAGATCTCCATGGAAGACCAGATGATTTATTCACAGGAGGCGTTTTACAGCCAAACGCCATCCGATTATTTTGTGGAGGCCATTGAGCCTACCACGTTAATTTCTGTAAACCGCGAAGACCTGGATAACATCTTTTCCACCAGCGCCACCATGGAGCGGCTGGGCCGCAAGATTGTTACGTTTGTTCTGGTGCTGACCGAACGCTGGCACATGAGCCTTTTGAAAATGTCGCCGCGGGAACGGTTTATCTCCTTTGTACAAAACAACCCCGAAATGATGCAACGAACGCCGCAGAAATACCTGGCCTCGCTGCTCAATATTCAACCTGAAACCTTCAGCCGGTTTAAGCATTTGCTGAAAGGGAAGTGAGGGTTTGGGGTTAGGTGTTTGGAGTTTGGAGTTGGCGTGATGAGGGAAAATATTTTACTCTTTTCCTCCTTTCCTCTGTGCGAAAAATTTACTTCGTTAGCATCAGTACTTTTCACCTTCGTAGAAACAGAATGCAGAAAGCACAGATGGTGATGATAAAAGCAGATGTATCATCACAGGCATAAAAACCGGTGTTCCCTTAGCTTTTTACGCCATAAACTCCTGCTGTATTTCTTCAATTGTTTTGCCCACCGGGAAAAAGCCAATTAGTTTGGCAATCACACTCTCCACCACCGCATCCGGACAAGAAGCGCCGCTGGTAATGAGTATGGAAACAGGTTCTTTCCCTGGCAGGAAGTTTTCCGTCACCAGTTCCTGTCCAGTATGGAAGTTGTAGTGCAGGATGGTTGATTTTGAAAGAATCTTCTCGCCGCTGCTGATGAAGTACGTCGGCAGTTTTTCTTCGCACAGTTCCACCAGGTGAGAGGTGTTGGAGGAGTTGTAGCCGCCCACCACAATGGCCAGATCGGCGTCTGTTTGCAGCATGCCGCTTACCGCCGTTTGGTTGTCGTTGGTGGCATAGCAAAGCGTATCACGGGTATCGGCAAAATGGTCTTTTACATTTTCGTCAGCCAGGTTGAATTTTTTGATCATCACGTCCCGCAGGTAATCGGCAATGGCCTGTGTGTCGGAAGCCAGCATGGTGGTTTGGTTCACCACGCCAATTCTTGCCAGGTCTTTTTCTACGGCAAAGCCTTCGGAATATTGTCCTTTAAACTGCTCGTAAAATTCAGCCGCCGGCTTTTCGCCGGAGATGTATTTGGCCAGCTCAATGGTTTGCTGCATGTCTTTTACCACCACCGACGGCGCATTGGCGGCAGCATGCGAAAACGTGGCTCGTGTTTCCTCATGCGTGGGCTTACCATGAATAATGATGGTGTACTGCTTTTGGGCAATGGCTTCGCTGCGGTTCCAAACTTTTTCTACAAAGGGGCAGGTGGTGTTGTATTTTTCTACCTGTATGCCAATGTTGCGCAGCTTTTCTTCAATGGCCAGCGTGGTGCCAAAGGCGGGAATAAGCACAATGTCTTCGGCCGTTAAACTTTCAAACGGAATCAGTTGTCCGCCCTTGTTATCCTGCAGAAATTCAACGCCGCTTCGTTTTAAATCTTCGTTCACCTGCGGGTTGTGAATCATTTCGCTCAGCAGGAAAATGCGTTTGCCGGGGTTTTCATCCACCGTGCGAAAGGCAATGTCAATGGCATTTTCTACCCCGTAGCAAAAACCGAAATGGCGGGCCAGGTAAATTTTCACCGGGCCAAAATCCAGCAGGGTAGGAGCGAAATCCTTCTTCATGCGGTCGGCCTCTTTGCGCTTTTTTTTAATGGCGGAAATCAGCGGGCTGCGATAGACAACGGGAACGTCGAAGCTTTTCATGCGGGTACAAAAGTAGGCAGGGAAAGTTGATAAGTTGATAGGTTAACAAGTTGATAAGTGGTAAACCAGTGATGTACTTTTCAACCTATTCACCTATCAACTATCTTCACCCTTATGCTTAACTGGATCAAAACCACCAATATTTACGAAGTCAACCTGCGCCAATACACGCCGGAAGGAACAATCACCGCTTTCGCACAGCATCTTCCCCGGTTACAACAAATGGGTGTAGAAACCATTTGGTTTATGCCCATCACACCCATTGCACAAAAAAACAAAAAAGGAAGCCTGGGCAGCTACTATGCCTGCGCCGATTATACATCGGTAGCAGATGAATTTGGAACGCTGGACGATTTTAAAAACCTGGTAGCAGAGGCGCACGGCAGGGGAATGAAGGTAATACTGGACTGGGTGGCCAACCATACCGGCTGGGATCATTGGTGGACGGTGGAGCATCCCGACTGGTACGAAAAGGACGAGCACACCGGCGACTTTAAAAAAGCATCCGGCATGGACGATATCATTGAGCTGGATTTTAAGAACCCCGCCCTGCGGAAGGCCATGATCGACGCCATGAAGTTCTGGGTGCAGGAAACCGACATCGACGGCTTTCGCTGCGACCTGGCGTTTTGGGTAGAACTGGATTTTTGGTTGGAAGCAAAACCGCAACTGGAAGCAGTGAAGCCGCTGTTCTGGCTGGGCGAACTGGACCCGCTTGACAATCCCGACTACATGCAGGTATTTGATGCCGCCTACACCTGGAAGTGGATGCATAGCGCCGAACAGTTTTACAAAGGGCAGGCATCGTTCGGCCGTCTTTTGCAGGTGCTGGACCAGTATCATTCCATAGCCGGCACCAAAGCCTGGTTTACTGCCAACCACGATGAAAATAGTTGGAACGGAACGGAGTACGAGAAGTATGGAGC
>DATKHJ010000509.1:0-4006 GCA_035510335.1 Flavisolibacter sp. | reverse complement strand
CATCAAAGAATGTTGCGTGTAAAATCTGTAACCAGAAAATTGCTTCTGTTCTTTTTCGCAACCATTAGTTGCGCATTTATTCATGCACAGGAAATGATTCCGGTTGGTGAAGGCTGGGCAAAGAACAGCGTAAACACTGTCATCTTTCGCAAGAATTCCCTCACCAGTTTTAAAGACACACAGTTCATTGCGTATTACAACGCCGATGGTTACGTGGTGATCGGGAAGAGAGCCTTAAAAAATAGTCAATGGCAACTTCAGCAAACTTCTTACAAGGGCAAGGCAACAGATGCACATAACTCTATCAGCATTGCTGTTGACGGCGATGGTTTTTTGCACATGGCGTGGGACCATCACGGTAACAAGCTTCGGTATTGTAAAAGCAGACAGCCGGGTTCTTTGGCGTTAACGGAAGAAATGCCAATGACAGGCCGGTTGGAAGGAACCCTTACGTACCCGGAGTTCTACAATCTTTCCAACGGCAATCTTCTTTTCTTTTATCGTGATGGAAGTTCAGGTTCGGGAAACCTGGTCATCAATCGGTACGACGTAAAGACGAAAACATGGACACAGCTTCACCAAAATTTAATCGATGGCGAAAAAGCCCGGAATGCTTACTGGCAGGCTTGTGTAGATAAAAAAGGAACGATTCATCTTTCCTGGGTGTGGCGGGAAAGTCCAAACGTGGCAAGCAACCACGATCTCTGTTATGCCCGTTCAGATGATGGCGGCGTAAGCTGGAAAAAGTCAACAGGCGAAATTTATTCGTTCCCCATCACTGCCGCTTCGGCTGAGTATGCCTGCCGTATTCTGCAAGGCAGCGAATTAATTAACCAAACATCCATAACGACCGATGAAAAGGGAACACCTTTCATTGCCAGTTACTGGCGGGATAGCGGTTCTGCTGTTCCGCAATACCGTGTTGTGTACAAGGAAGGAAAAACGTGGCAGGTGATCAATACAGGTTTCCGAAAAACAGCTTTTAGCTTAAGCGGTGGTGGAACCAAACGTATTCCTATTTCGCGGCCGCAAATCATTGCCTGGAAAGAAAAGAGGAAGACAGCGGTGGCTGTTATTTTTCGCGATGAAGAAAGAGGAAACAAAGTCTCTGTTGCTACAACCGATGATATAAGAAGCAATGATTGGAAATTGACCGATCTGGCGGAAGAACCAGTTGGTTCCTGGGAGCCGACGTATGACCCGGTTCTTTGGAGAAGCAAAATGCAGTTACATTTATTTGTTCAAAAAACAGAACAGAGCGACGCGGAAGGAATCAGTTCGTTACCGCCACAAATGATTTCTGTTTTACAATGGCACCCAAAATCACGAAGAACAAAATGAGAAAACAATTGATCCTTATCTGCACGTTTGGCTGGCTCCTCTTTCTTACCGCTTGTTCAGGCCCAAAGCAATTACAGATAAAACCTGATGAGGCGCTTTTGCAAACCATCGAACAGTCGTTTACCGCCGATGCGGCCCAGTATAAACTCATGGCGAAGAACCTTAAGCCTGACCGGTTTCCCAAAGCCTACGATCCAAAGAAAGCGGCGTTGGAAACCAGCGATTCAAGATGGTGGTGCAGCGGTTTCTATCCGGGCACATTGCTGTACTTGTACGAGCAGACAGGGGATCAACAATTGTACAACGAAGCCATGCGCATTTTAAAAGTATTGGAAAAAGAAAAAGCCAATACAACCACGCATGATTTAGGCTTTATGATGTTCTGCAGTTTTGGCAACGCCGAACGCATTGCATCCAAACCGGAATACAAAGACATCTTATTGCAAAGTGCTAGGTCGCTCAGTACCCGTTTCAACCCAACGGTTGGCTGCATTAAATCCTGGGACTCCAAACCATCCGATTTTCTGGTGATCATTGATAACATGATGAACCTTGAACTTCTGTTCTGGGCAACAAGAGTGAGCGGCGATTCATCGTTTTATAAGATTGCCGTTACCCATGCGGATAACACGTTAAAAAATCATTTCCGTCCCGACAATAGTTCTTACCATGTGCTCAATTACAACCCGAAGACCGGCGCTATCCAGCAAAAGCGAACAGCGCAGGGCTATAGCGACGAATCGGCTTGGGCAAGAGGACAGGCCTGGGGCTTGTATGGTTACGTCGTGATGTACCGCGAAACGAAGGATAGAAAATATCTTGACAAAGCGGAAGCCATCGCTAACTTTTATTTAGCTCATCCAAACCTTCCGGCAGATAAAATTCCTTACTGGGATTTTAATGCGCCGAATATTCCAACTGCATTGCGGGATGCCTCTGCCGGCGCCATCACCAGTTCTGCCTTGTTCGAGCTTTGTCGTTATACCGATGTCTCTACCGGCAAAAAATACTTCGATGCGGCTGAAACAATGTTGCGTTCGTTAGTATCGCGGCAATATCATTCTGCTCCCGGTGCAAACGGTGGCTTTCTTCTCCAGCACAGTGTTGGCCATCATCCGGCGGGTACAGAAGTAGATGTATCATTGACCTATGCTGACTATTATTTTGTAGAAGCGGCGCTTCGTTACAAGGCATTTGCCAAGTAAAAAAGCATTCTGTTTTTCAGGATGCGACAGGATAGCTGCCCATCTTTATTGCCTACTTTAGACGACCAACGATTGGTTGCTTTTTCCTGTCAACATGCTGCATGCTAAACGGCTGCAGCACACCAATAAATGGATGAAAGAGCACCGGAAAGTTGCCATACATCATCCATGCAGATCAAAACATTTTTACCGTCTTTTATAGCTGTATCGCTGCCGTCGTTCATTCCTTCTTTTGTCCCGGTACACCGCCTACTAAAAATGGTTAGTATGAAAAAAGCCTTGCTTGCTTTGTTGCTGCTAAATCTTGTTCCCGGTTTTGCGCAGCAAAAGGAGGTTCAATACCTCTCCGGCACCGACAACAAGAACACGGTTGCCTGGGATTTCTTTTGCACCGGTGGCCGGGCTAGTGGCTACTGGACCAAGATACAGGTGCCATCGCACTGGGAGCAGCAGGGTTTTGGCAGTTACAACTACGGCCGCGACTACAAAACCAACGGAAAGAATGCCCGCTTCTGGGATGAGCAGGGACTGTACAAACACACGTTCAATGTTCCTGCAAGCTGGAGGGCCAAGAAAGTTTTCATCGTGTTTGAAGGTTCAATGACAGATACCGATGTAAAGATCAACGGCAAGTCGGCAGGAGCCATTCACCAGGGTGCTTTTTATCGTTTCAAATACGACATTACCGATAAACTCAACTTTGGTGCGAAGAATACGCTGGAAGCAACCGTGAGCAAGATGAGTGCCGATGCCAGTGTGAACAATGCAGAACGCCTTGCTGACTATTGGGTGTTCGGCGGCATTTTCCGCCCGGTGTATTTGGAAGCCGTGCCAAAAGAATACATCGACTACGTGGCCATCGATGCAAAGGCCGATGGAAGTTTTGCGATGCAGGCTTTTCCAAAAGATTTGGCTGGCAGTAAAACAATTACGGCGACCATTTTCGATGCAAAGGGCAAACAAGTGGCAACCATTTCTGCAAAAGCCGCCGCTGCCGATAGCGTGGTTGAACTACGTACAAAAGTTGTCAACGCGTTGCAATGGACAGCCGAAACGCCGAACCTTTACAAAGTTATTGTCAGCTTAAAAGATGGTACAAAAAACACGTATCAGCTAACGGAACGTTTTGGGTTTCGCACCATTGAAGTGCGCCGTGGCGATGGCATTTACATCAATGGCGTGCAAGTAAAAATGAAAGGTGTGAACCGACATGTGTGGTGGCCGGAGACGGGAAGAAGCGTTAACCCTCAGATTGATTTGGCCGATGTGCAACTGATAAAGGAAATGAACATGAACGCCGTTCGTTGTTCGCACTACCCGCCGGATAAAGCCTTTTTGAATTATTGCGATTCGCTTGGTCTTTATGTGATTGATGAACTGGCGGGCTGGCAAAAGTTTTACAGTGCCAAAGCGGGTGAACCACTGGTGAAAGAACTCGTGAAGCGTGACCTGAACCATCC
>DATKHJ010000508.1:0-18478 GCA_035510335.1 Flavisolibacter sp. | reverse complement strand
CCGGTACCGTGATTGGTGCGAGACTCGGACAGGTTTTGTTTTATGAATTTGACTATTACAAGGATCACCTCTTGGAAATGCTCTTTCCGTTTCGCATCAGCAATGGTAAATTTGAATGGACGGGATACCAAGGGCTCGCCAGCCACGGGGGTGCCGTAGGAATCTTGCTTGCGGTGTGGCTTTATGCCCGCAAGTATAAATTTTCGGTGCTTTGGGTTCTTGATAGGCTGGTGATCGTCGTAGCGCTGGGAGGCTTTTTTATACGCCTCGGCAATTTTTTCAATTCAGAGATACTGGGGCTGCCATCCACCTTACCGTGGGCTGTTGTCTTTGCAAAGGTCGACCTCGTGCCCCGACACCCGGCACAGTTGTACGAGGCACTTGCGTACCTGTCCATTTTTATTGGTTTATGGTTCTTTTATAAGAGGGGAGGGCACCAGCAAAAAGGAAGGCTTTTCGGTTTGTTTCTCGTGTTGGTTTTTTCCGCTCGTTTTTTGATTGAATTTGTCAAAACTGACCAAAAGGAATTTGAAAGTAGCCTGGTACTCAACATGGGGCAGTTGCTCAGTATTCCTTTTGTGATCGCGGGCCTGTATTTTTTGTTGCGGGGCAAAAAGAACGAGGAAAGTGGACGCCTATCACGAATAGACGAGTAGAGTAGAAGGGGATTTGTTTTCAAAACGGCGACAGAAAGAGAGCCAAGCATAGAATGACCCCGACCGAAAGCGCCGCGTTGATTTTTCTGGCACCCTTTACTTGAAGACATTTCGATGAAGCGGAACTGCTAACGGTTCTGAAATGTTATACAAAAGAAAAATTATACCATGGATCACTCTCATTATCACGCCGGTTCCGAACATTCCTCGCACGAGTCTAATCCGCAGCAGTACACTTGCCAGATGCACCCAAAGGTGGTTAAAGATAGTCCGGGACAGTGTCCTGTCTGCGGTATGAAGCTGGTACCGCTTCAAAGAGATACAGAAGGACAGACAGAAGCCAGGATGGGGAGTCGTTCACACGTGGGGCATCACGCACACGAAGAGGCTGGCCGTGCTGCAGAAGGATCCATGCACGACAAACATGCGGGCCATCATACAGAAGACTTCTTAAAACGTTTCTGGAGCTGTCTGATCTTAACGATCCCGGTGCTCTTATTATCACACATGATTCAGCAATGGCTGAATTTCTCCATTCGTTTTGCCGGGGATAACTATGTGTTATTGATCCTTGGCAGTGTCATCTATTTCTATGGCGGCTGGCCCTTCCTCACCGGCATGATCCGGGAAATCCGGTACCGCAACATTGGGATGATGACCCTTGTTGCCTTGGCGATCACTGTGGCCTATGTGTACAGCGTGGCAGTTGTTTTTGGATTGGAAGGAATGGACTTTTTCTGGGAGCTGGCCACACTGATCGATATCATGCTGTTGGGCCATTGGCTGGAAATGCGTTCGCAGATGGCAGCTTCGAACGCACTGCAATCCCTGATTGAATTACTTCCTTCCAATGTTCATGTCGAAAGAGCCGGAGTAGTAACGGACATCGAGTTGCAGGATCTGAAAAACGAAGACATCGTGTTGATAAAGCCGGGCGAAAAAGTTCCTGCGGATGGCCTTGTGCTTGAAGGGGCTTCTTCTGTAAATGAAAGCATGTTAACCGGTGAAAGTGTACCGGTGCGCAAAGAAGCCCAGGCGAAAGTAATTGCCGGTTCTGTCAATGGAGACGGTGCATTGAAAGTAAGGGTAACCGGAGTGGGAGCAGATAGTTATCTCAATAAGGTGGTCACGCTGGTGGAGGCTGCACAAAGTGCCAAATCCAATACGCAAAATCTTGCAGACAAAGTAGCGAAATGGCTGACAATTGTTTCCATTGTCATTGGGGCTGCTACTTTCATTTATTGGTATTCGGTCCGGGGCGATCTTTCTTTTGCACTCGAACGGCTTGTTACGGTGATGGTTACATCTTGTCCGCATGCATTAGGTGTTGCCATTCCCCTGGTGGTTGCTATTTCCACGGCAAAGGCGGCAGTCAGCGGCTTGTTGATCCGTAACCGGACTGCGTTTGAAAATGCCCGTAAATTAACAACCATTATATTTGACAAAACCGGAACGCTGACGAAAGGTTCCCATGAAGTACAACAAGTTATTTCCTTTCCCGGTAAATTGTCGCAGGAGGAAGTGCTACAATATGCAGCTTCCGTTCAGCAAAATTCAGAACACCATATTGCCCATGGCGTGCTGCGAAAGCTGAAACAAAAGAACCTGTCCTTATGGAAAGTGGATAACTTCAACTACATGCAGGGCATTGGCGTAAGTGGAAAAGTGAACGGGAAAGATGTGCTGTCGGTTGGGCCTAACTATTTCAAGCAAAACAATCTGCCATTGCCCCTGTTTGCCGGTTCTGTTGATAGAAACGTTGAAACGATTAGTTACCTGTTGATCAACAACGAATTGTCCGGTATTATTACTCTGGCTGACTCTATCCGTGAGACATCCGCTGAGGCTATTGAGCGTTTGAAAGCACTGAACATCAAATCATTTCTATTAACAGGAGACAATGAAAACATCGCGGCTGCCGTCGCGAACAAGCTTGGAATGGATGGTTACCTTGCCAATGTGTTACCGCATCAAAAACAGGAAAAGTTGAAAGAGTATCAGGATAAGGGGGAAATCGTTGCTATGACAGGAGACGGTGTAAACGATGCACCAGCGTTGGCCCAGGCAGATGTCGGCATTGCTGTTGGAAGTGGCACTGACGTAGCCGCGGAGACCGCTGATATTATCTTAGTGAATAGCGATCCGAATGATGTCGTCAACATGATTGCTTTTGGTAAGGCTACTTACCGAAAAATGATACAGAACCTTTTTTGGGCAGTCGGGTATAACGTGGTAGCCATACCGCTGGCAGCAGGCATATTATATCCACGATTTGTGTTAAGCCCGGCGATGGGTGCCGTATTAATGAGTTTAAGTACCATCATTGTAGCCTTTAATGCACAACTCTTAAGAAAACAGTTCAAATGATGACGATGCTGGTGAACGAAAGCAAAACCGTAAACGTACTTTTGGCTATGCTCATTGCCATCTGCGGATGTACTGCACCAGACCAGCAGAAAACCACCATCCCAAAAGAAAAGAGACTGATCGCGAAACCAATGTTAACTGACTTAGACAGCAAGCCAATTGACCTGGCGCAGTTTGAAGGCAAGACCATCTTCCTGAATTTCTGGGCCACATGGTGCAAACCCTGCATCTACGAAATGCCGTCCATAAAAAGAGCCCAGGATTCATTGCATAATAGGGGTGTTATTTTTTTGCTGGCCTCTGATGAAAGTTCAGAGGAGATTAGAGAATTTCAAAAGAATAACACTTATCATTTCAATTATGCGAGAGTAATGAATCTGGAAGAACTGGGCATACAGGGCTTGCCAACGACGTACATTTTTAGTCCTGCAGGAGAACTGGTATTCTCCGAAACAGGGTTTCGAAAATGGGATGATTCCTCAAACATGGCAATGATTCTAAAAATAAACAGTAAAAGATGAGGACAGTAATCTTTGCCATCATTGCTGCAGGCGTTTTCGCTTCCTGCGATTCCGGAACAGCCAGCAGCCCAACAGAAAAACTGGCACGGTTGCAGTCAATGGAGTCGCCGGTGGACTCAGTTAGTGCCGAACCTTATTTGTTTACGGATAAAAATGGAACCGTTTATCTTTCATGGATCACCAAAAACGCTCAGAAAAGTACACTACAGTATTCGACTTTGAACGACGAGAAATGGAGTGAACCTTCGGTCATTGCTTCGGGCGACAATTGGTTTGTGAACTGGGCTGATTACCCTTTACTAGCTTCTGATGGAAGCAATAACCTGATCTCCCATTTTTTAGAGAAAAGCGAGAAAGGAACATACACTTATGACATTAAGCTTACCGCTTCTTCCGACCAGGGCAAATCATGGAGTACTCCAGTCGTTCTTCATGATGATGGCAAGAAAGCGGAGCATGGATTTGTATCTATCGTTCCTTATGGAGAGAACTATTTTATTTCCTGGCTTGATGGGCGAAATGCCGCAATGGAAAAGGGTCAGGGGAGCCATGGAGGACACCAGGGACAGATGACTGTCAGAGGGGCTGTTGTAGATAAAACCGGTAAAAAAATAAACGAATGGGAATTGGATAACCGTGTTTGTGACTGCTGCCAAACAAGTGCCGCCATTACCACGAGTGGGCCGGTTGTCGTTTATCGTGACAGATCGGACAGCGAGATCAGGGACATTTCGGTTGTGCGGTATGTGGACGACAAATGGACAGCACCCAAGACGGTATTTGCCGACAATTGGAAAATAGAGGGTTGTCCTGTCAACGGGCCACGCATTGATGCGGAAGGCAACAATCTTGCAGTTGCCTGGTTTTCGTCCCCAAATCAAAAGGCACAGGTGAATGTTGTTTTTTCTGAAGACGGAGGTGCCACATTCACGAAACCGATCAGAGTGGATGAAGGCAGTACTGTCGGAAGGACGGATATTGTACTGCTGGACGGTAAAACGGCCATGGTCAGTTGGATGGAAGGTTCAGTGATAAAGGCTGCAAAAGTTTACAGTTCCGGAAAAAAAGAACCCGCAATGACGGTTGCGACATCTTCGGAGGCGAGGTCGAGTGGATTTCCGCAAATGACGAAATCAGGTGATAGGGTCATCTTTGCCTGGTCTGATAATAGCGAGAAAACTATTAAACTCGCCAGGCTTTCGCTAAAACCGTAATTTGTTTATTGCTTAAATGTTGGCGCCTTGATAGACTTTGCGCTATTAAATGCAGCTGGTATTTAAAGTTCAAATTATGCGAGTGATTTGTCATTCACCAATTAAATGAATGAGAATGAATACTATTGTCAGCGCTACTATTTAGCAGGAGCCCTGTTCTACTCGTAGATAGGTTGTCAACTTAGACAATTGAATTAGTAAAGCAGTGGGCTTGACGTTTCTTCTTACTCGCGGTCTCTAAAGAGAAATTGTTAATATGAAATGAGGCCAACCAGTTCGCTTAACAAATACGATTCGGACGCCGGTTGCCAAGCACGGTTGTACCCCGCATTCACACTGAAAAAAAATGCAAGAGCCACTAACTGATGGCATCGCGCTTTGTGTTAGCTGTTTATCGACAGGAATACTGACAAGAGTCATGTTTTAGGATAAGCTACGTCATCATCTTACTAGATTTCTGATCGTTCATTTGTCTCATCTAGTGAAACGTTTAACGACCATATTTCTCCTGCTTGTTTATGCCAATACTGCTTTTGGCATCACGATAGACTTTCACTATTGTCAGGGCAAGATGGTAAAGTTCGCCTTACTGAATGTCAGCGCAAAACCCGACTGTTGCTGTCAGCATGATGCTTCCGGTTCCATGGCCAAAGACTGCTGCAACGACGTAATAAAAGTTTCTAAAACGGATAGTCACAAAACTGGACAAAGCACTACGGCACCTGATTTACCTGAACATGAAGCACTAACCCATTTCCTTACTTACCTAATTCTTCCTGACCAGGTAAGCGTTCCAGTTGCTCAAACCATCTTCCCTAAACCTGGAAGAGACCCAGAACCGGTTTATCTTCTTTGCCGGGTATTCCGCATTTAATTTTTGCCAAGCCATTTCTGCGTTTCATGCTACAGATGTAGCATCGCTTTTTATCTGGACCGTTCTTCCAACTCAATCGGCAAAAACAATGGCAATCACTCATCTTTTTATACGCAATATGTGCTGCAACCGCTGTATTGAGACCGTGACGTCACATCTCAAGTCACTTGGGTATAAACCGATAACGGTAGGCATCGGCGAAGCAAAACTTGCAAAAGAACTAAGCCAAAGTGAACTGGAAAAAATAGGCAAAAATTTTAGGGAAAGCGGATTTGACCTTGTTTCGAAACCTGATGATAAACTCGTTGTGCAAGTGCAGGGGCTTTTAATTAAGTACTTAGATGAGTTGTTGATGAAAGGTATAAAAACCAAAAATCTATCTACCTATCTCTCTGAAAAAATGGGCCGCAGCTATTACCACATTAGCCATGTTTTTTCTGCAACCGTCAGAACTACAATAGACCGTTTTTTCATGCTGTTGAAGATGGAAAAAGCGAAGGAATTGTTGTCACAAGAGGAATTGAGCTTATCGGAGATTGCCTGGCAATTGGGTTATAGTTCGCAACAAACGTTTGGTACGCAATTCAAAAAGGAAACCGGACAATCACCCGGTGATTACAGAATAGTCCCAAAGCGTGGACGAAGGAAACGAGATAGCTTATTAGCGCAACATTTCAAACAACACTCATAAGGAATCAAACCAATGCCAACTGTGGCAAAAATAATTTTGAGCGATGCTTTAGACACATAAAATCAAAACAATGAAAAAGCTTTATGCCGCCGTTTTTTTTCTGATGCTCTCCCTGCCGAAAATCCTTATCGCTCAAGAGGACAGTAGTGGTATTTATACCACTCCGGAAGATTTCGCATCAAAAAAGCTTTCTTATGCCATTGATTGCAACACCGAAAAGCACCGGATTAACAGCGATCTGATTTTCAAAGGCTCTAAAATAAAAGTGAAGCATGACGGGCAGAAGTACACACTGGATAAAAGCAAAACCTTCGGCTACCGGAGTTGTGACCAACAGGTTTACCGGTTTGTGGGAAACCTAAGCTACAAAATCCTGAACCCGCAGGAGTCTTTGCTTCTTTATTTCTACCAACACCTTGCGCATGCACCAAAGTTTGTTGAACAACATCCGCCGCAATACTTCTTCAGTGTTGGACCTGGCGTGGTTCAAAAACTCACTGTTGCCAACGTTAAGGCCTCGTATCCTGATAACCATGCGTTTCACGACGCAGTGGATCTACAGTTCAAAAGCGACAAAGACCTGTATGCCTATGATGACTTTCACAAGATGTACAAGTTGAACTGGATTTTGAAACAAAACACGCAATAAAAACAATCGCAATCACCATCAATTTAAAATCATGAAAAAGACAGCTTTTTTACTTGTTTGCCTCCTCTTCGCTGCCACATCCTTAATGGCTCAGACCAAAGCCGGAAGGGTTGATACGGCACAGCACATAAAGTTGTATACCTGTCCGATGCATTCGGATGTGCAGAGCCATGAACCGGGAAAATGCCCTAAGTGCAACATGGATTTGGCCCTTTCTACAAAAGAAAAGATGAAAGCAGGTGTAACCAAAAATTACACCTGCCCGGTACACCTGACTGTAAAAAGCCACGACCCCGGCAAATGCCCGCAATGTGGAAGAAAGCTGAACCTGTCTCCCAAGGAACAAATGAAAGCGGAGGTGATGAAAACATACACCTGTCCAATGCATCCTGATGTGGCACTTGATAAAGATGGTAAGTGCCCGAAATGCGGGAAAGACCTGGTAGAAAAGAAGCAGAACCGTTGATAGCAATGCCCCGCACCGTCCGGCCAAAACACTACATCCGGTAAAAGTGAGTGCGGGGCTTTAACAGGTTCTAAGACGCTTGATACACTGCGGTGCAAAAAGCGGCAAAAACATATAGCTATGACAATAAACTATCTAATCCTGAAAAATGTAACGGGTGAACACAGCTTCACTGAGGCTGAACAAGTTCTCCGCAATGACGGTTTCCATTTGCTGCAAGCCAATGGAAACGAGGTGCGAATTGACGGAACTTTTTTGTCTCTGAACGATGTAGCAAAAATCAGAGAGAGGTTAAAATCCATCGGCTATATGATTGCCTCTTTCATGCAGCAATCGTGGAGCTACCCCTCCCCACGATTGGATGTTTTGCTGTGAGCGTTTTACACAGAAAAAGCGAACCGTAGCTTAATAAAAAAGCTAAACTGATTTGTATGAAAAATATATTTTCCGCTATGGCAGTGGTGCTACTGCTGAACAGTTGTAGCACTTACACTAAGATCTATTCTGACTATGACCGGACAATGGATTTTACCAAGTACAAAACTTTTGCCTGGCTTCCCGATAAGGCGGATACTGCTTCTTCGCCCGACAACAATGAAATCATTGGCAACAACATTCCCAATTATTTTGGCCCATTAAAACAATCAGTACAGTACACCTTTACATAGATGAAATAACAATAAAAACAGATAAGTATAAAAAATCAATAACTGTTCACCTAAAAAAATAAAATTATGAATCACTATGGTTATCAATTCGTAGGAATGCACTTTATATGGTGGATTATCTGGGTTGGACTATTGTTCTGGATTTTTGCAACACCATACAACATTCCGGGTCAGCGAAAGAAGAAAGACTCGCCACTCGATATTTTACAGAAGCGCTTCGCTTCAGGTCAATTAACAAAAGAGGAGTACCAGGAGAGAAAAACTATTCTTGAAACTGATTTGGCAAAATAAACTGCCGAAGCATTTCAAAGTTTTTATGCCGAAATACCCGATATGGAATAATAAATGAAGCGGGTGTTTTTTAGTTAAGTAATGTAAACGATTTTCTATTAACCGGCAGCCAGCAGCTTAGCTGCGGAAGCCACAAACTTTTATAATGAAAAAGCTAATGATTTTGATTGCTGCCTTTACACTAAGTTCTGGTGCATTTGCCCAGCACGAAGGACATGATATGGAAAAAAAGAAACCTGCAACAAACAAAAAGGAACAGCAGATGGACATGAAGAAAGACCATGTGATGATGCATGGTGGCAAAATGGAAATGATGAAAAATGGTAAAACCATGCCTATGGACAAAGAAATGACCATGGGCAATGGAACAACAGTAATGACCGACGGGATGTGTAAAATGAAAGACGGCAAAACGATGCAGATGAAAGAAGGAGACATGATGGATATGAACGGAAAGATGGGTAAGATGCCGAAAACCGCGAAGAAGAAAATGGGCAAAATGAAAATGTAAACGGCTAATCAATTAGGAGCCTTTTTTAAAGCTCTTAATTTTTTTTAGGCAGGTTTATATGAAATGTTTAGGCAGGTTTATATGAAATGATGGAAGCATTTAATTATATAGCGATAGGCATTAGCATAGCAGGAAGCATCATTATTATATGGGGTGTGCTTATTACGGTATTTAATTTCCTGGTTAATGAAAAAAATAAATTAGCGGCAACCAAGCCACCGGGTACAATCGAAACGGCGAGACATCAGTTCAGTGCTTACTTAATCCTCGGGCTTGACTTTATGTTAGCTGCTGATATTATTCATACCATCCACAAACCTGTTTTAAAAGAGTTGTATGTGTTGGCAATGATTGTTGGTATCAGGTCAGTTATCAGCTTCTTCCTGGCAAAGGAAATGGGAATTATAAAATCAAGTAAACCACCTTTAGAATTAGACAAAACCAGTGTTTCATAAAACAATTAAAAAACTTAAAAATAAAAATCATGCAAACAACAACTGAATTAAATGAAACCATAAAGCCGCGTACTACGCAGGCAACAATGAAAGCCCTTGTATATGACGGACCCGGTAAAATTGAGTGGAAAGACGTGCCGGTACCCGGCATTGAAAAGCCAACAGATGCAATAGTGAAAATTGTAAAGACCACAATTTGCGGAACTGATCTCGGCATTTTAAAAGGTAAGGTTCCTTCTGTTAAACCGGGAACTACCCTCGGTCATGAAGGCGTTGGTATTGTTGAAGAAGTTGGCTTGGCAGTTAAGAATTTTAAGAAAGGCGACCACGTAATTATTTCCTGCATAACGGCTGATGGCACCTGTGAATATTGTAAGAAACAGATGTACTCACACTGCGAGGATGGCGGTTGGATTTTGGGCAACTTAATTAATGGAACGCAGGCAGAATATGTACGCATCCCACACGCTGCTAACAGCCTGCATGCAATACCTGAAAATGCGGATGAAGAGGCAATGGTAATGCTTAGTGATATATTACCGACAGGTCATGAAATCGGCGTACTTGCCGGCTGTGTAAAGCCTGGTGATACCATCGCCATTGTTGGTGCAGGACCAATAGGTATAGCCGCTTTGCTTACTGCACAATTCTACTCTCCTGCAAAAATTTATATGGTTGATGTTGATGAAAATCGATTGGAATTAGCTAAAAAATTCGGAGCAACGGATATTATTAATTCAGCAACGGAAGATGCAGCAAAAAGAATACTATCAGAAACAAAAGATGGTGTGGATGTATCCATTGAAGCTGTTGGGCTTCCCGATACTTTTAATATTTGCCAAAACATTGTTCGCCCTGGCGGTCATGTAGCCAACATAGGTGTTCATGGTCATAGTGTAGACTTGCAAATTCAAAAACTTTGGATTCAAAATATTACCATCACTATGGGATTGGTAAATACAAACACAACGCCTATGCTTTTAAAAACAGTTTCATCAAAAAAAATAGATCCTAATAAGTTAATAACGCATCATTTTAAGCTTGATGAAATATTGAAGGCTTACGAAGTTTTTGGAAATGCATCAAAAGAAAAAGCCTTAAAAGTAATATTGACTAGTGAATAGAAAGTCAGTCGTATTGCTTAACAATCTTAAAAATTAATAATGAAAAGAACAGCAAAGTTTAAACATACCAATTTAATCATTATTGCATTTGCATCCGTTTTGATCGTTAGTTGCAATGACAATAAGGATGGCGGAGCTAAAAAAACAGAACCTGCCACTCAATCAAATGAACAAAGGGGTGATGACAACAAAGAAGGTAAAAATCATGAAGGAATGGATCACAACGCTCCTGGCATGGATACCATGCATCACGAGAAGCAGAAGTGAAGTAGTATTAATTAGACTTAATACTTACGTAAGAACTTTCAGCTACACAAAAAATTAAAACAAGTAAAACAAATATTATGAACACAGCATTTTTTTTAAACTTAAAGAATCGCTTTCTTAATTATTATACAAAGAATATGCGCACACTAAACGCTCAGATTACGGGCTTCATTGTTATTGCTTTTGCATCAGTATTGATAGCAGGTTGCGGTAATAATTCCAATGATACTAAGACCACTACCGACACGCTTACAAATACAGGAACAGCCCCACATGATGATGGTATGCGGGATGACTCTGCCAACAACGGGAATATGCGTATGGACGATGACAAAGATGCCATGGCCCGCTATCACGAGGGAATGGACATGGTAAAATCCGGTAAAGAAATGATGGAAAAAGGTCAGAAAAGCAAGGACAAAGCCACCATGGAAAGAGGTATGCGGCTGATGGATAAGGGCATGGAGACTATTACTATGGCAAAGACTATGATGGAAAAAGAAAAAGCTGCAATGGCGCCGGCGGATGCAAAGATGATGGATGATGATATGGACATGATGGACAAGGGAATGGATATGGCACAAATGGGTAAAGACTCCGTAGCCAAAGCTATGGCACCAGCCGACAAACCGATGATGGACGATGATATGATGGATAAAGGTATGGATATGATGGACAAAGGCATGGACATGATGGACAAGGGTGCGACTAAAATGAAGAAAGATAAGCCAATGATGGATGACGATATGTAATTTTTGCTACGGCATTTTTTATGTACCGGGCAGCAGAGCATTTGTAAACCATCGTTGCGTTAAACTTTTACAGTAAACTTTTCAATACAATATCTGCTATAATCAACTTGTGATGCTACAGCGTTTTTCCAAAATAAATTCATCATTAATGAAACGGCTTGGCGGTTTACTTCCTGCCTTTCTTTTGGCTGTAATATGCTTTACCTCTACTTCCGTTACTATTGCTCAAGACACTGCTGATGCAGGGCATTTAGGACACCATCCAAAAAAAGGTAAAACTGATACTGCTGCAATGCCCGGTATGAATGCAAAAGACACAAGCGGTGGAAAGCCTGGTATGGGGGGCGGAAAGTCGGGCGGAATGATGGAAGGTATGGGTGAGATGATGGACAACATGGGAAAACCACCAGCAAAAGAGCTTTATCCTTCACTGATGCAGTTGCCGGATTTAAGCCCTGAAAAACGAAAAGAAATACAGGCATTAATTGATAAACAGATAGCCGATGGCAATGCTATGCTAACGATGGGTTTAAAGCAACTTACAGGTGCCACCCGCAACCAGGATATTACCGCAATGCGGGAGGCAACCGAACAAATCCGCCAGGGTAAAATTATGCTGCAAAGCGGACTTGAAGGGCAGCAGGCTTTAGCTGAAAACAAAGACCCCCGCTTAACCGCTTTGACATGGTTTCGCCGCGAAATGAATCTGCCATCTCCTGAACAGCAGAACAAGCACGGGTTTTTTGGGCTGTCGTGGTTCCATTACCTTACCATGCTGCTGCTTGCAGCATTTGCCATCAGCATGATTTGGATGTATTTCCACAAGATGAAACGTGCCAATGCGCTCATTGAAAAACTTGCCGGAAAATCACCGGAAAAAATACCGGCACCGGGTGATGCAAAGCAAGCCGCCCCCCCTCCTGCCAAAGGAGAACCGGCACCTAAAGCAGAACCTGCAAAGAGTGAACCTGCAAAAGGTGACCCTGCGGCAGCTAAGGGTACACCACCATTGGTAGGTCCCGACCTTGCGCCATCAAAACCCAATTCATGGACAGGCACTTTGCTGGTTACAGAAATCTTTGTTGAAACGCCTGCCGTCAAAACCTTTCGCCTGGTTGACCCTGCCGGTGGCAAACTTCCCTTTAATTTTTTGCCAGGGCAATTTATAACGGTCACCATTCATCCTAAGGGAGTTCCGGTAAAGCGTTCTTATACTATTGCTTCATCGCCAACACACCGCGACTATTGCGAAATTACCGTTAAGCATGAAGAGAAAGGAACTGTTTCACATTATCTACACACCCAGGTTCATATAGGAGAACTGCTACAGTTCACGGCACCTTCAGGCAAGTTTACGTTTACAGAATCCCATGCCGAAAGTGCCGTATTTATTGCCGGCGGCGTAGGTGTAACGCCAATGATGAGTGCCATTCGGTACCTGACCGACCGTTCGTGGAAAGGGGAAATCTATTTCTTCTTTACCTGCAAAAGTGAAGGTGATATTATTTTTCGTGAAGAGATTGCCTACCTGCAAAAACGGTATTCAAATTTGCACGTCTGCATCCTGCTGGAAGTAGCAGGCACCAATGCGGCGGATAACTTTATTACAGGGCGCATTACCAAAGAAATTCTGGCAGAGCGGGTGCCGGATATAATAACCCGCATGATTCATATTTGTGGACCGCCGCCAATGATGGATGCGGTTAAAAAAATGCTTGATGAACTAAAGGTGCCAAAAGAGATGGTGATGACCGAGGTGTTTGCGGGACCGCCGCCGAAACCCAAAACAGTTGTACCCACTCCCGAAGACAATGGCAAACCACCTGTTGATGATGAAGTCGCTAAACCTTCCGCTCCTGAACAAGGGGAAAAAACAGGTGTCGTCACATTTGCTAAATCTAACAAAACCGCTGTATTAACACCCGACAAATCCATACTCGAAGCATCCGAAGAAGTAGGTGTAAACATTGATTATTCATGCCGCTTGGGTACGTGTGGAATTTGCAAAGTAAAATTGAATTCTGGCAAGGTAACAATGGCTGTAGAAGATGCGTTGACAGAAGATGATAAGGCAAATAATATGATACTCGCCTGCCAGGCAAAAGCAACCGAAGATGTTTCGGTTGATGCATAAATTATGAAACAGGAAAGAACCATAATAGGCGGAATGTTATTGCTGCAGCTCATTCTGTGGCTCGGATTTCTTGTGCATCGTTCACCACGATTTCCGGGAAGTTTAACGGGCTGGGTGCTTGCCATTACAGCCGCCCTTCTCATGGTTGTTCCGCCTCTTGTTTACTCGGCAGCAAAGCGAAATGAATCTTTCAAAAAAATCATCACCAAAAAAATACCGCTCGGCAAACTTTTAAACTGGCATATTTATACAGGTATTGCCGGTTCTATACTTGCCATCCTGCACAGTGGACACCGCTTTGAAAGTGCCGTGGGTATCTTGCTTACCACCATGATGATGCTGACTGTTTTGAGTGGTTTTGTGGGAAGATATTTTCTTAGCTACTCTTCGAAGGAACTGCACGAGAAGCAGGATGAACTGAACCTGCTGGCATTCCAATACAACCAGGTGGTAGCCGGGTTGGCTAACAAGCCCGAACCCGAAATTAAGTACGCCGCATCGCATGGTTTTATACACCGTGCAATGAATAGTATTGTGGGAACAGAAGATCTTCCGGCAGATAAAAATATCCCGCTTTCTGTGCGTGCTGTACGTTTAGCCGAAAGCATCGCCGACCTGGAGTATGCCATCAAAACACACGAATTTTTAAAGCGCCGTACAACACGATGGCTCAAAGCGCATATAATAACATCCTGCGCATTTTATGGCTTGCTCATCATTCACATTTGGTCGGCTATCTATTTTGGTATAAGAAATTAAAATGAAAAAAACAGGGTTAACCATATTGCTGATTGCACTCGTTGTTGCCACCGGAGTTTACCTTACCAGTTCTGCTGTTATGGGAAAGAACAACATCAAGTGGCAGAGTGTGGTAATGCCGGGAAAACTGTCGGCGGCACACGCCTCACTTTCTGCGGACTGCGCCTCTTGCCATACGCCTGCAAAAGGAGTTGCCGATGCCAAATGCATTACCTGCCATGCCACCAACGAAGCCTTACTGCAACGGCAGCCTACCGCTTTTCATGCCGTTGTTGGCAACTGCGCCACCTGCCATACCGAGCACCAGGGAATTGATGCCAATTTAAAAGTGATGAACCACGAAGCATTGGCGAAAATCGGCGCAGAAATGATGGGAAAGGACAACGGTTTTTTAAGTAAAGCTAACAAGCAGCATCTGCCAGCGGACCATCCCAATGTATCTTCTCGAATTGCACAACTTAACTGCGCTACCTGCCACAGCACAAAAGACAAACACGTGGGATTAATGGGACAAGACTGCGCTTCCTGTCATTCGGATAAGCAGTGGACGATACCCGAGTTTCAGCATCCGTCTGTGCTTTCCATTAATTGCAGCCAATGCCACCAGGCGCCGCCAAGTCATTACATGGAGCATTTTGAAATGGTATCAAAAAAAGTGGCGAAGCAGGAAGGTGAAAATATAATCGTTACAAAATGCTTCACCTGCCATCAAACCACTTCGTGGAATGACATTAAAGGCGTAGGGTTTTACGACCATCATTAAGAAAATGTAAATGAAAAAATTATTATTGGCAGGTATAGGTGTAGGCATGTATTCCTTTGTATTCGCACAGGAGTTGACAGCCACCGGTATCGATAGCAGCAAAGTAGAAAAAGGGAATAGCATGATTATGACCCCAATGTATTTATTTAATGTGGGTGTGTTTTTTTCTCCTTCGTCGGAAGATATGTATTTCAATCCTGCATTGGATATAGAAGCGGGTTTTTGGAAGACAAATAAGAAGAATTTTTTCAGCTGGGGCGCTTCTGCTGAAGTATGGTACTTTACCAGTGTACAGTATGAACAGGACAATCCTGTTATCATGAATAATACGGATGGCTTCATTAATTTGAATGCCATGTTTTTCTATGACAACAAAATTATTACACCTTATATAGCGCCTACTGTTTCCCTTGCTTCAGATTTTAAAAATGTCGGCTTTGCAGGAGGAATAGCCCTGGGCTTAAATCACAAAACTGCTAAAAGGCTACAAACATTTGTTCAGGCTAAATACATCAGGTTTTCCAATAAGCTTAATTATTTAAACATGCGTTTTTATATGGTTGGTCTTTCATTAAACTTATCGGATTAAAACAACCGGTTCAGCCTAAGCAGTGCATGAGCCACAAGAGGAGAAAGTAAGTTGCTACCTGGCATCCTATCGCATTTAAACCATGTAAAAGCTGTTTTTTAAAAGCAACATCAAAATCTTGAAATGAAAATATTATTATTATTAATCGCCGGGATGACCCTCTATTCCTCTGCATCTGCACAGGAAATGAAAGGCATGGACATGTCAAAAAAAGAAAGAGCAAAACAACCTATTGCAAAGAAGAAAACTACGCCTGCTAAAGTCCCCACGACTAAGACAAAGGCAGTAATGCAAATGCCAAAAGACACATCTGGGAACAAAAAAATGGATAACATGGATGGTATGAACATGCCAAAATCCAATGAAAAAGGAAGTGATGAGATGGATGGTATGGTAATGCCAAATTCCAAAGAAAAAGTAAGTGATGATATGCAGGGCATGAATATGCCAAAAGCTGCAACAACAAAATACATCGGCAAACGGGTGGAATACAACCTCTATGTGACCGATACACTCGTAACATTTACAAAAGGAAAACGCAAACCCGCTATTGCCATTAACGGCACTATACCTGCGCCAACGCTTTATTTCACCGAAGGTGATACGGCTGTTGTTTATGTACACAACAAGATGAAAGAAGAAACATCTATTCACTGGCATGGCTTACTGCTGCCTAATAAGGAAGATGGCGTTCCTTACCTGACTACACCACCAATCGAACCTGGTAGCACTTACACTTTTTCTTTTCCGGTTATTCAAAACGGCACGTACTGGTATCATTCGCATACAGGTTTGCAGGAGCAGGTAGGTCTTTACGGTGGTATTGTTATCTATCCAAACAACACAGTAGCGCAAAAAGAAAAACTGATTTTATTAAGTGACTGGACCAATGAAAAAATGTCAACCGTAGTACGTTCGCTAAAGGCGGGTTACGAATGGTATGGCATTAAAAGAAACTCTGTACAAAGCTGGGGCGAGGCACTGGTAAAAGGATACATAGGCGACAAGGTGAAACAAGAGTGGAGCCGCATGCCGCCGATGGACGTAGCTGATGTGTATTACAACGCCTTTCTTGCCAATGGCAGCCAATCAACAGAATACCCTGAATTTAAACCCGGTGAGACTATAAAGTTGCGGCTTATCAATGGCGGTGCCGGTTCTTATTTCTATGTACAATTTGCTGGCGGACCAATGACTGTTGTTGCTGCGGATGGCATTGATATAAAGCCTGTAAAAGTTGACAAGATTGATTTCCCGATTGCAGAAACGTATGATGTGCTCATAACCATTCCTGCTGATGGCGCTTATGAATTAAGGGCTACTTCTACCGATATTGCCGGCTACTCTTCTGTTTATTTCGGCAGTGGTAAAAAGGTGGCTGCACCCGATATTCCGAGGCTTGATTATTTCGGTATGCTGCGTGAAAGAAACAAAATGGACATGGGCGGTTCGGGTGAAAAAGGTGGCTCAATGCAGGGCATGAATATGGGCAATGAGGATAAGACAAAGAGTTCAATGCCAGGCATGAATATGCAGGAAAAAAAGGACACTGCTCATAAAATGGAAGGCATGAACATGGATGATGCCGGTAAAAACGGCAGCATAATGCCCGGCATGGCTATGAAGAAAAAGGAAGACGTAACAAAGAATATGGCAGGCATGGACATGAGCGCAAAAAAAGAAGCTCCTGCCATAACAGAAAAAGAGAACATGGCTGACATGAGGATGGACAACGGTAAAAGCGCTGGCACACTCACTTACGATATGCTGCGTTCCGTAACGCCTACTGCCTTTGACAAAAGCTTCCCAGTGCGTGAAGTTCCGCTAACGCTTACCGGCAACATGATACGCTACATCTGGTCCTTTGATGATAAGCCACTTTCCAAATCCGATAATATCATGATAAAGAAGGGCGAAGTGGTCCGGTTTAAAATGTTCAACAAGACGATGATGCGACATCCTCTACACTTGCATGGACACTTCTTTCGCCTGGTTAATGCACAGGGTGAGTACTCACCACTCAAGCACACTTTCGATATAAAACCAATGGAAACAGTTACCATTGAGTTTTTAGCCAACGAAGAAAAAGACTGGTTCTTTCATTGCCACATCTTGTATCATCTGGTTGCGGGCATGGCACGGATTGTAAGCTATGAAGGGTCAGAGAAAAATGAATTTGCGAAAACCGGCTATAAAACATTGAAGAAAGAAGATAATGCTATTTATAAATGGGCTGATTTAAATTTGTTGTCAAATGGTACCTGGCTCGAAGGCTTTGTGTCGAATAATAAAAACCAGCTTCGCTTTGAAGGCAGGCAGGACTGGAAAGGTAATTATGAAACAGAAACGCATTTACTGCGGTTTATAGACAAAGAAGATTACCTCGCCGCTTTTATAGGTTATGATTATCGTAGTAATAAAGAAGTGGCAGAAACTCCAAAAGCCAACACAAAAGACAACCGCAGTCAGTTTGAAGTGGGCTTAATTTATCTGTTGCCCTTTTTTGTAGAAGCTGAAGCACGGGTAGACCCAACGGGTAAGTTTCGTGCACAACTACAACGCAGGGATATGGCTATTACCACAAGGTTATTTTTTGATGGCAAGATTAACACCGATAAAGAATATGCTGTAGGGTTACGATACTTCATCAGTCGCACATTTTCTATCAGCACCTTGTATGATAGTGATTATGGAGTGGGTGCGGGCATCAGCATACGCTACTAAAAA
>DATKHJ010000507.1:0-3401 GCA_035510335.1 Flavisolibacter sp. | reverse complement strand
TTGCTGGAAGAGATAAAGGCTACCGTAGAAAGAAAAAAGCAGGTCATTCTTTTTCAGAACCGCCGCGGTTATTCGCCTTACCAGCTTTGCACGGTTTGCAGCTGGATTGCCGAGTGTCGCAACTGCGATGTGTCGCTAACGTATCACAAACAATCCAACAAACTCAAATGCCATTACTGCGGCAATATTTATCCGCCGGTAACTACCTGCGGCGCTTGCGGCAGTGACAAGCTGGTGCAACGCAGCTTTGGCACCGAAAAGATTGAGGAAGTGCTGGAAACCGAACTGCAGGGCATTAAAGTAAGCCGCATGGATTTTGATTCCATCAAAAACAAAAATGCGCATGATGTGCTCATTCAACAATTTGAGCAGGGCAAGATTGATGTGCTGGTAGGAACGCAAATGGTGGTGAAAGGTCTTGACTTTGACAATGTTGACCTGGTGGGCATTTTAGATGCCGATGGGCTGTTGCATTTTGCCGAGTTCCGGGTGAATGAAAGAGCGTTTCAACTGATGGAGCAGGTGAGCGGCCGTGCCGGCAGAAGGGAAGGGCAGGGCAAGGTGCTGATTCAAACCATGAACCCCAGCCACCCGGTTTTGTTGCATGTGGCCCGCCACGATTACACCGGCATGTACACCGAAGAAATTGAAAAGCGACGGCAGTTTTTTTACCCGCCGTTTTCGCGGGTTATACATGTACAGTTCAAGCACAAGGAACGTGACGTTTGTTTTAACGCGGCGCACAGTTTTGCCAAGGCAATGGACTTTGTTTACCGGAAGAATATTGTGGGTCCGGCCGAACCGGTGATCAACCGTGTGCGGGGCATGTTTTTAATGGAAATGCTGCTGAAGCTTCCCCGCGATGCGCAGATGATTGCCAAATGCAAGCAGGATATTATGAAAGAATGTGCAGCGCTGCACCAGCACAAGGAGTTTAAAAAGGTAATGATTATTCCGGATGTGGATGCGCAGTGAGCGGGGGCGAGGTTGATGGGTTAATACGTTAATACGTTAATGGGTTAATAAGTTAATAGATGGGTGCCGTTGGCAGGTATTCCATTTCTTCAAGAAATGGAATACCTCGAGCAGTCGGAGTGAAATTTACAAACGCTGCCGAAAACTTCCTGCATCGCTTCCGTCATTTATTTACTGCTACACAATTTCCCAAACCTATTAACCAAGTAACTATTCAACTTGTCAACCTCCCCGCCACTCAACTTCCCGCCAACGACCGTATTCCTTCAAACTCGTAAACCGTCACTCCCCGTTTCCCTTCCTTCGCCGCTTCAATCATGGCTTTTGCTACCTGGCTTCCGTCAATGGGACGGTATTTTTCCCAACTGCCTACCATCATAAACGCAAAAAAGCTGGCGGCTGCCTGTCCAAATTTTTCACCGGGCCGCGATTCGTTTCTTTTTCCCAGCAAAGCCGATGGCCGGAAGATGGAGATAACCGGGATTGAAAACTTTCGCACCGCTTCTTCCATTTCTCCTTTCAACCGTAAGTAGAAATTTTTACTCTTGCTGTTTGCCCCAACGGACGAAACAAGATGAAAACTTTCGCAGCCGGTTTCGGCACAAAAGCGAGCCGCGTTTACTGGAATATCATAATCTACTTTCCGGTAAGCGGCTTTGTCGCCTTTTACTTTTTTCTGCGTGGTGCCAACAGCACAAAACACGGCGTCGCTGCCATCAATGGCCAGCTTGAACGATTCAGGATCGTCAAAATTCACCAACTTCATTTCTACCTTGCTGTGTGTTGTTTTAACCGGCCGCCTCACAATCATGCGAACCGTTTCAAAGGTTTCATCAAGCGCCAGGTACTCCACCAGGAGGTTGCCAATTAAACCGGTAGAGCCAATTACCGTTGCTGTTTTTCCGGGCATAAAATTTTGTATTCTTGTGCACATGCAAATTCGGGAAAATATTTCGTTGAAAGCATACAACACGTTCGGAATTGATGCAACGGCAAATTATTTTGCCCGGTTTGAAAACGTTGCTGAATTGGAAGCGTTGTTGGCAGCTCGTGAATACCAGCGGGCAGAAACAAAGCTGGTTCTTGGCGGTGGAAGCAACGTACTGCTGACGAAAGATGTAGAGGGCATTGTGCTGAAGAACGAGATCAAAGGCATTGACGTTGTGAAGGAAGATGCGGAACATATTTATGTGCGGTCCGGCGCCGGTGAGAGCTGGCACGGGCTGGTAATGCACTGTGTGGAAAACGGTTTTGCGGGAATGGAAAATCTTTCGTTGATTCCCGGTAATGTGGGCGCATCGCCCATGCAAAACATTGGTGCGTATGGCGTGGAGGTGAAAGATATTTTTCACGAGCTGGAAGCCTATCATCTGCACGATAAAACAACGGTTCGCTTTTCGTTGGAAGACTGCGCTTTTGGTTACCGCGAAAGTGTTTTCAAGCGTAAATACAAAGGGCAGTTCGTCATCACCTCCGTCACATTTCGTTTGGCTAAAAAACCAGCGTTCAATACCAGCTACGCTGCCATTCAGCAAGAGCTGGAAAACTTGGGTGTGCAGGAGTTAAGCATCAAGGCCATTTCGCAAGCCGTTATCAACATCCGTTCTTCCAAGCTGCCCGATCCGAAAGAAGTGGGCAATGCAGGAAGTTTTTTCAAGAACCCGCAAGTGGCAATAAATCAGTTTGAACAGTTGAAAAAAGAGTTTCCCGCCATTCACTCTTTTCCCTTCGATGAAGCCCATGTAAAAATTCCGGCGGGCTGGCTCATAGAGCAATGCGGCTGGAAAGGGTTTCGTCGGGGCGATGCCGGTTGTTATCCCAAACAGGCATTGGTATTGGTAAATTACGGCGCTGCCAAAGGAGAGGAGATTTATGCGTTGAGTGAAGACATTCTGCAATCGGTAAAGGAAAAGTTCGGGATTGAATTGGAAAGAGAAGTTAATATCGTTTAAGTTCTTAATGCATTTGCAGCATTTTATTTTGTCTTACTGTCTCCAAACTAAAACACTGTTTATGAAAAGACTTGTTCTCTTGTGCACTTTTGCTTTGTGCTTTGGCCAGTTTTGTTCGGCGCAAGCCAAATCTGTTTACGCCGAACTGCTTGGTCCTGGTCTTGCCTCTATCAACTTTGATACGCGGTTTCAAAAAAAGGAAGATGGCATCGGTGGAAGAGTCGGCATCGGTTACTTCAGCATCGATGAAGAAAGTTTGTTGACTGTGCCGGTTGGCCTGAACTACCTGCTTTCAAAAAATCAACGCAACTATTTTGAAATTGGTGCCGGCGTTACCTACGTTCGTTATTCAAGCACCTACTTTGTTGATCCCGCTGACAAAGAAATTTTTGACGGCAGCTTTGGCCATTTGCATTTTGGCTACCGTTTACAGCCAAAAGAAGGCGGCTTTTTATTCCGTGCCGGCATTACGCC
>DATKHJ010000506.1:0-2928 GCA_035510335.1 Flavisolibacter sp. | reverse complement strand
GTTCTTGCCTTAATGCCCATGACCGTTACCATGCAGGTAGCAAGGGAGGTGGCCATTAAATCGGTTGGAGAGAAACGTTCGCCTTTGCCATTGTTGTCAACCGGCGCATCTGTTTCAAAGGAGTTTCCGGACCGTAAATGCGTGCAGGTTGTTCTTAGTTCGCCATTATAAACTACCGTCGACGTCATACTTTTTTGCCTAAATTTACGTTTGAACCATATATCTCTATTTACGTGAAAAAATTTATTGTTTTCGGTCTTTTCGTAGTGACGGGTTTTTCAGCTTTTTCGCAACAAGATAGCAGCGCTAAAAAACAACCTTCCAAGCAGGAACAGAAGCGGGAAGAGCAGCGTCGCCGCACGGCACTGGCACGCCAGCAGGAGGAAGGGGTGCTGATCTTTTCAAAACAAACGGCAGGCGGTGTGCAATTACGTACAAATGGTTATGGTGCGTTTCTGGAAATTGGCCGGGCAAGATCGCCCCGCTTTACCAATTTATATGTGCTTGAACTAACAGAAATCAAACACAACAAAGAAGAGAAAGCCCTGGGTGATGGACCTTTCTCCAACTCTTTCATCTTTGGTAAGATCAATAATTTTTACCAGGCAAAGCTTGGCTTTGGACAGCAATATGTGTTTGGGCAGAAGGGCAACAAAAACGGCATTGCAGTGCTGGGCATCGTTCACGGTGGCCTTTCGCTTGGGTTGCTGAAGCCTTATTACATTCAGGCCAGGGACCAGAACGGTACGGCCCGCGACATTAAATACGATTCAAAAGACAGCCTCATTTTTGTCGACCCTAATTCTGTCCTTGCCGGTTCCGGCTTTACAAAAGGTTGGGGAGAAGTTAAAATAAAGCCCGGTGCTTACCTGAAAACAGCCCTGCGTTTCGACTTTGGACGCTACAATGAATCTGTTCATGCCCTTGAAATTGGGATGAGTGTTGACTTTTATGCCAGCAAAATTCCGCAAATGGTGTACAACGAGCCAAAGCAGTTCTTTTTCCAGGGACATATTGCCTATGTTTTTGGCAAACGCAAATAAGTTTCGCTCCGGCCGCAAAGCATTTATTTTCTCCTATTTCTTCGGACATTTGCAGCATTAATAACCGTGAGTTGTCAATGGTGAATGGTGAGTTTCGGAAAACTCTTTTTCCCATTGCTAGCTTACTACGCACAAGTACATATGACAGAACTGCCAATTGTCTCCAGTGAACCAAAGCGCACCAAACCCGATTGGTTAAGGGTAAAGCTTCCCATTGGAGAAAGCTATAAAAACGTCAGGAACTTAGTTGACACCCATAAACTTCACACCATTTGCGAAAGCGGCAATTGTCCCAATATGGGCGAATGCTGGGGTGCCGGCACGGCCACTTTTATGATTCTTGGCAACGTGTGCACCCGCAGTTGCGGCTTTTGCGCCGTGGCTACTGGCCGTCCGGATGCGGTGGATTGGGACGAACCGCAACGGGTTGCGGAAGCCATTCACCTCATGAAAGTGAAACATGCGGTGATTACTTCGGTTGACCGCGACGAGTTGAAAGACGGTGGCTCCATCATCTGGCACAACACAATCAAGGCGGTAAAATCACTGAACCCCAATACAACACTGGAAACGCTGATCCCTGATTTTAAAGGAAAGAAGGAAGACATTCAGCGCATTATTGATGCCGCGCCGGAAGTGGTTTCGCACAATATTGAAACCGTGGAAAGGCTAACCCGCCAGGTGCGCATCCAGGCCAAATACTGGCGCAGTATGGAGGTGATTTCTAGCCTGAAACAAGGCGGCATGCGCACCAAAAGCGGCATTATGTTGGGTCTCGGCGAAGCCAAAGAAGAAGTGGTGCAAACCCTGAAAGACCTGGCCGGTGCCGGTTGCGATGTTGTGACCATTGGCCAGTACCTGCAGCCCACCAAAAAGCATTTGCCTGTTCAGCGTTTTGTACACCCCGATGAATTTGCAGAGTACCGCGAGATTGGTTACAGCTTCGGGCTGGATTATGTGGAAAGCGGTCCGCTGGTACGTTCTTCTTACCACAGCGAACGCCATGTGATTGCCGGCCTGGGAAGAAAAGAATGGGAAATGCATCAAAGCCTCCTGCACAGTTAACGCCTTTTCTTATTTTTAAAGGGTGAAGCTTTCTTGCAAACCGCTGCTGCTTGTTGTTTTGTTTTTTGCCTGCCGGCAGATTGGGTTTGCCCAATACATTCTCAATGGCTCTGCGCAGAAAAATTCCTGTAACTGTTATACGTTAACGCAGCCCACTATCTTCCAAACCGGAAGTGTATGGAACAGTAATAAAATCAATCTGAATAGCTCGTTTGATTTTTGGTTTAATGTTTCGCTTGGCTGTAATGACAATGGCGCGGATGGCATTGTGTTTATGCTGCAACCTATCAGCACCAGCGTAGGTACGACAGGCGCCGGAATGGGCTTCGAAGGTGTGAGTCCATCTATCGGGATTGCACTTGATACCTATCAGAACAGTGAGCTAAATGATCCATCGTACGATCACATCAGCATCCAGGCAAACGGAAATGTAAACCACGCAAACGACCTGGTGGCGCCGGTTGCGGCTTCTTCTACATCAAACAACATTGAAGACTGCCAGTGGCACAAACTGCGCATTACCTGGGATGCAGGCACCAAATGGCTGCGCACTTATTTTGACGGTGTGCTGCGCTTGCAACGGCAAGTTGATCTCGTTGCCACCATCTTTAACAACGATCCCAATGTGTATTGGGGATTTACCGGTGCCACCGGCGGGCAGGTAAACTTACAGCAGTTTTGTACGGCGCTTGACCCCATCTTCAGCAGTGGTTTTCCAAATAACGTTGTTTGCGAGGGCCAACCGGTTTCTTTTACCAATGCTTCCGAATCGTTTGCACCTATCAGCAGCTACCTCTGGAACTTTGGCGACGGTACTACC
>DATKHJ010000505.1:0-3148 GCA_035510335.1 Flavisolibacter sp. | reverse complement strand
GGGCGGTTCTACCACCACATCAACTCTGGGTACAGCCGTTACTGCTGCCAGCGAATCATTAAAGAAAAAACTGGCCGGCACATTAAAAACGCAGGAAAGCGAGATTCCGCTGCAGGATGTGCGGTTTGAAAAAGAAGAGATGCGCCTGAAGGATGGCAAAAGCATTTCTTACACCGATGCCATGAAGGCCGCCAACGTGCAGCAACTGGAAGTAACCGAATCGACCGGCCGCAACACGGAGATGCAGAAATATTCGGCCTACTCCTACTCCGTGCATTTTGTAAAAGTGAAAGTGCATCCCTTAACCGGCGTGGTACGCATTGATAAAATTGTTTGCTCAGGAGATGCGGGGAAGATCATCTCGCCAAAAACAGCAGCCAGCCAGATGATTGGCGGTGCAGTTGGCGGCATTGGTGGTGCCCTGCACGAAGAAGGTGTGATTGATCACCGCTTTGGCCGCTGGGTAAACAATGACTTAGCCAACTACCATGTTCCGGTTCATGCTGATGTGCCGCCGATTGAAGTGTATTTTGTTGACAAGCCCGATCCGATTTTAAATCCCAATGGTGCAAAAGGGCTGGGTGAGATTGCGCTGATTGGTTTTGCCGCCGCAGTGGCAAATGCCGTGTACCATGCCACTGGAAAGAGAATCAGGGAATTGCCTATTACGCCGGATAAAGTGTTGCTGTAATCAGACACGAAATATTTTAGAAGCCACTCTTGAAAGAGTGGCTTCTTTGCGTATAAAAAAGCTACGTTGATCATTTGTTGAATAATCGTGCAGCGCTCCAATAACGCCAATCGTTACCACCTGCTTCGTGGGCGGCATGAGGAATAATCTTTTGCGTCAGCAGTGCTTTGTCCAGCACACCTTCCCCTACCAGTTTTTCCCGGGCTGCTTTTATTTTTTCCTGCACGATACTGTTTTCCATCCATCGCTTTTGCGGCGGTTCAAAACCCACTTTATCCCGGCGCCAGGCAATGCTATCGGGCAATTTTCCATCGGTTGCTTTGCGCAGCAGCCATTTGGTCCAGCCCTGGCGAATTTTAAAATGCGCCGGAAGGGTAAATAAAAACTCCACCAGTTGGTGTTGCAGGTAGGGCAAACGTACTTCCACCGAATGCGCCATGCTGTTGCGGTCGGCCAGGCGCAGCAATTCTTCCAGCCCGTTTACAAACGTGTTGTAATACAAAGCACCGTTGAGTGTATGATGCGTTGGTGTGGCGTAGTACAGGTTGCGTTTGTTGCGAAAGGCAAAGTCGCGGTGAAGGTGTGGATGGCGAAAGGCCTGCCTGCTCCTTTGCGATTGCAGCAACGAAGCGCTGAATTCCGGCAGCCACGCAGCCAACTTGTGTTTGATGGAGAAATCTTCTTTTACACCCAATGCTCTTGCCGCTTCCATTTCTTTGGCAAATTCTCTTTTATTGCTGCGGAATAATTCCTGCCAGTGCCATTTGTAGTATTTGTGATAGCCGCCTAAAATTTCATCGGCGCCCTGCCCATCGAGCAGCACCGTTACGCCATGCTGTTTGGCCAGTTCAAACACTTTGTATTGCGCCAGCGCCGATGCGGAGGAAAAGGGCTCGTCCTGCACAGCCAAGATGCGTTCCATCAGTTCCGGCACTTCGGTTTCGGTAATTGTTGTGGTGAAATGCGTTAACCCAAACTGCTTTGCCACCTGCGCTGCATAAGCTGTTTCATCTTTTTCAAAACCCGCAAACGAAGCGGTAAAACATTGATGCGTGTACTGTGCCGCTGATTCGTTGTGGCAAAAAGCAACAATGGCCGAACTATCCAACCCGCCGCTCAGGCTTGTGCCAATGGCTACATCGCTGCGCAGGCGTTTGTGAAGACTGGATTGAAAAAGCTGCGTGAACCTATCCAGCGCTTCGTCTTCGGTGATGGTTTTGTTTTCGTCGCTATACAGTTGCCAATACGGCTGAATAGTTAACTGGTTAGATGCGGCCGCATAAGTAAAACAATGCGCTGCCGGCAATTTGCGGATGCCTTCGTAAAAGGTTTCGCCGCTATCGGAAGGATTTGTTGTATAGCCAATGGTGAGAAAATTATAGAGCATGCTATCGTTCACCCTTTTTTCTACACCCAATTGCCACAGCGCTTTTATCTCTGATGCAAACAGAAAGCTTTCGGTGCAGTGATAAAAAAAAGGCTTTTCGCCAAAGCGATCGCGGGCACCAAAAAGTGTTTGCTCCTGCTCGTCCCAGATGGCAAACGCAAAAGCGCCGTCAAACTGCTGCAGGCAATCGGCTCCCCATTCAGCATAAGCTGCAATAACTACTTCCGTATCGGAATGGGATTGAAAGCGATGGCCTTTTTTCGCTAAAGCATTTTTAATTTCAAGGTAGTTGTAAATCTCGCCGTTAAACACCAGGGTGTAGCGGCCGAGGTACTGCATGGGCTGCGCAGCATTGTCGGAAAGATCAATGATGCAAAGCCGTCGATGACCAAGAGCAGCATTGTTGTCATTCGTCCAAAGGGCTTCTTTTTCCGGGCCGCGATGCGCCAGCAAACGGGTGGCCGCCTGCAGCCAAGGCAGCACCTGCTGCACATTCCGGCCGGAGATTACGCCTGCTATTCCGCACATGATTTAAAATTGAAAGGGCATCCGGGCTTCGGTGTTCTCCCAGGCCATAATCAGGTGGGCACCGTTGTAGGTTGGTTCAAAACTGATGGTAAAGTGCTCCACCAGCCGTGGCTGCGGAGCGGTGGCCACGTCAAATTTCAAAACATCGTCTTCGGGATTAAACTTCAATCCCCAGGTGTACAGGTTGCTGTTCAGCACAATCGTCCAATGGTCTTCGTATGGAATGGCGTACATAATGTACTTGCCTACCGGCACTGTTTTGTTCTGAATGGTCACCGGCTGAAAAAACTCGATCTCCGTTGCTTCGTTGGCCCCCAGGCGCCAGGGCTGCCCCCATTTTACCAATCCGCCAAACAGCTTTCTTCCGCCCCGGTGCGGACGGCTGTAAATCACCCGCATAACCGGCTGGCCTTTTGCTTCGCCATTCATTTTTTTCAGGGGAAAATCAGCAGGAAAATAAACCATGTCCATGGTGGATACATCAACCTGCGAATAAGGATTGGCTGCTTCTTTTTTGATGATATTGGAATCGTTGATGACGG
>DATKHJ010000504.1:0-11843 GCA_035510335.1 Flavisolibacter sp. | reverse complement strand
GGCTGGAACACTATCTCAACAAAGAAAATGTAACGCTGCTGCTGGTTACCCACGACCGTTATTTTCTTGACAATGTGTGCAACGAAATATGGGAGATGGATGAAAACCTGTATGTGCACCGTGGCGATTACCAAAACTTTTTGGAGAAAAAAGCCGCCCGTGAAGAAAGCGAAGCCGCCTCCATTGGCAAGGCCAGGAACCAGTACCGCAAAGAGTTGGAGTGGATGCGCAAGCAGCCCAAGGCACGAACAACAAAATCGAAAAGCCGCCAGGATAATTTTTATGAAATAGAGAAGAGAGCAAAGCAGCAGATTGTTGACCAGCAGGTGCAGTTGCAAAGCAAGATGAGCCGCCTTGGTGGCAAGATTGTGGAGATGAAAAAAGTGTACAAAAGCTTTGGAGAGAAGACCATTCTCAAAGGGTTTGATTACGCATTTAAAAAAGGTGAACGCCTGGGCATTGTCGGGAAGAACGGGGCTGGCAAATCAACCTTTATCAATATTCTGCAAGGCATTGAAGCTGCCGACAGTGGTAAAATAAATATTGGCGATACGGTGGTGTTTGGTAATTACTCGCAAACAGGCTTGCAGGTAAAAGAAGACATGCGGGTAATTGAATATGTAAAGAACATTGCCGAAAACTTTCCGCTGGCAGATGGCTCAAGCATGAGTGCTTCGCAGTTTCTGGAACTGTTTCTTTTCCCGCCAGATCAGCAATACACCTATATCAGCCGGTTGAGCGGAGGGGAGAAGCGCCGCCTGCATTTACTCACCATTCTTTTCCGCAATCCCAACTTTTTAATACTGGATGAACCAACGAACGACTTGGACCTGCCGACGCTATCAGTGCTGGAAAGTTTCCTGCTAGACTTTCCTGGTTGTTTGTTGATCGTTAGTCACGACCGCTATTTCATGGACCGCCTCGTTGACCATCTTTTTGTGTTTGAAGGGGCAGGAGAGATCAGGGATTTTCCTGGCAACTATACGCAGTACCGCGAGTGGCAAAAAGTGCAGGAAAACTTGCCGGCAGAAAAAAAGGAAGTGCCGAAAGCCGAAGAGCCAAAGCCGGCCGTTGCTGTAAAGCAGGAAGCACCGAAGAAAAAACTCAGCTTCAAAGAGCAGCATGAACTGGACACGTTGAGCAAGGAACTTCCGCAACTGGAAAAAGAAAGAGCTGCCTTATCGGAGCAACTTTCTGATCCTGGATTGCCTTTTGAAAAACTGCAGCAAATCTCGGAACGCATCAGCCAAGTAAACGAGTTAATTGATGAAAAAGAAATGCGCTGGTTAGAGTTGAGCGAACTATAAGACACCTATCTATTACACGAACTGAGACCAATTACACGAATGATTCCTTTGGGGTAAAGCCTTTTAAATTCGGCAGATTGCGAATGAAAGGAGTAAATCGTACAACGCAGAAATTCGTATAATTCGTTCTAATCTGTGTAATCATTTCAGGATAAAAACCTGACACAACATGCAAAAAAAACTATCCCTAAAAGTGCTGCCGTCTGAAGCAGCCAACACCGAAACGCTAAAAGAAATGCTGGCGCAAGCGGCAGGTGTTCCGTCTTCCCGTCTTACCGGCTACACAACCATTAAAAAATCCATTGATGCCCGCAGCCGCAAACAGGTTTGGGTGCAGCTAACTGTTAATGTTTTTATTGACGAACCGTTTGTAGAAGAAGGCTCCACTGGTTTGCAACTGCAGGATGTGCACAATGCAAAGCGAAAAGTCATTATCGTTGGTGCGGGTCCGGCAGGTTTGTTTGCCGCTGTGCGGTTGATTGAACTTGGCATCAAGCCCATTGTGTTGGAGCGAGGAAAAGATGTGCGTTCCCGCAGAAGAGATTTAGCGGCCATCAACAAAGAAGGCGTAATGAACCCGGAAAGCAACTATTGCTTTGGTGAAGGCGGTGCCGGCACATACAGCGATGGCAAGCTTTACACCCGCAGCACCAAACGCGGCGACGTTGCCAAAGTGCTAAGCACACTGGTCTATTTTGGTGCTGATGAACGCATTACTTACGAGGCGCATCCGCACATTGGCACCAACAAGCTACCGCACATCATCACGGCCATTCGCGAAAAGATTATTGCATGTGGCGGAGAGGTTTTGTTTCAAAAGAAGGTGACCGATTTTGTCATTGACAACGGCGAAGCAAAAGGCGTTGTGGCAAATGGTGATGAGAAATTTTTGGGTGAAGCGGTGATCCTGGCTACTGGTCATTCGGCGAGAGATATCTTCCATTTACTGCACCATAAAAAAATCGAAATTCACTTCAAGCCGTTTGCGCTTGGTGTTCGCATTGAGCACCCGCAATCGGTGATCGATTCCATACAATACCATTGTCCCACGAGAGATGAACACCTGCCGCCTGCTTCTTATTCGCTGGTAGAACAAGTGAATGGAAAAGGTGTGTTTTCGTTTTGCATGTGTCCGGGTGGCATTATAGCACCCGCTGCCACGGCAGATGGTGAACTGGTGGTGAATGGCTGGTCGCCGTCAAAGCGAAACAACCCTTATGCGAACAGTGGCATTGTGGTAACAGTGGATGAAAAAAACATTGCTGCTTTTCAAAAACATGGGCCGCTGGCCGGACTGTATTTTCAGCAATCCATCGAACAAAAGGCTTTTGCCGCCGGTGGCGGAAAATTAGTGGCGCCGGCGCAACGCATGGTTGATTTTACTGCTAATAAAATTTCTTCTTCCTTGCCTGATTGCAGTTACCTGCCGGGCATTCAGTCGGCATCGTTGAAAGAAGTGTTGCCCCAATTTGCACACGAGGCTTTGCAAACAGCGTTTAAAGAATGGGGCAAACGTATGCGTGGTTATTTAACCAACGAGGCAGTTATTGTGGCAACAGAATCAAGAACGTCTTCACCGGTGCGTATTCCCCGCGATGAAAGCTTGCAGCATCCGCAGATCAAAAACTTATATCCCTGTGCCGAAGGCGCTGGTTATGCCGGCGGCATTGTAAGTGCGGCAATGGATGGAGAGAGAGTAGCGAATGCGATTGGAGAGCACCTGTAAACCCCTGTCCCCCCGAAGGGGAGACTTAGGTGGGAGTAACATTTGTTTTTTCAGTTGTCGTTTTTGTTCAGTGATAAGAATCAGGAACGAGGATTTTGATGATCTTATTTTATCATAAACATCAGCGTTATCTGTGTTCTGTTCGTGGTTGTGTAAAGAGAGAAAGGGTCACGGAGAACACGAAGGAAGCACAAAGAAAACAAAGCGTTGTGCTTCCTTCGTGTACATCTTTGTGTTCGTTGTGTTCCAAAATAGCTCAATAGAATTACAGAGCGTACAAGAGTGCGACGCAAGCGGCGATGCCATGAAATACAAAAGCTGGTCCCACAAGAACCAGCTTTTGCTATTACGATAATTGAAAGAAGTAAAGTATCACAACCCTAAGTCTCCCCTTCAGGGGGACAGGGTGTTTTACTCCTTCTTCGAAAGCAGCAAATCCTTTTTCAGCAATTCATTTTTATTGTAAGCGTCTACCTCTTGCTGCAATTGTTTACTGTCTGATTTGCTCCAGCTTTTTGTTAGCATCTTTTGCAGGTTAGGCTTTCCTGCATCAACCCATGCCGTGTACCAGAAATCGGACACCAGGTTGGCAGCACGAATGGCTTGCCGGTTAACGGTTGGCTCTAGCGCCTTTGCATAAGCACGACCAAAAGCACTGGTGTAGCTCCGGCTTTCTTTCCCGTTGCGGGTTTGGGTGCGGTATTTTGTAGAATCGGTAAACTGCCGGCTAACGCGGCGTTCCGCCTCCAGCAAGTTGGGCACAAGGGTATGTGCCTGGCGCACCGCTTTCCAGATGGCTTTTTCAGCACTCTGCAGGTAAGTTGCCTTTTTGTTGCCGCGAAGGTCAAACTCGTTTAACGTCAGTTCCGGAACCATGCTTTCCCAAAGCGAGTGCAGGCCTTTCTGGTTAGTAAGTTGACCATCGTAATTTAAGGTGGTGTGCAGCGGCACATGCGCATCGTGTATATAGTGCGCTAGATCAGTGGCGTAAAACAAAATGCTGTCTTTATTGCCTTTGCGAAAAGCAGCTGTCAATCGCTTTTGCATTTCCACTACCCAGTACGGCGCATAACCATATTTCAGCAAGGTATCTTCCGAATACCGGCGAACAGCCGCCTGCCATTTGGTTGGCATTTGCGAAGCAGCATTTTTGCCGTAGGCTTCAAAGTCGATGAAATGTTTGGTGTCTTCAGTATTGTCGGTGTTGCGGCGCTGATCGGGACGAACCGAATGGCGCACCAGTTCTTCCCTGTTTTGGTAAAAGAAGGGTTGCATCTCCGCTGGCAATTGATACACCGATAACTGGATGAGGGTGCGGTGCATTAAAAAGCCCCAACTGCTGCAAACAACCAGCACAACCAAGGCTGCCATCAACACAAGTTTGCTTTGCACATTTTTCATTTTACTGTTTTTGCAAAGGTGGTAAAAGAAAAAGGATGCTGCAGTACAACATCCTTTTTCTGCGTGAATATTTTCTTTCCGCTTATTTAAAAATATCATTCAGTACACCGGCCAGCCGTACACCGCCTTTCAGCAATTGATCGTTTACGGTAGCAACATATTTGAAATTGTATTCGTAGCCCAGGCGCTGGTTGTCTTCTTTAATATCGGCATAAAGCGTTTCGGCAATTTTGTACGATTCAATCACCCAGTCGCTCATGGGTTGTTTTTGCCAGGCCTTGCGTTGCTTCAGCGTGGTGAAATTGATGGCTTGTGCATACTCGGTATAACTCAGTTGTTGAAAGTTCACCAGCGACTCATCCCACACCGCATGTAAATTAGTAGGCGTGTTAAACCACGAAACCCTTACCCGGTTGCCGCCCAAATCTTCTTTCCGGGCTGTGTGCATGGGTTGGTGAATGTCGCCAACAAAATGAATGAGCAGGCGCAGGTACATCTGCTTTTTGTCCAGCGACTGATTTTTCTTTTTTAGTTCGGCCACTAAAAATTTCATTTTCGTGTAAACATCCGTGGCTGTGTCAGCATGCAAAAACTGGTGAAGCTGTTCTTCGTTCATGCCCTTGTCAAGGTTCACGTAGTGCCATGAGTTAAGGTAGCGGTACGATGTGTCGGACTTGATAAAGTCAGCCCAGTTGCTCGACATGGCAACCGATTCGTTGCCCAGTATTTTTTTAATTTCTGCTTTTGCTTTGGCCGTCAGGTAGCTGTCGGCAATCTGCCCTACAATACGGTGGCCCAGCACACCCCAGGCAAGCGAGCAAAAAGGAAGGCACAGAAACAAAGCGATCAGGAAGGTTTTTACTTTTGTTGTCATAGTCATGAAAGATGAGTGCCGCCAAAATTAGGCTGCATGACCAAAGCCGGCCAAATATTTCATCGAATAGGAAAAATGCCGGGTTAGAGACTGCGAATCTCCCTGTTTGTCAAAAAAATAAAAGTGGAGTAGCTAGAATGCTGTAAACTTGAAACATTGTTGACTGAACGCCAAAACACATAAGCATGAATAATTTGTTAGAAGCTCGTCACCTGAAGAAATATTTCGCTTCGCAGAAAGCGGTGGATGATATTTCCTTTGGCGTGGCGCCGGGAAGCATCTTTGGTCTTTTGGGTCCGAACGGTGCCGGGAAAACCACGTTGATCCGGATGATCACAGGTATTTTTTACCAGGACAGCGGCGAAATTTTGTTTGAAGGAAAACCCTTTAACCCGCAAAAAGATGTGGAGCGCATTGGCTACATGCCCGAGGAGCGGGGACTGTACAAAAAAATGAAGATTGGCGAGCAGGCGCTTTACCTGGCGCAACTGAAAGGGTTGTCGTCAAGCGAGGCCACACGGCTGATTAAAGACTGGTTTGTAAAGCTGGAAATGGAAAGCTGGTGGAACAAAAAAGTAGAAGACCTGTCGAAAGGTATGAGCCAGAAGCTGCAGTTTGTGACCACGGTTGTGCACAATCCAAAACTTATTATCCTGGATGAACCCTTCAGCGGTTTAGACCCGGTGAACAGCAACCTGATTAAAGATGAAATCTTCAACCTTGCAAAGAACGGCGCCACCATCATTTTCAGTACGCACCGCATGGAGCAGGTAGAAGAAATTTGCGACCATATTATCCTGGTGAACAAAGGACAAAAAATTCTGGATGGAACGGTAAAAGAAGCCAAGATGAAATACAAGGCCGGCCTTTTCCGCGTGAGCTTTGATGGTGAGCCGCCGGTGGTGGAGCATCCGTCTTTTTCATTGGTGAAGAAAGACGACCATTCGATGGTGGTAAAAATTGCAGAAGGTTACGAACCCAACCAATTGTTGTCAACTTTTCTTCAGCAGGGCAAAACCATCACTGCTTACCACGAGTTGCTGCCTTCGCTCAACGATATTTTTATCGAGCTGGTTGAAGGCACGCCAGCCACCCGTCAATTTCAAACCGTTACTGCTTAAACCATTCGTATGAACAAATCGCTGTTAATTATAAAGCGGGAATACCTGACCCGCGTTCGAAAAAAGACTTTTATTATTTCCACTATTCTATTTCCGCTGCTTTACCTCGGTTTCATTTTTGGAACAGCCTATGTTGCCAAAAAAAGCTCCAAGGTGTTGCGGGTAGCAGTGGTGGATTCTTCCGGCATGTTTGATGCGGGAATGATTGCCCGTGCCAACCTGCAGGACAGTTCTTCTTACCTTGAACTGGCCACGGCAAAAGCCGATAGCGTAACCGCTCACTTCACCAAAATGGGTTATTATGGTTACGTAGTGATTCCTGCGCTGACAAAAGACAGCAGCCTGCACCAGCTTACGTTGCATTCCGACAAAAGCCACGGCATGACATCAATCTATGGTGTTCGCAATAAGCTCAATGGCATCTGGAGCAGCATTAACTACAACCGGCTTGGCATCAGCGAAGAGCAACGTGCGGCAATCGATCGTGGCAAGCTTGACCTGAACGAAGTAAACATTAACGATGAAAAGGCCGATAGCGGACTGGCCAGCGGCATTGGCTACATTGCCGGCTTCCTTATTTATTTTATCCTGCTGATTTATGGTTCGCAGGTAATGATGGGTGTAATGGAAGAAAAAACCAACCGTATTGCAGAAGTAATGGTGTCATCTATTCGTCCGTTTCAACTGATGCTGGGTAAGATTGTAGGCATTGGTCTTGTGGCGTTAACGCAATTCTTATTGTGGATTGTGTTTGCCGTGATCATTTACAACATCACCAAAGCATCGGGCAGCGGCAACGCTATTTCTTCCATGATTGGCGAAGTGGATAACACGCTGAGCAAAGTAAACGTGCCACTGGTGCTGGTGTGTTTTGGTTTTTACCTGCTGGGTGGTTTCTTCTTTTACTCTTCGCTGTTTGCAGCCATTGGCAGCGCCGTGAACGAAGACATGCGGGAAGCACAATCGCTGTCTTTCCCCATTACCTTGCTGGTGATTTTCTCCATTGCCTTAATGGCGCCGGTGATTGCCGACCCAACCGGGGATTTGGCAGTATGGGCCAGCATTATTCCGTTTAGTTCGCCCATAATTATGATGGCAAGAATTCCGTTTGGTATTCCGGGTACAGTGCCCTGGTGGCAGTTGGGCTTGTCAATGGCCCTGCTGATTGGCGGCTTTATTTTTACCACCTGGTTTGCCGGCAAAATTTACCGCACGGGTATTTTGATGTATGGCAAGAAACCAAGCTGGAAAGAGATGTTGAAGTGGGCGATAAGAAAGTAACATTCGGAAACATACGTAGAATAAGAAACCCAACCAGTCGGTTGGGTTTCTTATTTAAAGATCGGTTGTGAAGTTTAAGAGACTTATGGTAATGGCTTTTATATTGCCCATTTAACAGTGAGATAATCGAGATAACCAACTACTTTCCACTGACTGATAGAGATACCAATTTAATAATTAGCAAGTCTCTTCTATTGCTTTTTGTTGAAAAAAGCTAAAACAGTTTTATTGAACTCATCCGGAATCTCTCTTGGTGCTTCGTGCCCTGTCTTTTTGAATATCTTAAGCGTCGCTGCCGGAATTTTTTCAGCAATCAACCTGGTATGCTCTTGTTTAACGAAATCATTTTCTCCAGTCATTACCAATGCCGGGATATTAATGCTTGCCAATGAGTCCGGATGGATGTTTGGTTCGGTTAGCAATAGTTTTTTAAGCCGATAATTCATGTCGTAATTTGAAATGTTCTGTTGTTCCATTTCGGTAAGCTGCTTTTGAATAATAGCATTTATTTCATTCGCTATTGATGTAGAGTTATTAAACAGTACTGCCGCCATCACCGCCATCTTTTTTATTTTTTCAGGATGCCGAAGCGCAAGCAGCAACGCAATATTGCCGCCATCACTCCAACCAAGAATATTTGCTCGCTTTATGTTTAAAGAATCTAACAGTCCATTTACATCATCGGCAAACAGCTCATAGGTCAATTTTGTACTGTCTGAAGTGGAATTTCCCTGCCCCCGGCTATCAAGTGCAATAACCATGTAGCTTTTAGATAATTCAGGAATTTGTTTATCAAAAGAAGCAATCAATTCATTATTGCCATGGATCAGCAACAAGGGTTCTCCGCTACCATAAATTTCATAGTACAATCTAATGCCGTTTATCTCTGCATATTTTCCAACACGACTGTTATTGCCAATGGTTTCTGATTCCATTAATGAATTATCAATGAGCAAAGATTGATGGCCTGTGTTGAATTTGCTGGCGGTTAGCTTCACTTTTGATTGGTCTTTAGAATTTATATCCCAAGGCGAGGATGAATCATGCTCGAAACTGTTATTAGGTAGAGGGATTTCAACTTCACTACCAAGTCTTGTTATAAACAGTTTGAAATCGTCAAAATAAAACTTCCCCTTTCCTGAAAACAAGGCTCCCACGCCAAGCTCGTTGGCCCGCTTATCTATTTTTCCCGAAACGGAAATCCTATTCCAAACGTTTGGCTTAAATGAATCCATAGTGTGCCTGTCAAAAACATTTTTTATCATCTTGCCTTTATCGAATGTAATTGCCAGTGCACTTCCACCTGCGTCTTTTGCTTTTTCTTCAATAAACAATTGCCCTTCTATTCGAAAGTTTGCATTTTGATAGGCTGAAACATCAACCGTTTGAAATAAATAAATTGGATTGTCCTGAGCTGCTAAGTGAAGTGTCGCAATGAATAGTAAGAATAGAAAGCTTGCTTTTCTCATAACAGGTTTTGGAACTGCCTGGTATCTCTAATAACAGGTTGCAATACGCAGCAGCTTCCTCCAAGCTACTGTAATTTTCAATAGGAAGCCAGGCGATCAATAATCAGTCTCTCCTTATTCCTTTTCTTTGCACCATGGAAATCATCCATGCTTCCTATCTCATCAGCAGTCCTTCCTTTGACAAATGCCCGCAGCCCGACCGGCCGGAGTACGCCTTTATTGGCCGTAGTAACGTGGGCAAGTCTTCACTCATTAACATGCTCTGCAAGAAAAAAGAAGTGGCTAAAACGTCTATCACGCCGGGCAAAACGCAGCTCATTAACCATTTTGAAGTTACGGGTTCCGACAGGCAGCAATGGTACCTTGTCGATCTTCCCGGTTATGGTTTTGCCAAAGTAGCCCAAAGCCAGCGCAAGAACTGGCAGAAAATGATCAAAGACTATATTCAGAAAAGGGAAAACCTTGTCAACCTGTTTGTGCTCATCGACAGCAGGCTGGAGCCGCAAAAAATCGATCTTGAATTTATTAACCAGTTAGGCGAGTGGCAAATGCCCTTTGCCATTGTGTTTACCAAGGCCGACAAAAGCACGCAAAAAGAAACAGCAAAGAACGTAAACCAGTTTCTGCAGGCACTCAAAGAAACATGGGAAGAAGCGCCGCCGCATTTTGTAACATCGGCTGTTAAGCACCTCGGTGCTAAACAATTGTTGAAGTTTATTGCAGAGCAAAACGAGGTGTTTCGCCAGCACAAAAAGGGAATGGTATAAGTTTTTATGTTTTATATTGCACCCTGTTAGGGACTACTGTTATGAACAAAAAAGGGATTGAAAGAAACATCATTGCTTTGCTATTTGTACTTGTATTGATAGCCTTCTCTTTTGCCCAGCGTGATAGTCAAAAGCTGGAAAAACTTTACACCACTGCGGCAACGTTAAAGAAAGCGCCGCAAACTCCCACCGTGATGGCGTCTCCATCAAAACCTTCAAATAATAATTAATCATGCGTTGGCTGTTGTTGTGCCTGCTGATGATGCATGCTTTTGGCAGCAGCTATGGTCAACCAATGGATACGGTTCAGCGTCACATCGATTCTATTAATCGTTCTCTCCAGGCAAAGGAAGACAGTCTTTACCGCCAGCGCATGCTGCGGAACATTAATGAAAACGGGCAAACGCTTGACCAGTTTCTCGCCGACTTCCGGGAAAAGCAAGCGAAAGAAAAAAGAGCCAATTACATAAAGATTGGCGCAGGCGCCATTTTTATGGCCGCCCTAATTTACGCTGTGTTACGCAAACGAAAGTTGCAACAAAAACGCTGATCAGTTCACCATTTTATTGGCGCAACTGCTGCTGGCAAACGCTTCGGGTTTGGCCTTAAAGGCAAAGCCCATTCCCAAAATATAACCCATGGCTTCTTTCAGCGCATCGTTGCTTTTAAAATTGGGGTTGGTGTTAATGTCGGCGTGAACTTCCATATCCACATCGTATAAAGTAAAAAGATTGCATAGTTCATATGCAATCTCTATACTCTTGGCAACTTCTACCAGCATCCGCTCTTTGATGGAGTACTGCTGGTGAGTTTTGTCGTTATGGATAAACATGAAGCCTCCGTGACCTTCGCGTAAAAAAACTATCACTGTGGCAAACTCCGTTTCAGAACCCTTCACCTGCGAGTCGGTGCCGATGCAAACTTTCAGTTTGTAACCTGCGTCCGTTTCGCGTTTGATGGCGGCTTCTACCGCCTGGTAAATGGGCATTTCAATCGTCTGTCCGTTGAATTTTCTCCATCTCATAGAAAAAGAGGTTTTTCCAAGTTACGGAAAAACCTCTTAGTATGAAAATAGTTGATATGGTGAAATTGTTAATAACTACTGCCTGTTGAACTTTTCGGTGAAGGTTTCCTGGCCGTTGCTAAACTGAATGAGGTACAGTCCGGGTGTGGAAAAGTTGAGCGGCACGGTGTTCACGCCTTGCTGCAAACGACCGTTACTTACTTTCCGTCCCGAGAGATCGACAATGGTGTATGCATATGGTGCCGGACTGCTGATGCGCAAGCTTCCCGACACTACATTTCCTAATAGGTACGGTTTGCTGTTGCTACCGCTGTTGCGCAGCACAATTGCATTGGAATAATACAGTTTTCCGTTATCAAACTTCACGGCAAGACGGTAGTAGGTTGTGTTGCCCGTTGGCTGGTGGCGATAGGATCGTTCGTTGTTTTGCAAGCTGGCAACCGGTTGAAACGAAGCGCCGTTGGCAGATACCTCTAACGTTTGCGCTACTATTTTTTCATCGGCAATAATCTCCCAGTCGAGTTTATGCTGCTTGTTATCCGCTATTCCTTTCAGTTGCAGTTTGTGCAGCGGCAGGGCATTGTTGTCAATGATGCGAGCGGAAACCGAGTACGAACCAAGGCTTGCATAGTCGGGTGCATATGCATTGCCTTTGCTGCGAATGCGCAGGAAATACGTGCCAGCCATCAACCACCTGTCAATGGAGACATCCAGCGCCGTTTCGGGGTTGTAAACACCAAGAATATTTTCGTTCTGGTCAATCAACTCAACCTCCAGGTCCACGTTTGCACCAATGTTGCCGGCAGCAATGGCGTAAGGTTTTAATTCGGCTACAAACTGGCTGGCCGCAGGAATATGAAACCGAATCACATC
>DATKHJ010000503.1:0-8984 GCA_035510335.1 Flavisolibacter sp. | reverse complement strand
GGTAACATCCGTATCATTTAGCTTCAAGAAATATGCCTGTTAGCGGCCACTGGCGTTAGCCGCGGTGGAATCAACAATAAGCTTTGTCGATGATCTGCCCCAGCTGTTTTTCCAGCTTCTTAATCCAGGCGGGTACCTGTTGCAGAATTTCCCAGTTGCCGTCTTCGCCAATGGTCATCTTAAAGTTCTGGCCTTCCACCGAAACGCGGCACACTTCGTCTTTTCCTTCTAAAAATCCGTGGAAGCTGAACTCGCTTCCGTCTATTGTTTGTGTAAATTGTTCCATAGTAAATATCGCAGAAAGCTCAGTTTCTGCGATGATAAAAAATTTAAACTTCCTCTGTTACCGGCTGAGGAATATGCTTGATAGTTAATTGATATTTTGCATTCATGCTGATGTGAAACTCGTTGTTCTTGATCAGTTCACGAATGGCTTCGTCTTCCAGTAAAGTGCTGGCAAGGCTGGCGGCAAAAGGCATGTCGGAAACAATGTTATTCAGTCTCCCTTCTTTTAGTTTTACCAAGAACTTGTAGCCGCTTTTGCGTCTTAAACCGGTTTTTTCGAAATCGGAAACGTTCAGGGCAAATTGTTGTTCAGCGGCAACGGATTTTTTCAGTACGATACGTAATACGGGCAGGTATTTAACCCAAACATTGGTAACCATAAATTAATTTGATAGATAAAAAAATATCGTTGGTAAGCAGGAAGGGATGGGGCAAAGGTCGTTATTTAAAAGCCAACAAGACGATAATATTTTACGGTTATTGGAATTAATTCCGCTGCCACCACACAAATTGTGGCATGAATTTGCTACCGATTGTAAAAAAACAATTTATGGATTCATTGTTTCAGGGAGATCGAAAACGGACGGCTGATGCGAAGGAGCGGTTTTTAACGGTGCCGGTGATCATCCTGCTTTTGCTGATGATTTCGTTTGTTGGTGCCGGCTTTTATGTGGCGATCAATACCTTTTCGCAATAATTTTCTATATATCCTTTTAATCATTTTATGGTTACTACAGAATCAGGTCAAGACATTTACGTTGAAGGCAAAAGCGGCGACATGTATTACGGAAAACTGTACGCCGATAAAGCCGGCACGAGTGCCCTTTGCGGCAGCGCCATTGTTTGCCTGAGTAACAGCCACTACGAAGCCAGCCGCTGGCAGCACCAGATGAACAGCATTTATCGTACAGATGATGTGAACAGGGAGCTACAGCATTTCAAGGGAAGGGAAGATATTTCACACCTCATTGTTATTCCACACACTATTGGATTTGGCAACAAGGATGAAGTTGATGACTTGATCCGTAATTACCTGCACGGGTAATCTTTAAAAATCTTTGTTTACAACAAAAGGCATTAATTGTTGAACTCGCCGGGTTTGTAAACAATTTCCTGCACCAGCATTTCTTTTCCATCGAGCAGTACATGATTTAGCGCAAAAACCGCCTGTTCGCCTTCTGCCTTGTTGGGCATTTCAAGAAAGGCAGTACCTTTTGAGCGGCCGCTCTTCTTATCCCGAACAATGGCTGCATAACTCACCTCGCCATACACAGAAAACAACTGGATAAGATCTTCGCGGTTAATGTTTGCACTTAAGTTCAGGACAAGAATGTTCATACGCATCGCAACTCTCTTGAAGGTAGGCCAATTCCGTATGGGTTGCTGTTAAATAAATAAAAGCCCTGCTGTGCCTTTATTCATCTACCTTCAATCTATTCTTATCTTAAGCATTGCACCTTAGTAGAAGCTTCCGCATCTTCTTTTCGCTTACTATTCTGCCTTTCTTTCGATTCTTCTTCACCTCTAAATAATGCTTATGCATATTCATGTGTCTAACTTAAACAGCAACTTCATTGAGGCAGATTTGCAACGTCTTTTTTCTCCTTTTGGCGAAATAGAATCAGTGGAACTTGTTCGCGATAAATTGAATAACCGTTCGCTGTGCCGTGGCTACATTGACATGCCGGTGAACAAACAAGCCGAGCAGGCCATTGCCAGTCTTCACGGCACCGAAGTAAAAGGCAAGCGCCTCCAAGTTACGCAGGTGGTTTACGATCCTTCGCCACACTCCTCCTGGTCGCACAGCAGCAATGCCTGATTGTTTTCTGTTCCTCTCAAAAACCCGCTTCCATGTTATGACCAGTACGCTTACTATTCAGCACAAGCAATTGTTTGAACAGATTAAAAAAAGCCTGACAACAATTGGCGCAAGGGAAACCAATTTCCTGAAGATTGAACTGTTGTTTTACGATGCCATCAGCATTGCACGAACGTACGGCGACGACCCAAAAAGCAACCAACTGTTAGCGGCACTAAAATTCCTGCAGATGAACGGGTACCAGGAAACAAAAACGCTGTTCAAAAAAAGCCTGCAGCGGGAACGTGTCATCCGGAAGTTTATCAGCCAGCTGCGTTCTATTCTTTCGGCTGGTTGCAAAAACCAGTATGTTCTTTTTATCTCTCCATAATACATCCAATGTCAAATGATCTTCCTGCCTCTTTCATTATTAAAAAATCAACCATAGCGCTTAAAGTAGCCTTCTCATCGCCCGACTCGGTGCGCATTGAGCCTTATCAATGCAAAGAAGAAAACCTGCGCCTTGCAGAGAGCATTGCAAAAGTGCAAACCGCCATTGCAAAGCTGCATTTGCAGGCACACAAAAAGGCATTACCGCAAACGCTTTTGCTTTCCTTTTTTGATCAGAAAGGCTGGGATGTTCAAATTGTTCAGCCCGGGCACGAGTCCTGAGAAAAACTATTGCTATCATTTTCCGATTGTCTTTTTTACAACTTCATCTTCCCTCTTTACCACTCTACTCTTTGCATTGGTTAAAGGTGTTATTACCGCACAACAAGCCGTACATTTGTTAACTGTGCTACAATTGTCCTGTACGCCAACGTGCTGAACGGGAATGATTTTTTTATATTCGTCTTTCCCTTAACCGAAGAATTTTGACAGCCGAGCAAAACGCCATCGATTTTCGTTCCGTATTTAACAGTCTTCCGGGCAGCAACATTTTGGTGATGCCCGATGCGCCACGTTTTACCATTCATGCTGTTAGCGATGCCTACCTGCAATCAACGGGTCGTTCCCGCGATGACCTCGTGGGCAAAGGCCTGTTTGAAGCTTTCCCAAATAACCCTGACGACCCCAATAGTACAAGTGAGAAAATGGTTCGTGCTTCACTGGAATATTCTCTTCACCACAAGGAAAAACATTTCCTGCCGCTTCAACGCTACGACATTTTAACCGCCGATGGCAGCTACGATGTTCGTTACTGGTTGTCAAGTAACCGGCCTGTGTTAACCGAAAACGGCGAGGTTGGTTTTCTTATTCACTCCGCGGAAGATGTAACGGAAAAAAAGAAATCGGAAGAGCGGGATGCTCGGCTGAAAAGCCTTGAAAAAGCCTACCAGCTTTTTATGAATGCCCCGGTAATCATTGGCATTTTAAGGGGCGATGATTACACAATTGAACTGGCGAATGAAGGCCTGCTGGATGTGTGGGGCCGTGCGGAAGAAGTGATTGGCAAACCGTTGCTGAAAGCCATTCCCGAACTGGAAAGCCAGGGATTTATTGAACTGCTTGATCAGGTAAGAAAGACCGGCGAGCCTTACTATGCTTACGAAAGGCCTATTACGCTGGTGCGCCACGGCAAGTCCGAAGTCGTTTATTTTGATTTTGTGTATAAGCCTTATTACCACGATGACAACGGCAAGGTGATTGACGGCGTGTTTGCTGTTGGGCACAATGTAACAGACAAGGTTTTAGCCAAGCGAAAAGTACACGAAAGCGAAGAAAAATACTATAGCCTGTTTGAAGCCATGGACCAGGGTTTCTGTGTTATGGAAATGCTTTACAACAGTAACCAGCAGGCATACGATTACCGCTTCCTGGAAGTGAACCCTGTGTTTGAAAAACAAACAGGACTGAAAGATGCCATTAATAAAACGGCGAAAGAACTGGTGCCGCACCTGGAGCAACAGTGGGTTGACCGTTATGCCAGCGTAGCCGAAACGGGTATAAGCATTCGCTTTACACAGGGCTCCGAAGCAATGGGGCGCTGGTTTGATGTTTACGCCTTTCGGGTAGGTGGGAACGAAAGCCGCAAGGTGGCGCTTCTCTTCACCGATATCACGCAACAAAAAACAACGGAAAAAGAACTGAACCGGGCCAAAGAAAGATTTGAGCTTGTTTCCAAAGCCACCCAGGACGCTATTTGGGACTGGGACCTAACCACCAATGAGGTATGGTGGAACGAGGGCTTTAAATCTCTTTTTGGCTACGCAGAAGAGGAGATTGAAGCCACCACCGAATCGTGGCATAGCCGCCTGCATCCTGAGGAAAGGGAGCAGGTGATCGATGACATTCAGCGTACTATTGACAGCGGTACGAAAAACTGGAGCAAAGAGTACCGTTTCCGGAAAAAAGACGGCAGCTATTCCACGGTGCTCGATCGTGGCTATGCCCTGCACGACGAAACAGGAAAACCCTACCGCATGTTGGGCGCCATGCAGGACATTACACTTCAGGAAATTTCACGCCGCGAGGCGGAAGAAAGTGCACAGCAAATTCGGGCACTGATTGAAAGTGCCCCATTCCCCATTGGCGTTTACATCGGCCGCGAAATGCGCATTGCCTTTGTTAACCAATCCATCATTGATGTGTGGGGAAAAGGTCCCGATGTGGTGGGCAAAACTTATGCAGAAGTACTGCCCGAATTGGCCACCCAGCACATCTACACACAGCTAGACAACGTGTACTCAACGGGCCTTCCCTTTCATGCAAAAAACCAGCGGGTTGACCTAGTGGTTGATGATAAACTGCAACCCTTCTATTTCAACTACAGCTTTACTCCTTTGTTTGATGCACAGGGAAAAGTATATGGTGTGATGAACACGGCTGCCGATGTTACCGATTTGATGGTAGCCAAGCAGCAGGTAGAGCAAAGTGAACGCAACTTCCGCAGCATGATCTTGCAATCGCCGGTGGCCATGTGCATTTTGCTGGGCCCCGAACATGTGGTTGACATTGCCAACGACACCATGTTCGAACTGTGGGGCAAGTCGAAAGAAACCATGTTGAACAAGCCCATTTTTGTAGGCCTGCCTGATGCAAAAGAACAGGGCCTTGAACAGTTGCTGCGGGATGTTTACCACAACGGCATTTCGGTTACGGCAAGCGAAAGGCCTGTGCAACTGGTACGAAAAGGCGTGCAGGAAACCGTTTATATCAATTTTAATTATGAGCCTTACTGGGATGCAGATGGTTTTATTCTTGGCATTTTGGCCGTAGCGGTAGATGTAACCGAGCAGGTATTGTCGCGGCACAAAATTGAGGAAGTGGTTATTCAGCGTACAAAAGAGCTGGCAAGCGCCAACGACTCGCTGATAAAAAGCAACGAAGAACTAAAGCATACTAACGCCAACCTGGAAGAATTTACCTATGCAGCTTCGCATGATTTGAAAGAACCGGTTCGCAAGATTCATGTTTTTTCTGGTCGCCTGAAAGACAGCCTGGGCAACCGCATGACCAACACGGAAAAAAACTTTTTTGAGCGCATTGAACTTGCTTCCAGGCGCATGAGCACTTTGATTGATGATTTGCTGACGTATTCGGAAGTAGGCCACCAGGCCGCGTTTGAAGACGAAGTAAATCTCAACGACCTGGTTCGCCAGGTGTTGCACGATCTTGATCTGGAAATAGAGCAGAAGCAGGCCATGATACAGGTGCAGCCCCTCTTTAACATTAAAGGACATCAGCGGCAATTGCTGCAGGCTTTTCAAAACCTGGTTAGCAATGCGCTGAAATATAGCAAGGCCGATACACCACCGGTGATTGAAATTTCCTGCAGTAAACTAAAAGGCAGCGAAGCCGGCTTGCGCCTGAATAACGAGGAGCAACAAAAAGAATTTTACCAGGTCACCGTTCGCGACAACGGTATTGGCTTTGACCAGGCAAATGCCGAACGGATTTTTAATGTGTTTACCCGGCTGCATGGCCGCGCAGAATACAAGGGCACCGGCATTGGGCTATCGATTGTACGCAAAGTGGTGCAAAGCCATAACGGGCATGTGTGGGCAGAAAGTGCAGAAGGAAAAGGCGCAACTTTTCGCCTGTTGTTTCCTGTACGTAACTAACGTTGTTTACAGCCGACTGTCTTTTCTGAAGCCTTTTCATCAAATACATTTTTTACCTGTTACGCAAAGGCTTCGGTGATGTTTCAGACAGAGCTGGCATGGTCTTTCCCGCGAGAGGAAATATGCGTAAGAAAAATTCCATCATCATCATTGAAGACGATCAGGACGACCAGTTGATTATACAGGAAGCCCTATCAGAACTCAACATAAAAAATGATGTAATTTTCTTTGACGCCTGTGATAAAGCATACAACCACCTGATGTCAGTTGAAGACAAACCTTTTCTCATTATCTGCGACATTAACCTGCCCGGCATGAATGGCATCGAACTAAAGCAGAGAATTGATGCTACCGACCTGTTGCGCAAAAAAGCAATTCCGTTTATTTTTCTTACCACTGCCGACCAGCAGCAAATGGTAGATCAGGCCTACCGCATCACCAATTTACAAGGCTATTTTAAGAAAGGAATTACCATGCAGGAGATCAGGCAGCAACTGAATTTTATTATTGGTTACTGGGCCACAGCCCTACATCCTTACCGATAAGAAGGAGCGAATTTCTTTGTGTGAATCAGGCTTTTTTCAGCAGGTCTGTTACCTCGGTAATATCTACTTTGTAGAGATAGGTTTCCAGTTCGTCGGTTTCTGTAAAGGATTTAATAAGGCACACCTTCGCCGTGGTGGTATCGTAAAAAACTTCTACGTAAAATGCGCCAAGCTGGTACAGCAGCACCTTTACACCAACAGCCTTGCGGTCGAACAGAAAAGTACCGTTATTGATCAGAAGTTTTTCCTGCGTGGTAAGCGGCAAAGAGCGGAATTGTTTGAGTGTCATCGTATGAGTAAAACAAAAATTTGTCAAACGCAGTACCATTGTAGGTTTCTGCTTACTGTTCATTTTTTTTGCTTGTACCATGTATAAAAGCTTACACATTTTGTACCCTTCCTTCTACAGCAGGGCTTTTTGCACAGCAACGCTTCTCTACGAAAACCATTGATGGCACTGTGTTTGGGAAAGTTGCCGTAGAGGTAAGAAAAGAAAGTAGCGATCCTTTTCTGCAGTCGATAAATCCGTTACGCTATGTCAGGATAAAATAATTGAAATGCGAGGAAAGGTTCATCTGTGTGTCGTAAGCAGTAAAAGCGGCTTTGCCTGCAAAAGCCGCTTTTCTTTTTCACCAATGAATTTTCCGTTTAAACCTGTTTTATAATGAGCGAGTACTGGAACAACCTGGATATTTTACAACTGCAGCAGCTTTATTCCGTTCAATCCCGGGAACTGGAGTATCGCCTGCTGCATGGCGCCAGCTGGCAGGAAGTATGCGGCCAACGCCAGGAAGTAACAGCACTGGCAGTTGCTATTTACAAACGCCTGAATGGTTCAGCCTCTTCATCACCCGATCCTGCCTCACACAAAGGCATGCGGAAATAAACTTCACCTCCCGGCTTCAAACCTCTTTACAAAACCTGTTGTCTAAATAATCTTTTTGTCCTTGCAAAGCCTTCTCCTTTCTTTCAGTCAACGTGGTGCAAACTTTGCAAATAGGCAGATGGTTTTTCATAGGAAATTGGATTTAGACAACGGGGCTGTATTTCTATACGGCCTTTTTTATGCACAATGCCTGCTGATAAAAGAGTTGACAATAGTTGAGCGGTGTTGTTGCTTTGTATCTTTCAAGTAAAAACAACACCGAACCATGAAGTGTCGTCCCCTCTTTTTCTTATTGGTGCTTTTTACCTCCTGTAAAACACTTTACCGGTACGATTATAAAACATCGGTACGCGACGCCACTCCCGATAATAAAATGACGTATGAAAACGACAGTCTCCGTATCAGCTTTTTCATAGAACCCAAATACATTGCTTTCCGGCTCGATAACAAACTGCCGTCGCCACTTTATGTGAACTGGGATGACGCCGTGGTGATGATTGACAAAGAGCACCACAAGGTGATGCGTACCGATATGGGGATGTTCAGGGAATACGAAAGACAGGCGCCGACCGTCATTTCTCCGGGCTCTTATACCCGCAGCCAGTTTGTTCCGGTTAGAAATTTAAAAGTGGAAGAAATTGGCGAAGCCACCGTGCTGAACGTAACACCTTTTTTGCCGGCGCAGGACAAGGGAGATAAAATACTTGCGGCCAAGATACACGGCATGAAAGGCAGTGTGATGGAGCTGCAATTCCCCTTGCATGCAAACGGGAAAAACTTCACCAAAACCTTTTACATTACCATCGATACTGTTATTGCTACAAAAACAGGTAGCCGGCTTTTTCTACAGAAAAATCAGCACCCGAAGTAGGGAGACATTTTTCGGCTTCCTTCAAACGCCGCAGCCAAAGGCATCGCATTCCATTGCTTCAATGCCATAGCCACCTGTTCTTTTGAAAAGCGGCCACGAATGGTTAAAGCCTGTGTATCCAGCAAATAACCCGGAGGATTTACCAGTTGAACAAATTCAGCCAGTTCCGGGAGGGATACGAATTGCAGTAACGTTGTTTTCATGAGGCCAAAAGTGCGGTGAGGGGCTGCGCTTTTACATGACCTTCCTCACTGTTTTCCATGACAGTCAACAGCCGGTACGCATACAATAGCAGCTTTGTTATTAGTCCATCAAATTTTACGAACCCCGGCCGTATGGCACGATTCTTTTTTGACCAACCTGCCTTATTAGTTTATAAAAATTCGCAACCTGTTTTGAAAGCCCGAACAAATGAACCGGTTGTTTGCTATCCTTAAAACAAAAATTATGAAAGAGAAAATAGCAAACCTCACCTTGTCTATTCCTTACAAACGTGCCGGCAATGTAATTTGCCAGGAGCCCGTTTCCTTTGATG
>DATKHJ010000502.1:0-14391 GCA_035510335.1 Flavisolibacter sp. | reverse complement strand
GTACCAGAACAACATTGAAATTCCTTTCTTCAACTATCACCTGAAAGGCAAAGGCGATCTTTCAAAACTCGCGGAAGCCACAGTTTTTTTCAGCGGCGAAAATGCCTGGAAACAATTCAATCAATGGCCGGCCGCCAATGCGCAAACCACGCAGCTTTACCTGCAGCCGTCCGGCGGTTTGGGCTGGACGAAACCAACAATTAGCAATTCGTTTTCGCAATACACCAGCGACCCGGCAAAACCGGTTCCGTACACGGAAGACATACATCTGAGCCGCACACGGGAGTACATGACCGACGACCAGCGCTTTGCCGCCCGCCGTCCCGATGTACTGGTGTTTCAAACACCTGTACTGGAGAACGATGTCACCCTGGCCGGTCCGATTGATGCGGCCCTGTTTACATCCATCAGCACCACCGATGCCGATTTTGTGGTGAAGGTGATTGATGTTTTTCCCGATACCTTCCGTTACGAAGATGCGGCGCCACAACCCTCCCGTTCCACCAGCGGTTCTTATCCCATGGGTGGTTACCAAATGCTGGTTCGCGGCGAGATTATGCGGGGCAAATTCAGAAAGAGTTTTGAAGTCCCCTCTCCTTTTGTGCCTAACAAAGTAGAAGAGGTCAGCTTCTACCTGCCCGATGTTGCGCATACGTTTAAAAAAGGACACCGCATTATGGTGCAGATCCAAAGCTCCTGGTTTCCGCTGGTTGACCGCAACCCGCAAAAATTTGTCAACATTTACGAAGCATCGGCAAGCGATTTTCAGAAAGCCGATATTAAAATTTACCACAGCAATCAATACCCTTCCAGCATTCGTGTATCCATTTTGAAATAATCGATATGAAGAAACTATTCACCCTTTTCGTTTTATCCGTAAACATGGCTTGTGCGCAAACGGCCACGCAGAACCTTTCCATTATTCCGCAGCCCGTGCAAATGCAGGTGGGCAACGGGCAGTTCACCATTAACAAAAACACGGTGATTGCAGCCCGCGACGAAGCCGACCGCAAAACCGCCGAGTACCTGAACGCTTACCTGCAACAGGTGTATGGCTTTAAGCTTGATGTTGACCGGCAGGAAGGCAAAAATTACATTCGGTTAACCACGCGGAAGTTTATTAAAGCACCTGAAAAAGATGCGTACGAGTTAACAGTAAACAAAGACGGCATCAGCATTGAAGGCGATACCTACACTGGCACATTCTACGGCGTGCAATCCCTGATTCAGTTGCTGCCAGCAACGCCAAATTCCAAACCCCAAACACCAAACTTTTCTGTTCCTTTCGTTAGCATTAAAGACTATCCCCGCTTTTCTTACCGCGGTATGCACCTCGATGTAGCCCGCCACTTCTTCCCTGTTGATTTTGTAAAAAAATACATTGATTACCTGGCGCTGCACAAGCTCAATTATTTTCACTGGCACCTCACCGATGACCAAGGCTGGCGTATGGAAATAAAAAAATATCCGCGCCTGCAGCAAGACGCTGCCTATCGCCACGGCACCATCGTTGGCCGTTATCCTGGTACAAAGAACGACAACATTCGCTACGGTGGTTATTACACGCAGGACGAAGTGAAAGACGTAGTGGCGTATGCCGCATCAAGGCACATCACTGTTATCCCCGAAATTGAAATGCCGGGCCACGCATCGGCAGCCATTGCCGCTTTTCCCTGGCTTAGTTGTTTCCCGGAAAAAGAAACCGTTATTCCCAGCCATCCTTCCGATGTAAGCAAAGGCATGGTTGGCATTCCGCCACCGGGCAGCCCGGCAAGGCCTGTAAAAAAAGTGCAGGAAACATGGGGTGTGTTTGAAGATATTTTCTGCGCCGGCAAAGACAGCACGTTTGCTTTTTTAGAAGATGTGCTGGACGAAGTTGTGCCGCTCTTCCCCTCCCCTTACATACACATTGGCGGCGATGAAGCGCCAAAGAACCATTGGAAAAAGTGCCCCGCCTGCCAGGCAAGAATTAAGAAAGAAGGGTTGAAAGACGAACACGAGTTACAGAGCTATTTTATTCAGCGCATGGAGAAATATCTCAATGCAAAAGGCAAAACCATTATTGGCTGGGATGAAATTTTGGAAGGCGGACTGGCGCCCAATGCCATTGTCATGAGCTGGCGCGGCGAGAAAGGCGGCATTGAGGCAGCCAAGCAAAAACACCAGGTAATTATGACGCCGCAAAACCCGGTGTACTTCGACCACAGCCAGACAAAGAACGAAGATTCGGTAACCATTGGCGGCTACAACCCCATTGAAGCCGTGTATGCCTACGAGCCGCTGCCGAAAGAATTAACGACCGATGAAGCCAAATACATTTTAGGCGCACAGGCAAACGTGTGGGCCGAGTACATCAAGAATCCTGCGAAGGTGGAGTACACGGTATTTCCCCGCATGAGTGCTTTGAGTGAAGTGTTGTGGAGCTCGAAAGAAAAAAAGAACTGGAAAGATTTTGAAAAGCGTTTGCAAACGCAGTTCAGGCGTTACGAGTTGTGGAAGGCGAATTACAGCAAGGCTTATTTTGATATCAAGGCCAGCATTCTCCCATCAGAAAAAGAAGGAACATTAAAAATTGAACTGGCTACAAATGCAGAGAACGGAAAATTAAAATATGCCACGTCTAAAAATGCATCCCTGCTATCGGATTATGTAAAGCCGATTTACGTAAGCAGTACCAATCCGAACTTATTTGCCAAGTTGTATGAGAACAGCATTAGCAAGAACACAAACGCAAAAACAGCTAACCCTCTTTCTTCACTCGAACAAAGTTTTTCGTTCAACAAAGCAACCAATAAAAAGGTGTCCATCACCAAAAAACCAAATGACCGTTATCCCGGCCAGGGCGGTGCGTTTAGTTTGGTGAATGGTGTCTATTCAAAAAAAGGCCTGAGCTATCCAGACTGGTTGGGCTGGATTGGCGACGATATAGAAGCCACCGTTGACTTAGGAAAGGCCACCACAATTGATTCGGTGCGCATGCACACCATTGTTCAAAACGGCAGCTGGATTTATGCACCAAAGCACGTAGAGCTGCTACTTTCGGCCGATGGAAAACAGTTTACGTCTGCAGGTATGTCATCAACTTTTGTAAAGGACACGTTAACCATGGGATGGATAACCGTGCCGGCGCAAAAAAAGAAGGCACGCTATGTAAAACTCATTGCTAAAAACCATGGCGTGATTCCGGACGACCAGCCGGGCGGCGGTAACAAGGCTTGGATTTTTGCCGACGAGATACAGGTCTTTTAAATAGTCTTGCTAGAAATAAAAAAGAACCGTCGAAATCATCGACGGTTCTTTTTTTATAAAATGAGATGAATATTATTTCACAATTACAGACCCGATTTTACCGGTAAGTTCCATCTCAATTTGCTTCAGGTGCTGGTGGGTAAGAAACAGCGTCATTTGCTCGGTGGGTGAAGCATGCTCCATATCGGCCAGGTTTTGCGTCAACAGCTTTTTTACTTTTTTCAGTTTCAGGTAGATAATGGCCGATGTAATTTCCTGCGGCGTTTTGTCTTCTTCAATGTTCAGGAATTTTTCCAGGTCTCTTTTGTTCTCGGGGTCAACAAGACGAATAAAATTTTTAAAATCCTGCTGAAAGAGTGCCTTCTGGTAACCGGTGGACTGGCTCAACTCTTCCCGCCAATGGTGGCTTTGCTGGTACTGGAATTGAATGAGCGAAACCACGAAGGTGCTGATCTTGATATCGGGATGATAAACAAAATAATTTTTGTCAATGGCCTCGCCGTTATCAAGCTTGGTCTTGTATTCGTTGAGTATCTGCAGAACAGTTTCGTTTTCAAACAGGTCCTCTTCCGGCAGCTCGCTAAAAATATGTTCCGCCGTTAGCTGACCGTCCTCCCATGGCCGGTTGCCGTGTTCGAGCAATACCCGTGCAATTTCTTTTTCCTGCAGTTCATCTTTGTAAAGCAGGTTAAAGGTGTTGTCGTCGTAATTCGTCTGCTCCCCTTGCTTAGCATTTTCCTCGTAATACTTCGCCTCGTCAAACGGCAGTTTTTTATCCGTGCTTAAGCGGTTACGAATGTATTTGTTCACCAGCGCCGTAAAACCCGCTTCGTCAATTTTCAGGGTGTGGGCACATTGCCTGATGTAGTCCTGCTGCTTGGTGAAATCTTCCGTCTTGTCAATCTTGGCAATGGTTTCGGCAACCTGGTTTACAACATCGGCTTTTTTATTTTGATCATTGCCCGCATCTTTCAGCAGCACGTCTAGCTGAAAAAGAATGAAGTCTCTTTTTTTCTCCGCCACAAAGCTGCGGAACTCATCGGCGCCAACCTTGCGTACATAGCTGTCGGGGTCTTCCTTATCCGGAATCAGCACCAGCTTTACGTTCAGGCTTTCTTCCAGCGCCATATCCAATCCACGCAACGCTGCCTTTACACCGGCCGCATCGCCATCGTAAATAATGGTAAGGTTGTTCGTGTATTTTTTGATGAGCCGCAACTGGTCTTGCGTCAGCGATGTACCGCCGCTGGCCACCACGTTTTCAATGCCTGCCTGGTGCAGCGAAAGCACATCGGTGTAGCCTTCCACCAAAAAACATTCATCGGCTTTGTCAATGGCCTGGCGGGCAAAATAAGTCCCGTAGAGAATTTTGCTTTTTACGTACAGCTCATTCTCCGGCGTGTTGATGTATTTGGGCGCCTTGTCGTTTTTTTTAATCAACCGTGCACCAAAGCCAATCACCTTGCCGCTGTTGTTGTGCACGGGAAAGATGATGCGGTCGCGGTAATTGTCCTGCAACTGTCCGTTGCGTTCTACCACCAGTCCGGCCTTTTGCAGCAGCTCCCGGTTGTACTGGTTTTTGATGCCTTCTTTTGTCAGTGCATCACGGCTATCAGGCGCATAGCCCAGTCCAAATTTTTGAATGATTTCTTTACCAAAACCCCGCTCTTCCAGGTAGCTCAAACCGTTTGTCTGGCCGTCTTCGGTTTCCAGCAGTTGCTGCGCATAAAATTTCTGCGCAAAGGTGTTGATGATGTGCAGGCTTTCGGCGGTGTGCTGCTTTTCTTTTTGTTCCGACGAAACTTCCGTTTCTTCAATTTCTATATTGTAACGGGCCGCCAGCCAACGCAGGGCTTCAACATACGAAAACTTCTCATGCTCCATGAGAAAAGAAACCGTGTTGCCGCTTTTACCGCAGCCAAAGCATTTGAAAATTTCTTTTGCAGGAGAAACGGTGAACGACGGTGTCCGTTCGTTGTGAAAAGGACAGTTGCCAAGATAGTTGGCGCCGCGTTTTTTTAGTTTGACGAAGGAGCCTACGACTTCAATAATGTCGAGCCGCGAAAGTATTTGCTGTATGGTGTTTTGTGTGATCACGATAGGTTACTCTGTAAATCCGTTTAAACGTTTGTTAGTGGTGTTCGTTTTGCTTGCAGATTTCTGCGAATTTGCAACAAATTTGATGTAAGCATTCAGCATGGCAAGAATTTTCTCTGCTTCTTCTAAAAGATACGTACATATACTTTCTTCTACCAACTGTCGCCGCTTACATTTTGAGAGCCACACTTTCGTTTCCTGAACAGATCCTCTTGCGTAGAAATAAAATTGTTTGCTTTCCTTGTAATAATGTCTTCCATAACCCTCCGCAATGTTTGCCGAAATAGAATCAGCAGCTTTTGTCATTTGCTTCCCAATCGTGTCTTTCTGAAAATAATTCCACTCATCAACCAAGTTCCATATCTTATCGGAGAAAGCTTCTGCTACATTATAAACATCCAGCTTTTCCAAAGTAAACTCCATAAACGTTAGTTTAGTACGTAAGAATGTTGTGCATTGCACGACACAGATTAACCAATGACCGGATAGCCGGATTAACCTCCCAACCAGCCTCTCCAACGCAAAGAATTTAACCAATTAAGGCGAGATAAAATAGATTTTTTTCTTTCGAAAGGGTCTTAAATTTAATCTACCATCCACACCGGGGGACTCGTGAACACGGAAATTATTTTTTAACCTCTAAATGTTCATCCCATGGTTACAACAGACATCTCGCAGCTTGCAGCCGAATGCACTGAATGGCGGCAAATCCTTCGCAACTACCGAGAAGAATTTCAGAGTTGCGAAAAAGCTCTCCTCGACATGTGCAAACGATCTTTAACGAAAGACCATCTCACACAAGTAGAGCACTTTCAGAATCAATTCGACATCCAGCTCAACAACATCCACGATCTGAAGCAGACAATTAAAATGCACCAGCGAAAAGTTGACCTGGAAACATCCGGCGAAGAAGTTTATGCAGCACACGAAAACCTGCTCAATGAATTTCTAAGCCTGGAAAATACACTTCAGGAACTTCGCGACGAGTTCAGAAATTTCATTAATAATACCAGTTGTCCATAAACTAAGTCAGCCTCCTCTTCCCCTCTCCTTGCGTTTTTCCTGCAAGGCTTCTCTCCTATTGCCTCACCTTAAAATCTTTGCTATATGGCAGCAGAATTTGATACCTCACACGTAAAAAATATTGTTTTGCTCGGCCACGCCGGCTGCGGCAAAACAACCTTGGCGGAATGCATGCTTTTTGAAGCCGGCATCATCAATCGCCGCGGAACCATTGAAGAAAGCAACACCGTTGGCGATTACCACCCGCTGGAACAGGAACGTGGTAATTCCATCTTCTCTAAACTCATGCACACAAAATGGCGAGGGTACAAAATCAATATTCTGGATACGCCGGGTTATGATGATTTTGTGGGTGAAGTGGTATCGGCCCTGCGGGTTGCCGATACAGGTGTAATGGTGTTGAATGCTGCTATGGGTGTAGAAGTAGGAACTGACATTATTTGGGAGTACACGGAAAAATTTCGCACCCCAATGATTTTTGCCGTGAACAAATTGGATGATGATGCCGCCGATTTTGACAAAACCGTGCAGCAGGCAAAAGATCATTTCGGCAGTAAAGTAACGGTGGTGCAATACCCGCGGCAACAGGGCGCCGGCTTTCATGAAATTATTGATGTACTGCGCATGACCATGTACAAATTTCATGACACGGGCGGCAAGCCTGAGAAGCTATCCATACCGGATGACGAACGGGAAAAAGCTGATGCGCTTCATAAAGAATTAGTGGAAGCCATTGCCAGCAACGATGAAGCGCTGATGGAAAAATATTTTGACAAAGGCGAACTGGATGAAGACGAGATGAAAGAAGGCATGAAAAAGGCCATGATCAATCATGACATTTTCCCGCTGTTTTGCCTTAGCGGTTTGCGCAACATGGGCAGCGGACGATTAATGGGATTCATTGACAATGTTTGTCCGAGTGCATGCGACATGCCGGCGCAAAAAACAATCAAAGGCGAAGAGTTGGCTTGCGATGCAGCCGGTCCGGCCTGCGTATTTGTGTACAAAACAATTTCTGAACCACACGTGGGCGACCTCTCGTTTTTTAAAGTGTATTCGGGCACCGTTAAAGCCGGAATGGAACTGGTGAATGAAGCAAACGGTGTAATTGAAAAAATCAACCAGTTGTTTCTGCTGGAAGGCAACAAACGCATCCCGGTGCAGGAACTGGTAGCCGGTGATATTGGCGCCACGTTAAAGCTTCGCAACACGCATGTCAATAACACACTTCACATAAAAGGCAAAGTGTACGAACTGCCGCCAATCGACTTTCCTTCTTCCAACGTTACTGTTTGCATTGACCCCGTCAACAAAGGCGAGGAAGAAAAGCTGGCGCAGGCACTGCACCAGCTGCGGGAAGAAGATCCTACCGTCCTCATTGAAGTGTCGAAAGAATTAAAACAAACATTGATTCACTGCCAGGGCGATATGCATCTTGCTGTTGCAAAATGGAAAATCGAAAACCAGCACAAGGTGCCTGTGAAGTTTGGCAGACCCAAAATTGCTTACCGCGAAACCATTCGCAAGATGGCGGAATCGAATTACCGGCATAAAAAACAATCGGGCGGTGCAGGCCAGTTTGGCGAAGTGTTTATGCGCATAGAGCCTTATTACGATGGCATGCCGGAACCACAGGGATTAACCGTGCGGGGAAGAGAAACATTTGATCTTGAGTGGGGCGGTAAACTGGTGTTTTACAACTGCATTGTGGGTGGTGCTATTGATACCCGTTTTCTTCCGTCCATTTTAAAAGGGGTAATGGAAAAAATGCACGAAGGACCGCTAACGGGTTCTTATGTGAGAGACGTAAGAGTTTGCATTTACGACGGCAAAATGCATCCTGTTGACTCCAACGACATCTCGTTTAAGATTGCCGGTATAATGGCCTTTAAAGACGCTTTTCAGAAAGCCGATCCGCAAGTGCTTGAGCCGGTGTCGCAAGTAGAAGTGCTATGCCCGGAAGAACTGACCGGTGCGGTGATGGGCGATTTGCAAAGCCGCCGCGGCATGGTAGAAGGCATCGACAGCGAAGCACATTTTCAAAAAATAATTGCCAAAGTCCCGCTGGCAGAAATGCATGGGTTTTCTTCTTCTCTTCGCTCCATCACACAAGGACGGGCAAAGTTTAAAATGCAGTTTGACTCGTATCAACCACTAGGATACGAATTGCAGAAGAAGCTCACCGAAGACTACAGCAGATCGGCGGAAGAAGCTTTTGCATAAAAATTCTTTTCTCTCTTCCACGCCTGCAAGCCTGATGACTTCATCAGGCTTTTTTGTTTGTTGGCCGAATGGAAGTTTTCTAACACTATGTTTTTAAACTTTTTCTCCTTAATTTGTTCCGACAATCGTCACTAAGCTTTAAACTTTAATCTTCTACCTATGCATGCTTACTTTCGTAACCACCAGCTATACCTTGCTGAAAGAAGCGAGTGGTTAGACCGGCACGTTAACAAAACAAGCCAGCGGGCCCTCATGAAAATTGAGAGCTGGAAACTCATCGCCCAATCCGGCGACCAGCAACAACAGCTACACCTGGTGGAAAAACTTTTGAAAGATTCGCTTTTAACAGCCATCCCCAACCAAACCGTTTTACACAAAGAAGGATTTTTTCTTTCCAACCTTGATAATTAGCAATCAATGCCGGAAATAAAAAAAGACCACTCCTTTCGGGTGGTCTTTTTTTTATGTTGGTTTATTTCGTTTAAGCTACGGCTGCTTTCCGGGTTGATTTGCGTTCTACTTTTACTTCCATCACTTCTTCAGCCATTTCTTCACCTTTCTTAAAATTAAAAGCCTGCCACACATGATCCAAAGAAACAAGTTCAGAAGATTCGTATCCCAGATCATTCAACTTGTTCCAGCTGCTGTCCCTGTTCAGGTCGGTACTGATCTTCGAGGTTTGCTTCGGATGCGCCACCCACAGTTTTGTATCGTCTTTCAGCGCCGGCATAATATCACCCAAAATGCCATTCAATTGATTTTCGTTAACTGCAAAAATGAGTGCGAAATCAATTTTTCTTGTTTTTAAAAGCGGGGTGAGATTTTTGGCGAAAGAAACTTTACTAAACTGTTTTTCTATTGATGAAGGTAGCCCTTGGATTAAGATGTTCTTGTCGTTTTTCAGATTCAGTTTGTCTAAAATTGTTTGGGACATACTTTGTTTTATTGGTTAAAAATCAACAAAAAGAAAGAACTTAAGAGGGGTTTCTCTTTTCTGAAATGTTGTGCAAATGTACGACATTTTAGCACCCGACCCAAGCTTTAACCAATGAAAAATCCCGCCAATACTGCATTTTAGCGGGATTTTACCAGTTCTGCAACTGCTATTTTAGCGTGCGCCAGCCGGTTTATAATACTGTAAAGCTTCTGGCATGTACTGTTGTAATTGTTCAATCCGGCGACCTTCCGATGGGTGGGTGCTCATAAACTCCGGTGGTTTTTGACCATTGCTTTGTGCTTCCATACGCTGCCAAAGTGGAATAGCTTCTCTTGGATTGTAACCCGCCATCGCGGCAAAAATTAACCCGTAACGGTCTGACTCAAGCTCCTGCTTGCGGGAGAAAGGCAACAACACACCAACCTGTGATCCTAAGCCGTAGGCCTGCAGGAAAAGGTTTTGCGTGGCTGCGGGCTTGTTAGCAAGCGCTACCGAAAGGGCTGCACCGCCTAATTGCTGGGCCAATCCCTGGCTCATACGTTCGTTACCATGCGCCAGCACTGCGTGTGCTACCTCGTGGCCCAAAACAACAGCCAATGCGGCTTCGTTTTGTGTAATGGGAAGAAGACCGGTGTAAACGGCAACCTTGCCACCTGGCATTGCCCAAGCGTTGGCGCTATTGTCCTGCACCAGGGTAAATTGCCACTTGTAACCTTGCAGTTGATCACCCAAGCCTTTTGAATTAAAATATTGTGTAACAGCGTTGGCAATACGGTTGCCTACGCGGCGTACCATTTCAGCATCTCTGTCACCGGAGGACACCACACGGTTTTCGCTCATAAATTGCTGGTATTGCTGCGAGGCCATGGATTGCAATTCCTGCTCTGAAACTAGTTTTAATTGGCTTCTGCCTGTAATGGCGTTGGTTGAGCAGGCTACGATTGTGGAAGCCGCAATAAATAGGGTCAAAATTCTGCGTACCATTTCTAATGATTTTATAATCCAGAGAATTCAATGATTATACCAAAACAAAAAACAGCTTGCGAAGCAAACTGTTCAGAACGTTAAATTAGCCTTTGCGGTTTTTACGCCGGTCGCGGTGTTTTAAAATGGGGAGACGGTTTTCATTTCCTTTTAAAATGCGGCCGATATTCTTTTGGTGCGTGAGTAAAACAAGCAACGCAACTGTAATGGCAAAAATGCGATAAAGCGGCTCGGGTTCATTGTATATGAATAGAATGAAAACCGGTAAGGCAATGCTTGCCAGGATAGAACTTAACGATACCCAACGGGTAAGAAAAAGTACAATGGCAAACACTCCTACGCAACAAATGGCAACATTGGGTTGAATGCCCAGCACCATTCCGAACAAAGTAGCTACACCTTTACCACCTCTGAACTCGGCCCAAACGGGAAAGATATGACCCAGTACAGCCGCCAGACCTAAACCCAGCTGCATGTTGATCAAATAAAAATCAGATTTGTCTTCGTACGGAAGAAAGAACGCCAGTTTAACAGCAAGCAATGCCTTCAACATATCAACAATCATCACAAACGTTCCCCACTTGGCACCCAGCACCCGATAAGTATTGGTTGCGCCTGCGTTACCGCTTCCATAATCACGGATATCGATGCCGAAGAAATACTTGCTTGTCCATACGGCTGTTGGAATACTTCCAATCAAATAAGCTAGAATGATCAATAAAACTTCGTTCATGCAATTGATTAACAAGAGATCAAAAATAATTTAAAAGGCCGAAGAGGTCAAGTTAATTTAACGGTTGCATTACGATGCGTTCACAAACAACAACGATACCCATCCCAGCCTCTCGCTTTTTGTTACAAAAGACAAGCCATTTCCCTCTGCAGACGCGGCGATGTCGTGCTCATCTGCTACCAGCAAACCACTGAAAAGTACCTGTGAATTTTTACGAAGTGTTTTTACGAGTTGCGGCATGTAATCAAGAATCACGTTGCGGTTGATGTTGGCAAGAATCACATCAAACTGCGCAGCCGGCAATTGCGAAGAAAGAGATACGTGGATGTTGTGACAATCATTCCGCTCAAAGTTTTCTTTTGCATTGTCGATGCTCCAGTCATCAACATCAATGGCAAAGATTTCTCTTGCACCTAATTTTTCGGCAAGAATGGCAAGAATGCCCGTGCCTGTACCAAAATCAAATACTTCCTTCCCTCCAAAATCGATGCCTCGCATTTGCTGCATCATCATGTATGTGGTAGCATGATGGCCTGTACCAAAACTCATTTTCGGCGTAATAACAATTTCGTGTTGCACATCTTTTATCGGTGCATGAAAATGTGCTCTTACAGCTACGAAATCGTCCACGACAACGGGTTGAAAATTGCGTTCCCATTCTTCGTTCCAATTGCGTTCTTCTACTTCTGTTTGTTGATATGAATAACCTTCCAGCAGCTTTTCAATTTCATCTTTGGCGAAATCATCCGTGTTGAAATAGGCGATTAATTTTTCATCGGTTTGCTCAAAGCCGGTTGCGTCGTAATCGTCAAACAAAGCGATTAATTCTTCCTGTTGGTAGTCGTTGGCAATAATCTCAATTTGAATGTGCTTCATTGTGCAAAAGTAAAAAGGCTGTCGTTAGACAGCCTTTGATTTCATCGGTACAATATTTATTGGTTTTCCGATTCAGAATTTTGTTGTGGTTTTTCTTGTTGTCCCTGTTCGGTTGAGCCGTTGCCCATGTTGCGCTGAAGCTTCGGACGTTCGCCTTGCGGACGTTCGTCGCGACGGTTTTCAAAACGCGGTCTGTCATCACGACGACGATCGCCACCTTCACTACCGCCTCTTCTTTCTTCACTCATTCCTTCCGGCTTTGGCATCAGCACTTTACGGGAAAGTTTGAACTTGCCGGTTTTTGGATCGGTTCCGGTTAACTTCACCTTCACCTTCTCTCCTTCCGACAACACGCCTTCCAGCGTTTCTAATCGCTTCCAGCTTACTTCCGAAATGTGAAGCAAACCTTGTTTGCCTGGCAGGAATTCTACAAACGCACCGTAAGGCATAATCGATTTCACGGTAGCCTCGTATTCATCACCTTCAACCGGTACGGCCACAATGCCTTTCACCCAGTTGTGTGCTTTTTCTACTTTCTCTTTATCGGTACCAAAGATGCTGACTTCACCTTGGTTATTCTTTTCTTCAATGTTGATGGTTGTACCCGTTTCACGCTGAATTTCCTGGATCACTTTACCACCAGGTCCGATCACAGCACCAATGAATTCGCGGTCGATGAACATTTTCACCATGCGTGGTGCATGTGCTTTCACTTCGTTGCGAGCTTCCGGAATGCAGTTGTACATCGCATCCAGAATATGCATGCGTCCGCGACGGGCTTGCTCCAGTGCATTGCGCATGATCTCCATGCTCAAGCCATCTACTTTAATGTCCATTTGGATACCGCAGATACCTTCTCTTGTACCGGTTACTTTAAAGTCCATGTCGCCGAGGTGATCTTCATCACCAAGAATGTCGGTCAATACGGCGTATTTTCCTTCTTTGGTGATCAAACCCATGGCCACACCAGCAACGTGCTTTGGAATGGGAACACCGGCATCCATTAACGCCAGAGAACCGGCGCAAACTGTCGCCATAGAAGACGAACCGTTGCTCTCCAGAATATCACTCACAATACGAACGGTGTAAGCGTAATCGCCGGAAGGCATCATTTGCTTCAATGAACGTTCTGCCAGTTTACCGTGACCAATTTCGCGACGACCCGGACCTCTCAGGAATTTCACTTCACCGGTTGAGAACGGAGGGAAATTGTAGTGCAGATAAAAACGAGATTCCACCGATTTACCCGCTGTTTCAACCAGCAGTTCATCCAGCGGTGTACCCAGCGTAACGGTTGTTAACGATTGTGTTTCGCCTCTGGTAAACAGGGCAGCACCGTGTGGCGTTGGCAGCACATCTACTTCCATATCCAGTGGACGAACATCTTCCAGTCCACGGCCATCAAGGCGTACGCGGTCGTTCAGGATCATGTCCCTTACTACATCGTACTGCAGGTCGGACAAATATTTTTTGACCAGCTTTTTAATTTCAGAAGATACCTCTTCGCCTTCCGGAAGATTCTCTTCTTTGGCAAGCGTAGCGGTGATTTCTTCGTAAATAGCTTTGTAGGCTTCTTTTCTTTCTGCTTTTGGCAAATTGCCTTTCGACAATTGCTGCATTTTTTCCGTGCCTATATCATACACACGTTTTTGCAGGGCTTCGTTTGTTGCAGGTCTGGTGTAATCACGTTTGCCGGTTACGCCAACCATATCACGCAGTTCAAGCTGCGCTTTGATTTGGATGCGGATGGCATCGTGAGCAATTTCCAATGCCTTTACCAGGTCATCTTCGCTGCACTCTTTCGCTTCACCTTCCACCATCATAATGTTGTCCTGCGTGGCGGCAATAATGAAATCAAGTTCAGCCACTTCAGCTTCTGCACGGCTTGGGTTGATTTTGTATTCACCATTGATGCGGCAAACACGCACTTCAGAAATAACTTCTTTGATGGGAACATCGGAAACCGCTAAAGCGGCTGATGCAGCAAGACAAGCCATTGCATCTGGCAGCACCTGCTCGTCGGATGAAATCAGCGTAACAATTACTTGTACTTCGCACAGGTAATCTTCGGGGAAAAGCGGACGAAGAGCACGGTCAATCAGACGAGAAACCAATACTTCCGAATCGCTTAAGCGGCCTTCTCTTTTGAAAAAAGAACCGGGGATGCGACCGGCAGATGCCATTTTTTCCATGTAGTCAACGCTCAATGGAAAAAAGTCCTGTCCTTCTTTTGGTTCGGGGTTGGCAACCACTGTTGCCAGTAAAATTG
>DATKHJ010000501.1:0-6637 GCA_035510335.1 Flavisolibacter sp. | reverse complement strand
AAATAATGATGTTTATTATAGCCTTTACCCTCAATAAACTCACCGATTAACTAGCAACTTGAATTAATTAAAAGGTTGGTGGCACTGGTACTCATAAAAGAAATACCATACCCGCCGCCCGTAATTGTGTTATTGCTGAAGGTGATATTCGAAAAGCTGCCAGCCGTTAAAATACTGGTTTCACTTCCCGATGCGACAATTCCTCCCGCTAAAGTCGACGTAATGCCGGTCATATCTACCGACACATTGTTAACGGTGATATTAGAACCTGAAGAAAAAATATGGACAGCCATAATGTTTGTGCTTCCGGTAGGTGCTACAGACAGGTTGTTTAGTGTAAAATAAGAGACAGCGGCTAACCGCAGAACGTGCCTTTCTGCAGAACTTGTAGGGGCGGAAATGGTGTTACCATTGCCGTTAATAGTGATAGTAGCACCTGGCCCTGAACCAGCAATTGTTGTAAATGTCACCCGCTCAGTGTAAGGTCCTGAGCCTACCACTACATCAACAGTAACGGACCCTGAAATGCCTTGGTTTGTAAGTGTACTTGCGAGGTCGTTAAAGCTTCGAAAGTTTGTACCACCGGTGGCCAGCGCCGAGTTAATAGTATAGTTTCCACTGAGCTGTGCCGATGTGAGAAATGAAATGAGGAGAAAGCTGAGACAGAGCGAAAAAAGACGTGTTGTTTTGTTGTGTAACATAATGAGCTTCGGGTTTGAACTGTGAAGAATTTGCGTTGTTGGAAGTTGGATAAGATGAGGAGGCCGGGCAGAACGTATGCCCTGATAATAATCCGCTTCTGGATGATGATGCTTACAATAAGAAAGAGACACCTGAAACATGGGAGTGAATTCTAAGGAGGTGTTCTCTGGCAGCGCAGTTCAAAGGGAGAGGAAAAGCCAAGTTCTGAACTTTACTCAACTAAAACAAAAAAAGCTGAGTGGCATATCCAATTGAGATTGTCAGGTTACTTCAAGTAAGAAAATAACAACAGGAGAATTTTAAATCGGGCTTTCTATTGAAATGGAAGGCAGGTAAAATATTAATTCAGTCTAATAACAACGGTTTTGTTTAAGTATTTTTACTAATCCTTCCGCGTAGTTTTAACTTATTTGTTCTTGGAAATTAACAATGTGTTTAAAATTGTTTTTTCTGTTTCGGTAAACTATTTATCTTCAAACTCCTTTAACGCTTTTTTAAGAACTGCTTTAGAACTGTTTTTAAAAGTTTAATTACCACGATCTCCTACCCTCTACTTGTCTTTACTAGGTGAAAACGACCTCGTTGCTTTAAACGCGATTGCCTTTAAAAATAGTCAGTACCTAAGCCCGTGGCCTTTCGGCTACACGGCAGATAACTAGTCATGCACAGGCCTAGTGCCGCTTTTATAATTACAACAGCTGGTATGAGAAAAATTTACGCTCTTTTCTTGGTAATTTTTGCATTGTCTGTACTCAACACTGCGAAATCGCAAACAGTTAGTACGTACATCTTTTCCCAAAGTACAGGTGTCTATTCCCCTATTAACGGTGGAATATTATTAGGCACTACTTCCTCGGACGACCAATATTTTGTCAATCCGGCTATTCCTGCCGGGGGAACAACAAATTCAGGGCAAGGGTTTCCTATCGGTTTCACGTTTACCTATGCAGGAAATACGTACGACAGGGTGGGAGTAAACAACAACGGTTGGATTGCACTTGGCAATTCTACATTAACTACCCCTGTAAATTTGAATACTACCAGCGCCTACACGCCGCTATCGTCTGCAGTGGTCATTACACCTAACGAATTAAGAGCGAGGATAGCAGGTGTTGGCCGCGACCTTCAGGCGCAGGCAGGAGCCGAGTTAAGGCTTGAAACAATTGGAACGGCACCGAACCGCCAGCTGGTGGTCCAGTGGACCAACTATAAAAGATTTGGGACTAGCGGCACCGGGGATGCGTTCAACTTCCAGATTATCCTGAACGAAACAACGAACGTTGTACAAGTAAAATATGGTGCTTTTGTTTTTGGAACCACGTCCACAACATCAGTAACCGCACAAATTGGCCTGGGCGGAAGAGTTGCGACCGATTACCATAACAGGAAAACAGATGCCCCGCACGACTGGAATACAACCGTTGCCGGCACCACAAACGCTGAAGGAGCCCAATTCCAAACAACTACAATTCCCGTTACGCCACCGGCTGACGGGTTAACTTTTTCATGGGCACCGCCATCAGGTTGCTCAGGCACGCCAACAGGAGGAACGACCGAATCAACCGCTACCAGCGCCTGTAGTCCTACCTTTCCGTTTACATTGAGCGTAACAGGAGCAACAATAGCAACAGGATTAACCTATCAATGGCAATCCTCTCCCAACAATACAACCTGGACAGATATCCCGGGTGCTACCTTATCTTCCTTGAACGTAACCGGAATTAGCGCAACAACTTATTTCCGGAGAAGAATTATCTGCGGAGCCAACAGCAGCTTTTCGACACCAATATCTGTTAGCGTAACCGCACCAGCTTATACAACACTTCCCTTCACCGAAAGCTTTGAAGCCAATTGGGTTGATGGTTGCGATGCGAAAGATATTCCCAATAACTTCTGGCGAAACACACCAGCCACCGGCAACAACTCCTGGAGAAGAAGTGATGATGCCGCCACAACAAACTCCGGCGCCTGGGGAAATAATAATGGTGCCTATACACCGGAAGCATCGGCAGGAAGTTTTTCTGCACGCTTCCATACATGGGGTGCTTCAAGCGGAACAAAAGGCCAGCTTGATCTATATGTGAACTGCAATACCGGTTCAAGCGGTAAGCGTTTAAACTTCGACTTTATTAATACATCAGGATCGGATAGCCTGGTTGTTTTACTATCTACAAACGGCGGCGTTTCCTTTACAAGGCTTGACAGCGTACGTACATCTACAGTATGGAAAACGAAGTCTATTCTTTTTGCTTCCAGTTCAGCAACAACGGTTATCCGCTTTGAAGCTACTTCTGATTTCGGTACAACTGATATCGGGTTGGATAACGTTTCAATAGTAAACATACCCGATTGTAGTGGTACACCGGTTGGCGGTACAGTGGCACCCGCTACTATGTCCGTTTGTACGGGAAATCCGTTTACCTTGTCGGTAACCGGTGCTACAGACGCTACAACTGTGTTTGGTATTACTTACCAATGGCAAAGCTCTCCCGATGGTACTACCTGGACCAACATTGCCGGCGCAACTGACGCAACATATACTTCTGCCGGTATTTCTGCCACTACACAATTCCGCCGGTTAACCATCTGTTCCGGCAACAATGGTACTTCCACTGCGGCAACTATTACCGTATCTCAACCGGCTTACGCTACGCTTCCATTTGCAGAAAGTTTTGAAGCCAACTGGTTAAGCATTTGTGCGGTAAATGATGCCCCTAATAATTTCTGGAGAGGAGTTCCCGTGGATGGTAATAATTCGTGGAGAAGACATGACGATGGTGCCTCTGCAAACTGGGGTGCTGTTGCTACAGGGATGTACACGCCTGCTGCTTCGCATGGTGTGTCGTCGGCCCGCTTCCACACCTGGAGTGCCCCAAGCGGTACAAAAGGTCAGTTGAACCTTCACCTGAATGCTGCAACTGCGTCGGCTACCAAACGATTGAGTTTTGATTTTATTAACCCGGTAGGAAACGACAGCCTTGTTATTTATCTGTCAACCAACGGAGGTTCAACGTTTGTGCGTCTGGATAGCGTTCGCACAGCGGCCGCATGGAAAACGAAACAAATTATTTTCACTTCCACGTCGGCTACTACCATCCTTCGTTTTGAGGCTACCTCTGACTTTGGAACGGGTGCTTCTGACATTGGCTTAGATAATATTAATGTCGTTGACTTCCCGGCTTGTTCCGGTACGCCAACAGGTGGTACTGCAGTGTCGTCGTCAACAACTGTTTGCCCCAATACGCCATTCACGCTGAATGCAACCGGCGCAACCGATGCCAGTGGCATTACTTTCCAATGGCAAAGTTCACCTGATGGCACTACCTGGACAAACATAGCAGGGGCAACTGGTACAACACATACAATCAATGGTATAACGGCAATTACTTATTATCGTCGCCAGATTCTTTGCGGTACAGCCAACAGTTTCTCTACGGCAGTTCAGGTAGGAATTAACCTCCCGGTTTATGCGACCATGCCTTTTGCTGAAAGCTTTGAAAACACCTGGATCAATGGTTGCGGCGTAAAAGAAATTCCGAATAATTTCTGGAGAAACTCACCGCTGAGTGGAAACAATTCATGGAGAAGAAACGATGAAGGCGATGCGGCAGGATGGACCAATATTGACAACGGTGAGTACAATCCTGATGCCTCAAACGGTAGCTACTCGGCCCGTTTCCACACCTGGAGTGCATCAAGCGGTACAAAAGGTCAATTGAACCTGCACCTGAATGCAGCAACTGCTTCAGCCGCCAAACGCTTAAGCTTCGATTTTATCAATACTTCAGGTAACGACAGCCTTGTTGTTTACTTGTCAACCAACGGAGGTTCAACATTTGTGCGCCTCGATAGCGTTCGTACTTCTTCCGTATGGAAAACAAAAAGCATTGAGTTTAGTTCTACCTCGGCAACAACCATTATCCGGTTTGAAGCAACGTCTGATTTTGGTGTAACCGATATTGGACTGGATAACATCCTGGTGACCGATTTTTCTCCTTGCGCAGGTGCACCAAATGCGGGTACTGCTGTTAGTTCTTCCGGCACAGTTTGCGCCGAGCAGTTTACGTTGAGTCTGCAGGGATCTACTTCTGCCGCAGGTATTACTTACCAGTGGCAGAGTTCAACAAACGGTACTACTTATAATGACATAGCAGGTGCTACAGGTTTTACGTACACTACTTCCCAAACCGGAACCACCTGGTACAGGGTAGAAGTTTCATGCGGTAGCGAATCTTCCTTGTCGGTACCAGTGCAGGTTATTTCCCCTGCTTTGGTATCGGGCAACTTTGTGATCAACAATGCATTGCCAACCGATGTTCCCAGTCGCCGTTTCAACAACTTCAACGAAGCCTATAATTATATCAAGTGCGGTATTAGCGGCCCGGTTGTTTTCGACGTGGTAAACAACGTTGGCCAGCCTGCAGGTTCGTACAACGAGCAGCTGATCATGACGCCAATACCGGGTGCCTCAATTGTGAACACAGTAACGTTTGCCGGACACGGTTCTACCATTGGCTTTACGGCAAACAACACCAACGAAAGAGCAGTGATCAAATTAAGAGGCGCCGATTATATTCGTTTTGATAGCCTCATTATCAATGCCGGTTCGGGTACATACGGTTATGGTGTGCAGCTGATTTCAAATGCCGATTCAAACATCATCAGCAACTGTATCATCAACACGAATACTACCGCAACTACAGCGAACTTTGCTGGTATCGTTATCAATGGTTCGGAAACCGGCGTAACATCTACCGGTACTGTTTTGTGCGATTTCAACCAGTTCATTGGCAACACCATCAATGGTGGTTATGCCGGTATGACGCTGGCTGCTTCCTTAACCGGCGCCAACCTCAACAACCGCTATATCAACAACACGGTAAAAGATTTCTACCTCTATGGTATTTATGTAGCCGGTAGCTCGGGAACTGTCATCGAAGGAAACTCCTTCAGTCGGCCAACCCGCTCCATACTTTCTACTTTTAATGGTATATATTTTACAACTGTCAGCACAAGAGCGATGGTTTCCAAAAACAGGATTCACAATCCGTTTGGCGGCGACCTGGCAAGCACAGAAGCTTTCAATGGAATCTTTTTCACAGGTGTCGATGCCACTACCGACAACGAGAACATGGTGGTGAACAACCTCATTTACAAGGTGAATGGCCAGGGTGCGCAAGTGGGTATTTCCAACACGGGTTCTGATAACGTATGGTACCTGCACAACACCATTGCACTGGACAGTGTAGGCGCTACTTCTACAGCCACTACCAGAGGCTTTTACCAGACAACGGAAGCTGGTGGTATTTTGTTCTACAACAACATGGTTACCATCAGCCGTGGCGGTACAGGCACCAAACATGCGGTGTACCTGAATAGCGCTGCAACCGGTTTCATTGCTGATCACAACAACTATTTCTTAAACAGTGCTGGGGGTACAAATTCGGTTGGTTATCTTACCACTACCCGTGCCACCATCAACGACTGGAGAGCTGCTACCAACCAGGAAGCGAACTCACTGTCGAGAAATCCGTTTTATGCAAATGCGGCCGCTGGCGACTATACGCCAACAAATGGCGCCGTTGACAACAAAGCCACCAACGCAGGCATTGTAACAGACATCGTGAATGTAAACCGGCAGGATCCGCCGGATATTGGTGCATTTGAATTTGTGGCGCTGCCATGTACATTACCGCCAGATGCCGGCAACACGGTGTTCAACGATACCACTGTTTGCCAAAACAGCCCTGTACGTATTTACCTGACGGTTAGTTCTTGGGGAGCCACGCAAACCTTCCAGTGGCAGACGTCGCAGGACGGCGCAACCAACTGGACAAACTTCGGTAGCCTAATGGAAGATCCGGATACGACCATTATTGCCAATACCACTGTTTACTTCCGTGCTGCTGTTACCTGTGGCGGAACAACTTCTTAT
>DATKHJ010000500.1:0-4168 GCA_035510335.1 Flavisolibacter sp. | reverse complement strand
ATTTGATAGAGATGTACAATCTATTGTTACAGACGTTGAAAGTGGCGGACAGCCCTTTAAGAATTATGGAAATAACGTCTTTTCATTTTGTATTCCAACTCCAGTTGGCAGGGAGAATTATTCAAATATTTCTATCGAATTCTATTACACTGATGATGAAATAAAAAAAGAAAAAAACGGAAAAAGCCTCTACTTCGATAACGAAGTAGACTACCTGCACAATAAGAGTACAGGCAGGCCGGAAGTAAGGAAACTCAATGAACCTAGGCTCGAGAATGAAAACGCAAAGAAGATCTTTGACGAACAAAAAATGTGCGAAGTCGCCGATTGGATTCATTCGAAAGCAACATTTGCTAGATTGGTTGAACTGGACCAAGATTTCACAGAAGACTTTGACTTTTCAAATTTCAGAATGATTTTTGACAGGATAAGCCAAATTATTCAAACAAATTAATGAAGCAATTTTAGTGTTACGGTCCCCTGCTGCCCGTAGTGTTCTCCAAAATTTAGCCTCGCTGGCCTGATGTCTCTGACTCAGGCCCGTCATCTTACATCAACGTCCCGGCAACAAAGAGGCAAATAAGGTTAACTTTACAATCGGTTGGTCTGCCTCCCTAAATTCCTTCCTTTATGAGTCGATTACCTGTTCTTCTGCTTTGCGTTCTTGCAGCGGCTTGCGGCTCCGGGAAAAAAGACTTTGACCACAAATCCCATCCTTTCGACCCGGAGGTCATTGCCAAACTCCCGCTTTACGATAGCATCAGCAGCGTCCTGCTGCAAAACTTTTCCGCACTGCAAAACGAGATCAAAGAACATGCTTCTTTTGATTACAGTTTTTCCGGTACCGCCGCTGCGTTTAACCCAAAGCTTCCGAACGACGCACTTCAAAAGATCAGGACGTACCAGGCCCGCCTGGGTGAAGACTTCCTGTTTGAATTCTCCGTTTATAAAGACAGCACGATCAAGTATTCGGTACGCGACAGGGAGTTGAAAGATCAGGGTGTCACCGTCAGGGAACGCCTGTCCTACCTGCCGAACGGCGGTACCATGCAACGAAGGAACCCGCCCAACAAGGACACCATCCTGAACCGGAACTGGCAGTATTGGATCCGGTTCGATTAAAAGAAAAATGGTTCTCTTGCTGCCCGTAGTGTTCCTCAAACTTTAGGCTCGCTGGCCTTACGTCTCCGGCTCAAGCCGGTCACATTGGAAAGGTTATCTTTATAACATGCAGGACAACACCAGTTGGACACCTTCCCCTGAAGAAAATTTGTTGAATCTGACAAACAAAGATGCCATCAATGAACAGGAAGCAAAAGGCATCGCTTTAGCAGAACTCTACCTATTTGGTCTCGACACTGAAACACCGATTTCCACTACATTGCTGCTCAACATCCATAAAACTGCCTTTGGTCATTTGTATGAATGGGCTGGCAAATGGCGAAACACAAATATTATCGTAGGGCAACTGGAACCACCACAACCGCATCAGGTTATCCATTTAATGTACCAGTTTATTGATAACCTGAATTTCAAGATTTCCATTGCCATAACGAAAGAAGAACATATCGAATGCCTGTTTTATGCGCATTATGAGTTCATTCGCATTCATCCGTTCAACAATGGCAATGGCAGAACCGGAAGAATATTGATGAATTGGGTAGCCCTGAAGTTTGGATACAGGCCGCTGGTGCTGTATCATCGTGAAGGGGAAAGCCGTCAGATTTATATTAATGCAATGAAAGCTGCCGATGCCGGAAATATGGAGCCATTACGCAACCTGATTGCTTTTGAATTAAGCCCTTTTTAAATCCTCGTCGGCCAATAAAGCCAAAACAATCTCTTCAACTTTTGGCTTAGGAACCTGCTGATCTTCCAACGACATAGTGGTATAAACAGTATTCGTAAGAACCTGCACCAAAAATCCCTTTTCCTGCAACTGTGGATATTTTTCGTAGAAAGTCATAACGACACAAAGTTACATTTTCATTCTAAGTTCAGAAACCTGGGAAGCGTTACTTTGATATTTCCACCCTCACCGGCCCTAACAAACCCGCCGACAACAACGGCTTCCCTTCCATCTTAAACGGGTACACCGTACTGCTGATTCGCTTTTCCACCGGCAACCTCGCATCGCCAATCATCCGGTTGGCCCAGGTGTTCACGACTTCTATTTTCAGTTCATTTCTTCCCTGCTTCAATGCTTTCGAAATATCAACGCGGTAAGGCGCTGTCCACAACGTTCCGCAGGAAATACCGTTCACAAACACTTCCGCCATGTTGGCTACGTTGCCTAAATGGAGGTAAACCACTTTTGCATTTGCAGCCTTTTTCCATTCAAACGTTTTGCGGTAAACGGCCGTGCCAGAGTAATACCGGATGGCTGTATCGGTGTGCTGGCTCCAATCCTGCAAAGCACTAAACACCACCTCGCCTTTCGGTCCGCCAAGCGAAGGGTCAAAGCTTACTTTCCAGTCGCCATCGATTGTTTGTACTGTTGTCGTGGAAGTCCAATTGCTTCCATTCTTTACAGCCTTTCCAACCGCAGCTTTCTGCAACACCACAAACAGAGAGCCGCTGCCTTCCAACCGCATCGGCAATACCGTTCTGCCGGCTTCCACTTTCCAATTCTTCGCCGGCAAAATGGTCCCTGTCACCGCATCCCACAACTCCGGCTGCCTGCCAGCCACCCGCAACGAAAGCGTCAATTCTTTTGCACTGCCCGACTGGTTTGAAATAAAATAAATATCGAAACCCTTCCCTGCCCGATGCGTCCATGCAAGACTATCTGCTCTTTCGCCGGAAACATTTCTAGCGATAAAATCAGGTGCGATGCCTAATGTTTCAAACGATGCATCAAACACGCCGGTAACGAGCTTTCCTTTACCAATTTTGTAAATAGGAGAATGCTCGTTATCGTTTGTTCTTAAACCCTCTCTCATTATCCGTCTAGCATTCACTCCATCATCGGTCAGACTTAAGGTGTTCAAGTGTTTATAGTCCATTAAAACAGTTGTCCCATTAAATGCAAGGGTCATGATGCTTTTTAACGCATCACTTGACAAACTGCCGCTATCAGGCAACATCTTGTGTGCACTTGGGACAACTAACAATTTGTATTCTGCTCCTGTGGTTAGTGAAATCTTTCCATTCTTCACTGATGATAATCGCATCAGCGCATCCGGGTTGAACGAATCATAGGCGTAGCCACGCAACGGATCGGGCCAGCTTCCTGCATCGGTGGTATTGGCGGCATAGGTCACACCGTTTTCCGGTTTGCGGGTGGGCTGTCCTTCGTTGCGCAAACGTCGTTGCTCCCACTCTACCGCTTCCTTACCAAAAAGTCCGGGCAACGATGGCACCAAACGTTCCGGTAACAGTGACCGCCGCGGATATTCTTCACCTGTAAACACGGCCACATCGGTAACGGGTTTGCCCAGTTGCAACAAGGCCTGGCAGCGACGTATATAATCGGTGAAAGCACTAGCCTTTGGCCACCAGGTTTGGTCGCGTTGAAACAAGAGCCCGATGGCATCCAGCGTCACACCTGGCTTTCGGTCCATCCACGGGTTGTGCATGAACACATGAAACGACAGCCGGTTAATGCCCAGTGCAAAATTGCGGTCGGCCAGTGCCTTGATGTTGCCGGGATGTTCATCAAAGGCAGCTCGTATTTGCGTAAAGGCTTCGGCCTGCACAATGTTCTTCCCGTAAATGTGGGCACCGTGAATGGCGTCCAGCATGTCGTTCGGCTTGTCGTGTGTTGGGCTGCGCAGCCAGAACTCTCCCATTGGCAAATCAACCTTTGAATAGTGCTGCATGCCATCGCTCAACATTGTTGGCGCCACGCTTTCCGCACTAAACAACACACCTTGCTTTTTGGCAAGCGTTTGCACCGTACCAAAAAATTTATCGTTCAGCAAGTCGGCAATTGTTTGCCGCACATCGTATAAAAAACCTTCAGAGATTTTGTTGTTCTCCACCGGTACACCCGCCATGATTGGCAGGTAGGAAAGCGGATCATAACCGCGGCGTTTCTGGAACTCTTCCCGAAAGTTTGTTGACCAGTTTTGACTGCCGCACTCCCAGCTATCCACGTGAAAGATCTTCACCACTTCTTTTGCCGTAGAGCCGCCCTGCTTCATGATCTCACCGAACCAGTTGTTAA
>DATKHJ010000499.1:0-21570 GCA_035510335.1 Flavisolibacter sp. | reverse complement strand
TAACAACAGGCCTAGTTTGTTGCCGGCCCTGGAGCGTACATAGTTGGAAATAAACGCCACCGCCTGCTGAATGTGTGCCCGTACGGTTAGTTTGGAAAGACCGAGCTGGTTGCCGATGGCTTCGTAGGTAAGGCCTTCTTCGCGGCTAAGGAGGTAGATTTTTTTTCGTTGGGGAGATAGCTGGCTGATGGCTTCATCAATCAGGTTCAGGTAAAGTTCTTTTTCATTTCCCTCTGTTGTTTGCAGTTGTGCTGTTGCATCGGCTTTCCATTGGATTGCCTTTGCCTGTTCGCGGCAGGCTTTCCGAAGGGCGGAGATAGCGGCGTTCTTCGCAAGCACAAAAAGATAAGCATCAAAATTTTTGACTTCGGAAAGGACTTCACGGCTCATCCAGATCTTTAAAAAAATATCCAGTACAATTTCTTCGGCCGTTTCTTTTGAACGGGTGATACCGAAAACAAATGCACCAAGGCGCTGATGATGTTGCTCGAAGAGTTTCGCAAACGCAATTCTGTCTCCCTGAATGGTTCGTTCTATTAATTCGTTTTCATCAGTCATGCTTTTTCACACTTGCACGGTTGTTTAAGCCGTGACTAAAATCGCACTTTTTTGCCATCGGGGTACAATGTTTTTGAATTGCAGAGAGTTTGCAAAAGCAATGCAACTAACAACAAATGATTTTGATTGGCGGAAGAACGCTAGAATTTACGACCTTACTTCGCTCCTTTCACATTCATGTCCAATACATAAAATGCCTGGGAAGCGGTAATAAATAACTGGTTGCGCTGCCTGCCGCCAAAGGTGATGTTGGCTGTCCATTTCTCCGGCACGGGTATTTGCGCGATTTGCTGTCCTGAAGAATTGAATACCGTAACGCCTTTTCCCGTTAAGTAAAGATTTCCGCGTTCATCAAGCGTCATTCCATCGGAGCCCATGGCAACAAACAAGGCGCCTTCACCCAGACTTCCATCTTTTTTGATAGCGTAACGATAGGTTTTGTTATCAGCAATGTCGGCAACGTAAAGCCACTTGCCATCAGGCGTGCCAATAATACCATTTGGCTGTTTCAATCCTTTGACCGCAACCACGGCTTCGGCTTTTCCTTTCGGCAGGTAATAGACATCCTGCGCTTCCAAGTCCGGCGCTTTGCGGGTCCAGTACGGACGCTGATAATAGGGATCAGTAAAATAGAGATCACCATTGGGATGCACCCAAACATCGTTGGGACCATTCAACCGTTTTCTTTTGTGATCTTTCAGCAGCACGGTCACCTTTCCGGCTTTGTCAATTTGCCACAACTGGTTTTCTTCATCTGCACAGGCAACGAGGTTGCCGGCAGCGTCGAAGTATAATCCGTTGGCCCTGCCGGCACTGTCCATAAAAAGTTGAAGCTTGCCATCGGTGCCGTATTTCCAGATGGTATTGTTTGGCTGGTCGGTGAAAAACACGTTGCCTTCTCTATCGGTAGCCGGCCCCTCTGTAAAACTGAATTGCCGGGAAATGAGTCTGGGCGAAGCACCGGGCTTAAAAAGCGATGTGTCCATGGTTTGTTGAGATGCACAACTTAAAGAGAAACAAAAATGAACAGCAGACAACAACAAGAAATGACGCAGCGAAAAATTTTGTTTCAAATACATAACAATACTGGTTTGCTGTTTGGAAAACATGATTTGTAAAACATTCAAGACTGAATGCTGTACAGCCAAAGAACTAATATACTGAAATACGACAAAAGGGTTTTGCCTTGGAAGGGATAGAACTTTGCCGGCCTTGCTAAGTTCAGAACCTTTGCAGAAACATATTTGCTCCTTTTTGCTTATGAGAAAGAAGGGTATTAAAGAAGAAGCTTCTCACATGTTTTTAAGAAGTTGTAGTTGTGTTGAAAGAAAAAGTGAGCAAGGAAAAACATATGTCATGCTTCATTTGTTTAGATTAGATTTAGATTTATCTGCATGTTTACTACCGACAGGCCGTATAGAAAAGAGCTGCAGGCTGTGATAGCCGCCAGCTGGTTTAGCATTGACAATGCCACCTATGTATATGCAAGTGTAACCGAAGTGCCGGAGCCCGAAAAACATTTGCTTGTGGTGAGAGATGGCACAGAAACAACAGTAGCAACCAATGTCCAGCACCTGCCGCTACCCCACTGTTTGCAGGTTAACAAAGACCACTGGAAACTAATCAATATCCGCTGCGGCAACCCGTTTTATTGTGTGGGCTTTATTGCCACCATTACCGATGCACTAGCTAGCGCTGGCGTTGACATTGTTATAGTCTCTTCCTTTTCCAACGACCTGGTACTGGTGACAGCGCAGGATTTGGATAAAGCGGTAGAAATATTGGAAGGGCTTGGGTTTAGGAAGGGTTAAGTAGAAGGGAATGTTGATAATGATTATGGCACTTTTTGGGAATAAATGAAGAAGAACATTAACCCCGTTTTTTAAGAGTCAAACGTCAGGTAGTAAGTGAATGTCAAACTATAATTGGCAATGAAACGACTGGCCAAACTTCACCTACCCATTTCATTATCGGCCCGAAAACGCATGCCGGACTATAAAATGCTAATGTAGAGCTCTTCTACCTTCTTTCTTGCCCAAGGTGTTTTACGCAAGAACGTGAGGCTTGATTTAATACTCGGATTACTGTTGAAGCAATTGATATTGATCCGGGTTCCCAACTCTTTCCAGCCAAAATGATCTACGAGTTGAGTCAGGATAGTTTCTAAGGTTTTGCCATGTAACGGGTCGTTTGATGCCATCTGATACCTTTATTTTTTGCCTGTTCTTTTAATTGGTTTACCATACTTTTTCTTCATCTCCTCTTTCCTGCTTACTCTTTTATTGACCTTGCTGTTCTTGGCCGATTTTGGGTGAAAGGCAGCACCCCGCTCTTCTTTCTTCGGAAGTTTGACAGGGATCTCCTTCATGAACACTTTCGGCATTTCGTCTTCCGTTAGCCGGGTCGATATCGCTAAGTGCGGAGGTAAAGGAGTGGTAGGAATTTGCTGATTCATGAACGCTTCAATCGCTTCTCTTATCGGCTGTTCTTTTTCAGTAATGAAACTGATGGCATAACCTTTCCTGTCCGCACGGCCGGTTCGACCGATGCGATGAATATAATTTTCCGGATTGTCCGGCAGATCGAAATTGATCACATGTGTCACCTCCGCAATATCAATCCCACGGGCAACAATGTCCGTGGCGATAACAAACCGGAAAACACCTTCCCTGAATTGTTTGACCGTATTGAAACGATGATTTTGTTCTTTGTTAGAATGAATGAGTCCCAAGGTCCCTTCAAAGTCTGTTTCCAGTTCCTGGTAAAGTTCATCTGCCAGCTTTTTTGTAGCCGCAAATACCAGCACCTTCGTCATTGTCTCCTCTTCTTTCAATAACAACTTCAACAAAGCTACCTTGGTGTAAAAGTTGGGCACTTCATAGGCCGACTGAATAATGTTTTCGACTGGCGTGCCGGCAGGCGCTGCCTCCACCCTTGCCGGGTGATCAAAATAATCATTCATTAATGTTTCCACTTCTTCGGTTAGCGTAGCAGAAAACAACAAGTTTTGCCTACGTTGCGGCAGCAGCTCCATAATATTTTGCAACTGCGCACGAAAACCAAGGTTCAGCATTTCATCCACTTCGTCTATCACCAGCTTTTTAATAGACTTTACTTTGAACGCCCCGGTTACAGCCAGATCGTACAATCGTCCCGGAGTAGCCACCAGCACGTCGCACTCATTTTGCAGCTCCAACCGTTGCGTATTGATATTGACGCCACCGAAAACGCCAATTGCATGAACACTTAATTGTGCAGACAATGCTTTTACCGTATCCACCACCTGCGTTACCAGCTCCCGTGTTGGCACGATTACCAGTATCTGTGGTTCTTTTGTTTTGGCGTACTTCCAGGCATTCAGCAACGGCAGTAAATACGCCAGGGTTTTACCCGTTCCTGTTTGCGCAATTCCACAAACGTCGGCACCACTCATTACCACGGGAAAAACTTTCTCCTGGATGGTTGTTGGCGTTGTATAGCCAAGTGCTGCGACCGCCTGCAATAAACGTTTCTCAATCTTAAAATCGCTAAACTGCATTTTCTATAAATAAGGAGCGAAAGTAGGATGTAGAAATCTGGAAGCCGCTTTCAAACCTACTTATTAAGCAATTAAAGACAGCAAGATGGGCTGTTAGCATCTGGCAGGGAATTAACGCCAAAACCGATGCAACTATATTAGACTTCATTACAATCTCTCATCATATATCACACTGGGGACATGGGCATTATTCGCAAAAATAAAAAGCCTGCAAATGATTGAATTGCAGGCTTTTTTCAAGTTTTCAGCGGAGGAAGAAGGATTTGAACCTTTCTATATTTTACATTAGAAACTTTCCCAATCATTCTGGATTGTCTCTGAAAATACACTATTGAGAATTTGACGCATCTACAACTTCTGGCAGGTTTTGAAAACGTTTCTGGAGGCGGCGGCTGGCCATTTTTATCCTCGAGTCCAGTTGCCCGAACGAAAAAAGATTGCGGTGGACGTTTCCCAGTCACTGGCAGAACACAACACCGAAATGGTGATTGTAGAAAACACAGTAGAACCAGTCGAACATGCCGCTAGGCTTGATTTGCTGTTTTCTGCAGCCATTGCCGCTATTGAACATGATAATCAGGAAGACAAAGGAGAATTGCCAGGCAAAGAAGAAGCAACGGTAACGGAGTGAGGGCTGGTAAACTACGCCGTGCTTGCGGGTGGTGACGTGTAGGCGCTAAGGTCAATCCCGTTGGTAGCAGCTATTTCGTAAATAAGCTCCTGACGGTAAGCAGGTTTCAGGTCTTGCAGGGTGATAGCGCCTTTCAGCAGTTCGTTCACCAGCCGGTTGCTTAGAAGGAAAGTAGCGGCATGAACGCCAAAGCGCTGAACCAGCGCCTGTTTCACCGGGACGAATATTTTTTCCCGGTCGTCAGGGGGTTTGCGAGGATTGCCAACTGGCCCGGTGCTATTGCGGACTCGCTGCTTTTTAGCAGAAAGGTTTTGATCGGCCGCTTCCTTTTTAGCCTGCGCCAGCAGGTTCTGAAGCCCGTTTGAAAAGCGGCGGTTTTTAAACCGTGGGTGTATCCCGGCTTCCTGCAAAATACTTTCAGGCTGCCGGCTGCCAGCAGCCAGCTCACGCAAAAATTCTTCACGTATAACCTGGTAGGGCGGACGGTTGATGTTTCTTGCCAGCTCATCGCGGTAGCGAAGCAAGGCGTTTACTACATACTGTTCCTTTGGACTCAACGTGTATTGATCGGCGGGGCGAAGAAAATCGTTTTTGGCCGGCACAGGGTAAAGCGTTGTGTTTAGTAGTTCCTGTTCCTGCTGTACAAAAGAAACCAATCCCTGCTCTGCGGCTTCGGCTTCCAGCACGGCCTTTAACGGGTGCAGCCAAATGACATCATCGGCTGCGTACTGCACCTGCGCTTTGGTAAGCGGACGACGCAGCCAGTTGCTTCGCTGCTGTGTTTTGCTCATCTCAAAACCCAGCTTTTCACGCAGCAACGTAGCCAGCGAAGTATGCTCATAGTTGAGCAGGCGGGCCGGCACCTCGGTATCGTATACGTTTTGCGGGTAGCAGCCAAGGCTGTGCAGCAGGCGAAGGTCTTCGCCGGGAGTGTGCACGATTTTTTGAATGCGTGGGTCCTGGAACAGCATGTAAAGAGGGGCCAGGTCAAGGCCGGCCAGTCCGTCAATGACATAGCAGGCACCGGGTGTGGCCACCTGTACCACGCAAAGCGTTACGCCATAACCGTAGCTGTTGTTGTCAAATTCAATGTCGAAGCTGAGTGTATCAAAGCGAGCCAGTTCTTGCACGCAAGCATGCAGCGTGTGCGGCTGGTTTACGAGTTGAACTGGGGTCAGGGGCTGGCGCAAATGATAAGTTTGTTAGCCGGCAAAAATAAGGGTAAGGCAGTGTTGTAGCATTTGGGCCGGTTTCGGCCTGGTGCTGGAATAACATGACTCCATCTTCCTGCGCATTCACCACTCGTTTATTGTGGCAAAGGGCAAGATCACGGCCGTGAAAGGCGATGAAATGTTCATTGGCGCACAGGCCCTGCCGGTGGGCAACAGCTACAAGTAAAAGGTGCAAGGGGCAATTTTGATGTGAGGTTTTATAGACCAGAGGCCAGTGCTACTATTGAGCGTCTGTTGCGTCGCTCTCGTTTACGTTCGGGAATTCTATTCAGCTAATTTTAAGCAAATCACGAGTCCCTTGCAGAAGACTCGCGGCGAAAGAGAAGTCAATAATGCTGTTTATTATGGCAAGATTTGCATACTGAAACAAGCCACTTAATAGGTTCTCTCCCAATATTATATTTTGCGTATTTCGTATGATGTACCTGCGTCGCACGATCACCACAAAATACGCAACGCCAATTATCTCTCTTCAGAACTACATAACGCTTCCTCTCCCATGCTTCCGATTTTAGATAAACATTGCGATAATAGTCACGCCTTTGTTTTCGTCTCTGCTTAAAAACAATTTGTCTAAAAGCAAATATTGCTATTACTAAAAGTATCGAGAGCAATGCTTGCATATTTAGTTTTTAAATGTTGCAATTACTCTATTACAACAGCAGGAACTGTTTTTTCAAATTCATTTTTGGTCGTGTATTGATACGTGCCCATTTGTCTTACACATTTTTTGAAATATCGATTTTTTGGACATCATAATATGTCTTACCATCATGACTTAGAAGCCAAATCACTACATCGTTTCTTATCGTAGTTGCGGTATGTTCTGCCAACGTAAAGTTCTTCATCCGAATAATATTTGATAGTCGCCAAGGCTGCATCTGGCGCTATATCTTGAAAAACTTCTATTTCACAAGATTTATTTTTTGATGTTGTTGTTACGCATTCACCTTGTTTGGGAAACATTGTAAGGCCAAGTACGCCGTCATTAGGTTTGTTCGCGACACGAGTTGAATACGCAAATAGAAAAGTTGCTAAAATCCCTGCGATAGAACCACCGATAAATAGAAGAAAGATTTCATGTCCTTTGTATTAAGCTGTTTTGGTTTGACGCTGTTGTTGGTGCTAGGCAGTGTCTCGGTGCAGTGGCTGCATCAACAACTAAGTTAAGAAAAGGCTGTGTTATGTTGTGATTTTGTTGCGCTCCATATAACAGCGCGGAAGCGGCTTGCCGCTCCAATCCCACAGTCTGATTGATTACTCAATCACATCAAATCCTATTTCAGCGAGATAATTAAAAGTAAAATCGTAGTAAGACGGAACACGAGTGGGGTCTTCAATATCTCCTGCAGGGACTACTATCACCATTCCCTGTCTTGCTCTTGTCAATAGAACTCTATATGCATTCTTTAAATACAACCTTCTTTCTTCCTTATTTATGTTTTGCCACCTGCTCCCTACAAACGAAAAGGACTTCCAGCCGTCAGATGAATATCTAAAATCTCCATCCCATGTCACACAGGTCCAATCCAATTCTAAGCCCTGAACTTGGAATTCAGTCGCAACATCTTCTAAATAATAAGAAGAGCGAATGTCCTCCTTGTCGTCCAAAAACCAGTGAATAGGATCCATTGGCGACTTGACATCAATTGCATAGGGTTTCAGCCTAATCGCTTGGGAGGAAACAACGATACCATACCTCTCTGTTCCTCTAGCTTTTTCTTTAAGCCATTTTTTTGCTGTTTGAACATTTCTGGTGAGGACAATTGGGTATCGATCTTTTATGTCCTGATAATTCTTTTTTGCTTCATTTTTCTTCAGGTCTAACAAATTCTTGATAAGTAATGATAGATGTTCCGCCCTGAATGATCGAAGTGAAACAGAAAGGTGCAATGCAGGATTTGTATTAACGTGTTTGTGTAAATTCAATTTTTCTAGAACATGGCCAGCAGCATATTCGCTATCAGTAAGTTTGTCAGATACATAAATCCTCCAATCAGGAAATGATCGATTAAGTGATTCAATCCATTCACTAATTCCTGCTTCTCCTGTATTAATCTCTTGACCTCCTCCCACCAAACAAATGATAACTGCCCAGTCTTTATGTCTGTCAAGAACAGAAATAAGAAATTCTGGCTCGGATATATTAAAATCAGGTGTGTTCTTTTTGCGGAGCATAAAGTTGGCTGTTTGGGTAACGTCCCATGCTCTTTGTGCTTCATCGAATATTGCGACATGCTCGAACGGCGGCCTTTCATCTTTTAAAACATCGTCTCTAAAATTGTGAACGTTTTGAATAAATAATTTCACCTCACTCATGATCTCGCCTTTTCTAACTTTTTTACCCCGTGCTTTTTCTCTATTATATTTATCTCTAGTTAAGGCTTCCCGTAAAATTGCCACTAGTGGCCCGTTACCTGAAAGGAAAACGCTTGAAAGATCATTCCCTTTGCCCAAATGTTTTGTCGCAATGTCTAACCCTACTAAAGTTTTGCCGGCTCCTGGTACACCGGTCACAAAACAAATGGCTTTCTCATGATTTTGCTTTCCCCTTCGAATGATTTCCTCTAGTGCAGAACTAGTTTCGGTTAGATTTTTGGCTTCTGCTCCACTCTTAGTTATTTCCGCAACATTGTGACCACTATAAAGTGCCATTGCTGCTTCAATTATGGTAGGTGTAGGCGAGTATCTTCCGGCTTCCCAAGTTTCAACGTTAATATTCTCTCCATCTGCGAATAGCAATACATCACTGATTACTTCCTTTAATAAGGATACGTTTGTTCTAATCGCAAACAGAATATTGTCATTGTGAGGTGTCAGTGAAATAATAGGAGTTGCGTTTTCGGCTGCAGTAGCAATTAGAACCGGAGCAATTAAATGCCTATGACTTGTTTCGTGAAAATTTTTTAGATCAAGAGCATAATCTAAAGCTTGGTCCATAGAACTTGCTAAAAATTCTCGTTCCCCTATTTTAAACTCCAAAACAAAAATCGTATTCTTGATAAGAACTACCGCATCAATTCGTCTTCCCATTCTCGGAATAGAATACTCAAAGAATATCTTGCCGTGATAATTTAGTAAAGCCTCCTTTAGAATTTTGATTTGCTCTCTCCAGGCGAATCTCTGAGTTTGTTCAAGGGAGAATTCATTGTTGTCTGCCAGTTGACCTATTATGTTTTCGTATGAACTTGAAAGAAAATTAGAGATTGAGGAAGAGTAAAAGCTTCGGGTCATTAGTAATTTAGTATTTCGTGAAAATAGCTTTTTTACAATGAGCATTTCAGGCTTTGTAGCCTTGGCGACTCATGTTGTAACTTCTCGTCTTCTTATCATGCACATCTGCCATTGAGTGGAATAGACTTGTGCTATTCTCTGTCAAATAGTGTTCCCGAACGTACAAGAGTGCGACGCAACGGAAGCCTAATAGTAGCACTGACCTCTGGCTCATAACCCTACGCACCACCCTTCGGCAAGCTCAGGGTGACAACGCACAGCACTGGCACCAGTTCATAAAATTTCTCTCACCCCTCTCCCGCTGCCACTTCCTCGTTCACCAGATGCAGGAACGGTGTAATGAGCTTTGAGCCGTTGGCGGTGGCAAAACAAACAGAGATGGCCGTTTCGGTCTTTACATCCTCCAGCGGCCGGTCCTACGCCTTGCTAATCTTTAGTTTCTGGAACGACGCCGTGTAGATGGACACACAGAGGTTGGCTTCCACCAGGCTCACAATGGTTTGCCAATCAAAGGCTTCTTACACAATGTTGGGATAAAAAACGCAACGGGCGAAAATGGTGTGCACCTTGTCGTACAGGTCCGGTACTTGCCCAACCACTTGTTTGAAAATTCGAAAAGACAAATAAAAAGCCTGCTATTTTATAAATAGCGGGCTCAGGCGCGGAGACGAAGGGATTCGAACCCTTGATACCCTTTAGAGGTATACACACTTTCCAGGCGTGCTCCTTCAACCACTCGGACACGTCTCCTTTGGAAGGGCAGCAAATTTAAGGGTTCTGGCTTAACGAAAACAGTTTTTCTGCATTTTGCGTGGTGATCGCCGCTACTTCCTCCACTGAAAGATTTAAAAGCAAAGCAATTTTATCTGCCACCAGCTTTGTATAGGCCGGCTCGTTGCGCTTGCCGCGGTAAGGCACCGGAGCCAAGTAAGGAGAATCGGTTTCCAGCACCAAGTGCGAAAGGCCAACCTGGGGAAGCACCTTATCCAGTCCTCCATTCTTAAACGTTACAACCCCACCAATACCCAGCATAAAGTTCAATTCTATGATCTTTTCTGCCTGGGTTGCATTCCCGGAAAAGCAATGAAACACACCACGCAGGCCAGGGTACTGCGCCACCACGTCAATGCACTCATCAATGGCGTTGCGGGAGTGTATGACAATGGGAAGCTGGTGCTGCAGGGCCAGTTCGATATGCTGATGAAAAGCGGCATATTGTTGCTCGGTAAATGTTTTATCCCAGTAAAAGTCAAGTCCAATTTCACCAACGGCGATAAACTGGTGTTGGGACAAATACGCTTTTATAATTTCTATCTCTTTGGCAAAATCTTCCTTCACAGAGCAAGGGTGCAGTCCCATCATGCTGCGGCAAAGCGGAAAGGCCTTTTCCGTGTCGAGCATTCTTTCATGGGTAGAGGAATCAATTGCCGGAAGATAAATAGCCTTTAGGCCGGCGGCGGAGGCGGCAGCAATCATCTTTTCACGGTCATCGTCAAATTCGGGCAGGTAAATGTGTGCATGGGTGTCAATCAGTACAGCTTGCATGGGTCAAAACTCAGTCAAAAAAAGGTAGTGCAATCGTCTTTCACTTTTTCTTTTTTAACCCCAATCGATTTAGTGTTTAAACACAGTTTAGCAGCATCTGTCAACTAAAGCAGAGCTTGCGCTTTGTTAATCAACAAAGAATCGTTTTTAAGCTTCTGCTCATTTCAATTTTTACAGCGCTTTTTCAGAAATAAGCAGAAAATACCTGATAAGTTATTTTGCACGAATTAAATTTTTTCTTTTACCTTTAAACCAGTTTTCATAGGGTACGGATTAAAAACGGGCCAGGGTTTCTACCCAGGCCCAAATTATTTATAAGAAATCCATTACTAGTTTTTCAAATCTATAACCCTCATTCTTCAAATGTTTTAGCACAACAGGCAAGGTTTTCTCCAGGTTAGGAAAGGCTTTTTCGCTGTCGTGAAAGACAATAATCGACCCGGCTTCCACATTTTTTAATACGTTATCGGTACATTGTTGATAGCTGTAGCTTGTATCGTAGTCGGCACTCAAAACATCCCACATAATCACCTTGGCGTTTGCAATCCCGGCTTCTTTTTGCAGCCCTCTTGCCTGCTTTGCCGTAATCTTTCCAAAAGGCGGCCGAAACAAATTAGATGAAATCACCTCTCTTGCCCGGGCCACATCTTTTAAATAAACAACAGCCGGCGTCTTCCACCCGTTCAAATGGTGAAAGGTATGGTTGCCCACGGTATGGCCTTCGTCCTGTATAGCCTGGTATGTTTCCGGGTTAGCTACCACGTTGTTGCCAATGCAGAAAAACGTAGCTTTTGCATTGTACTGTTTCAACTGGTTCAGCACCCAGGGAGTAATGGTGGGATGCGGACCATCATCAAACGTGAGATAAACTACTTTTTCAGTAGTTGGCATGCGCCAGGTATAATCGGGAAACATCGTTCTCGCCCAGCGGGGCGTCTTTATAAAAAATCGTTGCAGCATGGTTGCCAAAGGTAGAAGAAGCAACTGGCAATGCTCACCCGGCAATTGGCATTTGCTAATTGCACATTGCTTGTTGGCGATTGTAACTACTTTTGCCCGGCTATGGAAAAGAAAGTTCGTGTACGGTTTGCTCCCAGTCCTACAGGCGGGTTGCATTTAGGAGGTGTTCGCACCGTGTTGTATAATTATTTGTTTGCCAAAAAGCACGGCGGCGATTTTATTCTTCGCATAGAGGACACCGACCAAAGCCGTTTTGTGCCGGGTGCGGAAGACTACATTTTTGAAACCTTAAAATGGTGCGGCCTGCACCCCGATGAAAGCACACAACACGGCGGCGCTTATGGTCCGTACCGGCAAAGCGAACGCAAGGAAAGCTACCGCAAATACGCCGAAGAGCTGGTAGCAAAAGGCTACGCCTATTATGCTTTTGATACGGCCGAAGAACTGGATGCCATGCGCAACAAACTACGCACTGCCGAAAATCCTTCGCCGCAATACGACCGCACTGTTCGCCAGCAAATGCGCAACTCGCTAACGCTTTCCAAAGAAGAAGTGGATGCCCTGTTGCAGCAAAACGCACCGCATGTAATTCGCATTAAAATGCCGGAAGGCGAAACGGTTTCGTTTACCGATGCCATTCGCGGCGAAGTGAGTTTTGACACATCGGTTGTTGATGATAAAGTATTGCTGAAGGCCGATGGGATGCCAACTTATCACCTGGCCGTTGTGGTGGACGATTATCTCATGCAGATAACCCACGCATTTCGCGGTGAGGAATGGCTGCCCAGCGCACCGGTTCATGTGTTGCTCTGGCGTTATTTGTTTGGAGAAGAAGCCATGCCGCAATGGGCGCATCTCCCCTTAATACTTGGGCCAAGCGGAAAGCTCAGTAAACGTGACGGCGCCAAATATGGCTTCCCGGTTTTTGCCATGAACTGGAAAGATCCAAAGACCGGCGAGCTTACCGAAGGCTTCCGCGAAAGAGGTTTTGTTCCTGAAGCATTTGTAAACATGCTGGCCGTGTTGGGCTGGAACGACGGAACAGAACAGGAAGTTTTTTCGCTGGAAGAACTGGTGCAGAAATTCTCTATTGAGCGAGTGCACAGCAGTGGCGCTAAGTTTGATTTTGAAAAAGCAAAATGGTTCAACCATGAATGGATAAAAAGAAAAGAAGTAGAAGAATTGCGGTCAGAAGTCAGAACAATTTTCCAACAACACGATCTCGAAATCAGCGATGATGTTTACCTGGATAAAGTGATTGGCCTGGTGAAAGATCGTTGCACCCTTTTACCTGACTTCTGGGAGCACAGCTTTTTCTTTTTTAAAGCGCCAAAGCAAATCGACTTCACGCCTATTCTTGCCAAATGGAACCCGGCTAAAAAAGATTTCTTTCAAAGCCTTATTAAATCGCTTCGCAGCATCAGCGACTGGAAAGCAACATCATTGGAAGCACTCTTTAAACAGTTGGCAGAAACAGCAACCATCAAGCCCGGCGAATTGCAATTGCCCATGCGCTTAATGCTTGTTGGCGGTAAGTTTGGCCCACCTGTATTTGAAATTGCAGAAGTGCTGGGCAAAGAAGAAACCATCACCCGCATGGAAAATGCACTTGAGCAGGTACCGTCGCACTAACAGCGTAACGCTTACCATAAACCAGTAGCGCTTTTCTTATTTTTGCCTTCTTGCTATGAATACAATCAATCGTCCGATACGGGTGTTAGTTGCCAAAGTGGGTTTAGACGGCCACGACCGCGGTGCCAAAGTAATTGCCACCGCTCTGCGTGATGCCGGCATGGAAGTGATTTATACCGGGCTTCGCCAGACCCCGGAGATGGTGGTAAATGCAGCCTTGCAGGAAGACGTGGATGCCATTGGCATTTCCATTTTATCCGGTGCACACATGACGGTCTTTCCAAAAGTTGCGGCGCTGATGAAAGAAAAAGGAATGAACGATGTGCTGCTTACAGGCGGCGGCATTATTCCCGAAGAAGACATGAAGAACCTGAACGAGCAAGGTGTGGGCCGGCTGTTTGCCCCCGGAACGCCTACGGCTGATATTGCAGGTTATATTCAGGACTGGGTGAAAGAACACCGGCCTTTCTGATCTATTGAGCAAACTATTTTCCGTCTCGTCTTCAACATAAACTGCCATCTTATTTAAGCGTGTGCTAACAGTTATTCCATTTCTTTAAGAAATGGAATAACTAAATCCATCGTTCATCTGCAATTTAGGAAGCCGGGCAATGCAATAAAAAAAGCCCCACAAATGCAGGGCTTCGTATGGAACCGTCCGACTAAAAATTCATCCGGCAATTACCACATGCGAAAGATCGCCGGGCAGAAAGCGTATGCGCAAACGTTTGCTGATAAGTGTCCGGCTTTCACAAGCCACAAAGGCGGTGGACACTGCTTCTACAGACACATCTCCTTTCACTGGAATCGACAGCTTTAGATAAACCAGCGTTAGCTGCGCCGTGGAAATGCGGCTGGTGTAGCAATCCAGTACATCAGCATAGATAGGAAGGCCCTGCTGCAAAATCTCCGACCGCTTCTGCCAGTAAAGAAGCGCTTTCTTGCGCCGCTTTGCAGACCGCCAATCCTGCCAAAACTTGCGTAGCCTCATCGCCATAAACCAAAATTGCTGTGCAGAAAAATGCAACGGAAGTAAAACAAACCCAACAGCATCTTTCAGTGAGTGAACAGTAAAAAACAGGGCTTCAAATGCAAATGGAATAACCGTATTGCAAGCTTCTCTCAATACCGATGTACAGCAGAACATCTGCCATTACTTTTGCACAAACTTTTTCGCATGTACCAAACACTTCTTACTTCACTCGATAAGGGCATCTTTACCATCACCATTAATCGTCCCGATAAATTGAATGCACTGAACAAGGACGTAATGAATGACCTGAACAACGTGGTTGACGAAGTAGAAAGTAACCCTGAAATCAAAGCGGTTATTCTTACCGGCTCAGGACAAAAAGGGTTTGTTGCCGGCGCCGACATCAGCGAGTTCCAGGGGCTGAGTAACGAAGAAGGAAAAGCACTGGCGAAAAAAGGGCAGGATATCTTTTTTAGAATTGAAAACTGCAGCAAGCCCTTTGTTGCTGCGGTCAATGGTTTTGCATTGGGTGGCGGCTGCGAACTTGCCATGGCGTGTCACTTTCGCATTGCCAGTGAAAACGCAAAGTTTGGCCAGCCGGAAGTAAACCTGGGATTGATTCCGGGTTATGGCGGCACACAACGCCTGGTGCAACTGATTGGGAAAGGAAGAGCAATGGAATTGCTGATGGCAGCCACCATGATTGATGCACAAACCGCCTTGCACTTCGGGCTGGTAAATTATGTGGTGCCGCAGGAAGAATTGCTGAACAAAACAAAAGCTGTTTTAGAAACCATCATCACCAAAGCGCCGCTGGCCATTGCCGCCTGCATTAAAGCAGCCAATGCTGCCTACAGCCAAAACGGTTACGCAGTAGAACTGGAAGGCTTCGGCAAAAGCTTTGAAACGGAAGACATGAAAGAGGGGACAACGGCCTTTCTCGAGAAAAGAAAAGCAGCGTTCAAAGGCAGATAAACATTTCCGCAGTTATCCCATATCGGGTAGATATGGAATAACTCTTTATGGGAAAATGCGTACCGTTTTTACATACCTGCTTTTATAATAACTACTCAGCGGCGTAATGGTTACGCCGTATTGTTTTCCGGAAGTGGAATGAATAAACCGCAGTGTGTCGGTGTTGCTCACCACAATGCCCATGTGCCCTACAAACCGCTCAGTGCTGTCTGTGCCGGTAAACAAAATCAAATCGCCTTCTTTGGCCTGTGAAGCACTTACTTCTTGTCCCACATTGGTAAAATCAATAGAAGATCGCGGCACAACAATATCAAAATGTTTAAACACGTAAGTAATAAAGCCGGAGCAATCGAAACCTTTGGCGGGATCGGTTGAGCCGTACAGGTACGGAACACCAATCAGCGTTTTTGCAAAGCTCACAACATCCTGCGGGTTTACGCTTTTTGTATCAATACTTCCTTCCGGGAGAGGAAGATGTTTTTTTGTAAGGGTGTCGATGGTTTCTCCCATGCGCACACTGTCAACTGGGCCCTTGGCCTGCAAACTGTCGGTTGTTACAAGCGCCGTTTGCTCACCGGTATTATTGACAAGGAACACCGCGGCTTTCCAGCCGGCAAAAAGCAAAACCACAATTCCAATAAACCACTTCATACCTGCGTTTTCCTTGCACAGTTCAAAAAGAATGCCTTTGATAAGGATAGGCCCAAACTCCCCCAAAGAAAGGGCTATCGGCCACAAAGGGCCGCTTAAGCGAGTTGCTATCCTCGTTTCAACCATTCTTTGCAGAGCAAGAGGATTTCACGCAAAGGCGCAGTGGCGCAACGAAAGATACCTCTGCGCAAACTCTCCCTCTCTCGTTCTCCGCGGTAAAAAGCAAGGGTTCCATCTGCCTTCCGTATCGAAATGCCTTCACTTATCTTTGCGCCACTTAAAATATTACCATGTCACAATTCCGAATTGAAAAAGATACCATGGGCGAAGTGCAGGTGCCTGTTGATGCCCTGTTTGGTGCGCAAACACAGCGCAGCATCGACAACTTTAAAATTGCGCAGGACATTAACCGCATGCCCAAAGAAATTATCCGTGCTTTTGCTTACCTGAAAAAAGCGGCCGCCATTACCAACTTTGAAGCCGGTGTACTGCCGAAAGAAAAATCGGACCTGATTGGTAAAGTGTGTGATGAAATTTTGGAAGGGGCGCTGGATGATTATTTCCCGCTGGTAGTGTGGCAGACCGGAAGCGGTACGCAAAGCAACATGAACGTAAACGAAGTGGTTGCTTACCGTGCACATGTGTTGAACGGCGGTAGATTAGAAGACAAAGAAAAAGTGCTGCACCCCAACGATGACGTAAACAAATCACAATCGTCCAACGATACTTTCCCCACCGCCATGCACATTGCGGCGTATAAAATCTTACTCGAAACCACCATTCCAGGCATTGAAAAATTGCGCAACACGCTGGCGGAAAAAAGCAAGGCGTTCATGAACGTAGTGAAGATTGGCCGTACGCATTTTATGGATGCCACGCCGCTAACACTGGGACAGGAATTCAGCGGCTATGTATCGCAACTTGATCATGGATTGAAAGCCATTAAAAACACACTTGTCCATCTTGCCGAACTGGCACTTGGCGGCACCGCCGTTGGTACCGGCATTAACACGCCAAAAGGTTACTCGGAGAATGTTGCCAAACACATTGCAGCCTTAACCGGCCTTCCTTTTCGCACGGCGGAAAATAAATTTGAAGCACTGGCTGCGCATGACGCCATTGTGGAAGCCCACGGCGCTTTAAAAACAGTTGCCGTAAGCCTCATGAAAATTGCCAACGACATTCGTATGCTTTCGTCGGGTCCGCGTTCAGGCATTGGTGAAATTTTTATCCCGGATAACGAACCCGGTTCGTCCATTATGCCCGGCAAAGTAAACCCAACGCAATGCGAAGCATTGACGATGATTGCCGCACAGGTATTGGGCAACGATGTGGCGATTAATGTGGGTGGCTCAATGGGCCATTTTGAACTGAACGTGTTCAAGCCAATGATGATCTACAACTTCCTGCACAGTGCAAGACTGATTGGTGATGGCTGCGTTTCCTTCAACGACAAATGCGCCGTTGGCATCGAACCCATTGAAGCAAACATTAAAAAGCATGTGGAGAATTCGTTGATGCTGGTGACTTCTTTAAACACAAAAATTGGTTACTACAAAGCAGCGGAGATTGCACAGAAAGCCCACAAGGAAGGGACAACGCTGAAAGAAATGGCGGTGAAACTTGGCTATGTAACACCGGAAGAATTTGACCAGTGGGTGATTCCGGCTAACATGGTGGGAGAATTGAAATGATGAGTAATCAATAATGAGTGGGTTGAAACAAAGGCAAACCCTTCTGACAAAAACCTCGCTGCATTTTCAGCGAGGTTTTTTGCTTCTAACCTCTCAAGCCATCCTTGTAGAAATTGTTCTACAAGGATGTTCAGCTTCTTGCCGCCCTTGTATAAAAATCTCTCCTTCATCCTGAAATTCGCTCAGTTCGTTTAGGGGAATGTTATTTGCCTTTTCTTCTGTGCCGCTTAACATTCACCATGCAAGAAGAAAACAAACCCGTCAAAACCGAAATAACGACGAAGAAGAGAAGTGTGCCTGCGCGGATTGGAAGAATCCTGTTAAAGACACTCCTGTTTCTTGTCCTTTTTATTCTATTGGTCTTCCTCCTTATTCTCACACCACCGGTGCAGCGCTTTCTCACTACCCGCGTAGAGAATTACCTGGAAAATAAACTACAAACCCGTGTAGACATTGGCCGCATTGGCTTTGGTCTTTCCGGCAATGTGCATCTCGACAATGTGTACATCGAAGACAAAACAAAAGACACGCTTATCTCCGGGGGCACCATCAAGGCTAACATCAACTTCATGAAGCTTTTTTCAAACGAAGTGGAGCTGAAGGAAATTGAGCTGCAGAACATCACCGCCAAAATAAAAAGGCAGCTGCCCGATACCCTCTTTAACTACCAGTTTATTGTTGATGCTTTTGTCAGCGATCAGCCCAAAGATGCGGACACGGCGCAGACCGCACCCATGAAGCTGGCCATTAGCGATATTACGCTGGACAACGTAGCCGTTATTTACCAGGATGTAATAACGGGCAACGATGTGTATGCAAAGATTGGTTATGCCACAACCACCATCGACACTGTTGACCCCTACACACAAACCTTTGACTTTCCCTCGCTGATACTGCGCAATAGTGTTGTGCGAATGAAGCAAACCAAACCTTTGCTCACGCCGCAACCGCTATCAAAAGACATTGCGGAAGCGCAGGCGCCATCGCCCATGAATATAAACTTTGGCGTGATTGACCTGAGTAAGGTTTCCATTCAATACGACAACGATGTTTCAGCGCTTTATTCCAACATCAACATTGGCCAGTTAAAGGCCGATGGCAAACTGCTTGACATTAACAACAACCGTGTTTACCTCGATGAACTTGCACTGAACAACACAACGGCAGCCATTCGGTTAGGCAATCGTCCGGGTGCAGAGGTGGTAAAAAAAGAAGTAACAGAAGAAGTGGTGGCAGAAAGCACAGTTGGCTGGGACTTCCGGGTTGATCGTGTTCGCTTTAACAACAACGATATTCGTTTTGATGATGACACAAAGCCGAAGCTTTCCTACGGCATGGACTATTCGCACCTGCAGTTTGACGACCTGACGCTGCATGCGGATCGTTTTGTTTTCAAACCCGATTCAACCAGCCTGGCAATTACGAAAGGCTCACTGAAAGAAAAAAGCGGGTTTGTTTTAAGCGAATTGAAGGGAGAGATTTTGTACGGTGCAAGACAAACCTACCTGAAAGATTTGCTGATTAAAACGCCAGGAACAGAAATAAAACGCAGCCTTGTTTTGCAGTACGCTTCGCTGGATGAGTTGACAAAAAACTTCGAACGAACTGTATTTGACATCGACATTGCCGATAGCTATGTGCAGGTAAAAGACATTCTTGTTTTTGCACCGCAACTGCGTTCGCAGCCGGCTTTGCGCAACCCGAACGATGTATGGCGCATGAACCTTGTGGGCAACGGCACCATGGACCGCCTGAACATTGAAAGCCTGCAGTTCAACGGGCTGCAAAACACGCAGCTGAATGCAAGTGGTACTTTGGTTGGCTTAACCAACCCGAATAATGCAGGCGGAAACTTTACTATTTATCGTTTTCATTCCACACAGGCAGATATTGCGCTGGTGGCCGGGCAAAGTTTATCCAACCAGCAAATCAGCCTGCCGCAATCGTTTGATGTTTCGGGTTTAATCAGCGGCAACGCCGGTCGTTTAAACACCACGCTAAACGTTAGCACCACCGATGGTGATCTTAACCTCGATGGCACCTTTGCCAATCTTACCAACCCGGCTGCCATGACGTACAACGCCAGGCTGCGGGCATCGAGCTTACGCCTTGGCAAAATTTTAAAACAGCAGGCAACTATTGGCAATCTCACTGGAACATTCACGGCCAATGGACGCGGTATTACGCCGGAAACGATGAACACCCGCTTCACGGCAAACATCAGCGGGCTGGGATACAACAATTACAATTACAGGGGAATTAAAATAAGCGGATCGTTGAACAAAACAGCCTTTAATGTGGCTGCCGATGTTGATGATCCGAATGCAACGGTCACTTTAAATGCCAGCGGCGATTATGCAGCGTACGGACCGTACCGCATTGAAGGCATGATTGACAGCGTGAAGGCGCACAACCTTGGCTTTAGCGAACAGCCGCTGATTGTTCGCGGGAAGATAGATGGCACAGTTGCCAACGCCAATCCGGACAACCTGCAGGCCGATGTGTTGATCACAAAGGGACTGGTGGTTTCGGGCACAAACCGCCTTGCACTGGACTCTTTGCAATTGTTAGCCGGCAACGATGGTGAAACTTACATCACCGTTAATAGCGATATTGTTCGTGCCGACCTGCGGGGCCAGTATAAACTAACAGACCTTGGCGCCATCATTCAAAGCAATATTGCGCCTTACTGGAACACGGGCACTGCAACAAAACCAATTCCGCCGGTTGATCCGTACAACATTCGCTTTCGTGCCGATTTAATTTATTCGCCGGCCCTCACTGCTTTCGTGCCTGACTTAACACGGGCCGAAAACGTTCACATGGAAGGCAGCCTGGCAACCGGGCAACCTTTGCAGGCAACCATTACGGCACCAAAAATTGTGTACGGCACCAACGACATTACCGGCTTATCTGCCAATGTATTTACCAACGACAGCGGCCTGCAGGTTAAAGCCAATATCGACCACCTGCTGAGCGGATCGTTTGATGTGTACAATACTGATTTGAATGCAACGGCGCTAAACAACAACATCGATTTTTCGCTGGGGGTAGATGACAAAGCAGGCCGTCGCAAATATGTATTGGGTGGCGACCTTGCCATGCCTGCCGGTGGCGATATGGTTATTCATCTTGATTCGGATAGCTTATTGCTGAATTATGATTTGTGGACGGTGAACCCGGCCAACCGAATTGTGATTGGCGCAAATGCGATTACAGCCAATGATTTTGTGATCTCGAAAGATGGACAGTCGCTAAGCATTCAAAGCCTTGCGGCTAGCGGCAACTCGCAACCGCTGGAAGTACGTTTTACTGATTTCCGCATTGGCACCATCACCGGCTTTATCAAATCCGATTCGGTGCTGGTGGATGGTGTGATGAATGGCGCTGCAACCTTTACCAATCTTCCCGCACAACGGCTGTTCACTTCCGACTTAACCGTTACTGATTTCAGTTTCCGACAGGACACCGTTGGTAACCTCAACGCACAAGTAAGTTCAACCGGAACCCGTTACAATGCCAACGTAACCTTAACCGGGAAAGGGAATGACCTTGCCATTACCGGTTATGCCGAACCACAGGGCAGCGATATTGCGCTGAACCTTGACCTGGCTGTTCGCCGGCTAGAAATGGGAACATTTGAAGGGGCCATGCAGTCGTTTGTTACGGCGGCATCCGGCGCCGTTAACGGAAACGTTGCGCTTCGCGGAACAACAGCCGCACCCAAGATTGACGGCCGCATCAACTTCGACAATGTCGCCATTTCAACGTTGGCCATTGGCGGCCCGTTGCGGGTAGATGATGAATCGCTTGTAGTAGTAAGCAACCGCGGACTGGAGTTCAACCAGTTTACCATTCGCGACTCTGCCGACAACCGCCTTAATATCAATGGCCTTGTAGGCACCACCAACTTTGTCAATTACGATTTCGACCTGAACATTCGTGGC
>DATKHJ010000498.1:0-2824 GCA_035510335.1 Flavisolibacter sp. | reverse complement strand
TTATTGTTTTTCGATAAATATTACTTGATATTTGCTAAACCAATTATTAGCAAATCATGGAAATCAAAATCACCACCCGGCACTTTCTAAAGGTTTTGGAACTCGTGTCCTGGGTTATTTTCATCGGGCTTTGCATTGAAGCAGGCGGCACTATCATCAACACTGTTATTGCCTTTTTTATCAATTCAACATGGACTGGAAATTTCTGGGAGGGAGCAGATTACCTGACCAGCCTTTTTGAATTCGACAAAGGGCATTTTCTGGCCGTGGCCATTATCATGATCATTGTTAGTGTATTAAAGGCCATTCTGTTTTATCTGATTGTAAAACTGTTTATAGAAAAAAAACTAAGCATTTCACAACCTTTCAGTGTGAGGTTAAGGCGTTTTGTTGCCACTGCAGCTTACCTGGCTTTAGGCATTGGTATGTTTTCTTATTACGGAGACAAGTACGCGGCATGGCTGTCAAAACAAGGAGTACCGGCTGTCGATCTGCAGGCTTTGCACATTGCCGGTGCAGATGTGTGGCTGTTTATGGCAGTTGTGCTTTTTGTTATTCTGCAGCTTGTAAAACGGGGCATCGAAATCCAATCCGAAAACGATTTAACCATTTGACCCATGCCGATTGTTGTAAACCTTGATGTAATGATGGCCAGGCGCAAAATGTCGCTGAACGAGCTTTCGGAGAAAGTAGGACTGACGCTGGCCAACCTTTCTATTCTCAAAACCGGCAAAGCAAAAGCCATCCGTTTTAGTACGCTGGAAGCAATTTGCGAAGTCTTGAATTGCCAGCCCGGCGATATACTGGAGTTTGTGGAGGGTGAGTAAAATTTCAATCAAGAAACAGCCTATTTCTTAACCGTCTCAAACCTTTTTATGGCCTTTTCTATCTTCTTTCTTGCGCTTCTTCTTTTGTGTATTTTCCCGGTAACCTATGCATTGTCATTTGCGGCTTTGTTAAGCTGGGGTTGACAAATAACCAGCCCAAAGGCTCATTAAAACCGCGGACACACCACTGCATTCAGCGTAGAATTATCGCGATTGGTGAAGCCCACATACGACACGCCCAATTCAAACCCACCACGCCCATAACTGGATGTTTTCAGTTTGGAAATGTTCACATCATAGCTGAATGAAAACGAGAGCGGCTGGTAGTCGATTTTTACTACTGGAATCAAGGCATCGTTCATGCGCATAAACGCACCGGCGTGTAATGTGTAGCGGGAGCTTTCCAGCTCGGGTCCTAGCTTGATGCCATACATGCCGCCGAGTACAGTCTCCTGAAATTCGCCCTGTACCGAATGATTGCCCTGGAGCGTTACATAACTTCCTTCGGTTACAGAAAACCGAACGCCGGCAGAAAAATCTGTTTTGGGTGTGAGTTCAATCCGCGGATCGCGGTAGAAAGAGTTTTTGGGTTTGTTGAAATGATGCAGGGCAATGCCAACATAAAAATTGTTTTCCGGGTTGCTGTTTAGCTGTGCATTGTAACTGATGCCGGCCGATGCATCCCAATAACTGTATTGCGGCTGCAGGTTGATCTCGCCATCACCCAAACCATCAAACATGCTGTTTGTGGTCATTTTGGTGCGGTCGAAACTTTTTTGCACCCAGCCACCCATGAAGCCAATTGACAGGTAGCTTGTTTTTTCGTTGCTTAGCGATTTATGGTAATTCACTGCGGGCAGCACATGCGTTGATACCCATGAAATAGTGCCGGCACGATCCTGCAAAAACTGCATGCCCAGCGTCAGGAAATCGTTGCTTTTGCCAACCGGCATTTTGTATTCGCCGTTGAGTGAAATGGTTTTGTAGGCGGTAGTGACACTGTTCCATTGGTCGCGGTAAACAGCCTGCACGCGGTAATCGCCGGAGAAGATGCCGGCCAGCGAAGGGTTGCGCAGCAAAGGCGCTTCAAAGAACTGCGAGAAGTGAATGTCCTGCGCATTGGTGATTAGCGAATGGCAGGTTGCAAGTAGCATAAATGAAAAACCTTTCATTGCCCACTTCCATCTTTTCTTTAAAACTGTTTTCATTTGCTGCTATTTAAGAATGTTATAAACACAAAATGTTTCAGGCTTAACCACTTGCTACTATCTACTCACTACTCGCTATTTACCTCATTGTATCAACGCAATGTTGCCTTCAAATTTTACCACCGTACTGTTGTCGCACCAGATCTCCAGTTGGTACACATACACATCGGCAACCGGCTTTGCACCGTTGTACGATCCGTTCCATCCTGCCGATGCATCGTTGACCGCAAAGTTGGCTTTTTCAAACACCACCTGTCCCCAGCGGTTAAAGATGCGCAACGTTTTTACCCGGCTTAATCCTTTTCCTCTCACATAAAAAACATCGTTGCTGCCATCGCCGTTCGGCGAGAAGGTGTTGGGCACAAACACATTGTCGTTGTTGCAAAACACCACCACCTGCACATTGCCGTTGTTGCGGCAACCGTTGCTGTCAATAAAATCAACCCGGTAGTTGGTGTTGAACTTTGGACTGGCAACCGGCTCGGGGCAAGTGGTGCAGTTCAGGCTTTCGCCATTCGTCCATGTGTAATTTACTACGCCGCCAAAATAAGTCGCTGGTATTTGCACCGGTGTGCCCGTTCGGGTGGTTAAGGTTGCCGGGAGTTTTACCGTGGGCAGTGGATTAACCAGCAGACGTTTTATTTCCGTGTCTTTACACCCGCTGCTATTCACCACTTCTGTATGAATAAAGAATTGCCCCGCATCGTTGTAGAACATCGCCGGCGGGTACTGCACATTGGCTGTTTTTCCATTCGGGAACTGCCACGACCACCGCACCTGGGAGGTATC
>DATKHJ010000497.1:0-4026 GCA_035510335.1 Flavisolibacter sp. | reverse complement strand
GACCAGTAGCGTATCGCCGATACTGACCTGTTCAATCGAAACTTCCATCGAATGCCCACCGGAATGAATGACCGTAACGGTTTTGGGTTGCAAACCCATCAATTTTTTAATGGCAGAAGACGTTGATGCTTTTGCCCTTTCTTCCAGCCACTTGCCCAGCAAGATGAAGGCAATAACAACAGCAGCCGCTTCAAAGTAGACATGCGGATGTAGGCCCCGCGTGTGCCAAAACTGCGGGTACACCGTATTGAACACACTGAACAGGTAGGCAATACCGGTACTCAACGCAACCAGGGTATCCATGTTCGCCGAACGGTGCTTGGCCTGCTTCCAGGCATTACGAAAAAACTGGCTACCGTACACCAAAACCACGGGTGTTGCCAGGGCCCACATGATGTAGTTGGCGTACGGAATGTCCATAAAAAACATCCCAATCACCACCAGCGGAACCGAGAAGGCAATGGAAAGAAGGGTACGCTTCCGCAGGGATTGCAATTTTTTTCGATGGAGGTCCTCCAACGCCTCTTTCACTTCAGTCGTATCTTCTATCACCAGATCGTAGCCCACCGCCTGAACAGCAGTTTTAAGCTTATCCGGTGAGGTCATGGTGGGAACATACTCTACCTGAAGGGATGTGTTGGCAAAGTTCACGCTGGCGTTCACCACACCGGGTTGCGCAGCCACAATGCTTTCGGCACTGGCCGCACAGGATGCGCAACTCATGCCGGTTACCGGAAAGTTTCCTTTGAGGGTTTCAACATCATATCCTAAGTCCCGGATGGCAGATACTGCTTTTGCCAGGGTTTCCTGCGGATCATCGACTTCGACAATTGCCTGATGATTGTTCAGCTCTACCTTGTGAGAGAGAATTCCGTTCACTTTGGCTAGTCCTTTGTCTACGATCAGTGCACAATGCTCGCTGTTGACTCCCGATAACGGAAGGATCAGTCGTTTATCGCCTATCTCCATAATCTCGTTTTTTTCATCAGGCAAAGTTCCCGAGATCCATTAGAGGTTTTGTTACATCATTTTGGAAAAGTTTTATACTTATTTGTGCTTTCCGGGTATTTATGGGGTGCGCTGCGCTGGTTTTCCTCTTCTTTCAGCAAAGAAGAGGCAGCCAGCATCACATGCTTACCTACGCCGGATCCAGCTCCCCCTTTAGTAAATAAAAGAAAACGGAAGCCTTTAAAGCTTCCGTCTGTGTGTTCGATAAAACGAAGTTCGATAGTTGAAGAAAGGTAATCAGAAAACTGTTGATCAATACTTGATAACAATCCCGTTTGGTTTTTTACCCACCGCAATGTCCTTCAGCTTTGTATGGTTAAGGACATTAAAGACAGACACTGTGTTGGCGCCTTGGTTGGTCACATAGGCACGATCACCGTCAAATAGAATGGCATGCGCATCAGCACCGGCTAAAAACTCGCCGTGCTTCATCCAAAAACTACCACCCATATCCTGGTAATAGGCAATCTTTCCATTGGTGGCATCACTCACCCATAATTCCTTCCGGCCACTGTGATACGCCGCAAAACCCGGTTTAAAGCCAAGGTTGATTGTGGCTTCCATCAGGTTGGAGGCCACATCGATTACCGAAATCGTTTGACCATCTTCGTTGTCAACAAACATTTTTCCAATAGAAGACGACCAGGCGCCAACCGGGTTGGAACCAACATTGACCGTGGTGATAATCGCTTTGGTAGACGGATTGATTACGGTAACGGAATTGCTGCCGCCATTGCAGACATAGGCCTTGCTTCCGTCGCTGCTGAAGGTGACTTCCGCCGGATCTTCACCAACGTTAATGGTATTTTTCAATGCATAGGTCGTTGCGTCATACACCAGCACCTTACCGTTTGTTTCCATTTGAGACGTCCAGATTTCGGTGCCATCCGGAGAATAAATCGCGTTGTGGTTCATTTTTGGTAAGTCAATGACTTTGGCCACAGTTCCTTTTACCGCATCCAGAACAGCAATTTTGCCACCGTGTGGCATGCCGCCGCTGTGCCCAAGACTCATATCCATACCAGGCACCCCTATGGACAAATGATGATTACCGCCTGCGTGGTGATGAGAAATATGGTGCGGCCACATGATCATTCCTGTATTTGGCTGCCCTGTCATCTGAATCGTTTCTGTTACGGAATTTGTACTGAGTTTGATCACCGAAATGGAAGCGTCTTCTCCGTTTACTACATAGGCGGCCGGATAATCAATTGTGAGTTCGGCCTGATTGGCGTCCTCTTTTTTACAGGAAGCAAAAGCAAGGAGAATAAAAAGCAGCGTAAGCCAGTTTGAGTTTTTCATATTTGTCGTTTTGATGTAAGCTGTTGGAACCCGGAAGGTGCTTGTCATGATGCCGGAATAAACCCGTTGATTGTTCTATCATTAGCATGCTTTCGGCAGTGATGCCATCGGCTCGTTTTAAAGGGTTCCGGTGAACGTTGGAAATCATACGCAAATCTTCCGGCGATGAATCCTCCGCTAAAGTAGCGTCCATTTTTGAGTCGTCATAGCGCCGGCTAAGGGAGATCTTTCTTTTGACAGCGAATATGGCAGCGACGTTTAACCTTTCCCTAAGGTGTATCCCGTTCGCCTCGACAAAACATTGCAAGACGGGCTAAGTGGTCCGTTTTTCACAGATCAAGGTGTCGAATGGATAGGACAACTCTTTTCCTTTCGTTTAGTTTCCGACGAAACACTACCAGGTTAGGAAAACCGCTTGCTCTTATCCGTTGATCTGGTCGAGCGGTTTTCTGTTTTTATTGCCGATTGCCTTGAACTGGCTCGGTGTAAGGCCTGTTATTTTCTTGAACTGTGCAGACAGATGCGGCACACTGCTATAGCCTAATTTCCAGGCAATTTCGCTTATGGTGAGTTCATTGTATACCAGCCATTCCTTTACTTTCTCGATCTTTTGCAATAAAAAGAATTGTTCAATGGTCATTCCTTCGACCTCGGAAAACAACCGGCTTAGCTGCGTGTATTCCTTATTTATTTTCTTGGCTAAGAATTGAATGATGCTGAAATGCTCGTCAATATAGCCACTTTGGACCTGAAGGATAAGCACCTTTTTAATTTTTTCAATCAGCTGGTGGTTTTTATCATCCAAAATTTTAAAGCCCAGATCCGTCAGTTTCGCGTTCAACTCGCTGCGCTGGGATTCTGTCAGAGCTTGTGAAAGTTCTACCTCTCCCATCACGACACTGACAGTTGGTATGCCTGCTTTTTCGAACGCCTCTTTTACCACCATCACGCAGCGGTTGCAAACCATGTTCTTAATTGATATCCGCATCAAGCGAAGGTAAATCGATTAGACAATCATGCCCGTAAGCTATGACTCAGCATCAAACGGCCCCTATTCCTACCCTATCATCTCGCAGGCATTTGTAAAACGGTAGCTGTAACAGAAAACAGTGTTACCGGAACCGAAGTGGTAAAATTCTGGGTGACTGCAGAATCGTTGTCCCCTGTATAAGCACGACAAACTGGAGGTGATTCTATCCTTCACAAATGTCCGAATTGGGTAATTGCCTCCTGCCAAGGCGCAATTGCCTATTTGATGGATGATCCGCTTTACGAATACGTGCCATAACCAATCCGGCCAATGACGTTCTTCACTTCCTTCCGCCCATACTGATTATCCAGCAAGGCCTAAGGAGCTTGTCCACCCAGTGCAGGTAGTGGCTGGAAAATCCACTGGTTAAATTCTTCCCGCTCACCGAAGATTTCATAGCCAAAGGAATATAGATCCGCCAGGCTCATGATCTTTTCACTGAGTCCGAGAGGGAACTTTTCAGTGCCTTTTTTATGGAGTAGCGTGGTACGTGCGACACCCAAAACGTTGGCAAGCTGGTCATCATCAAAGCCTGCTTTCTCTTTTAATTCTTTCAACGCTTCCTTGGGGATGCCTTTCCGTGTTGCTATCATTTTTTCAAAAGAAGTCATTTGACTTTCGGGCTTGGAAAACACAGCTTCTAACACAACACTGGGTACAAGCGTCTTGTTCTTATGACTTGCGCC
>DATKHJ010000496.1:0-2912 GCA_035510335.1 Flavisolibacter sp. | reverse complement strand
CGTTTGATCTTTGTAGAACACAAGTCCCGAATGCGAATAGTTCTTGTCTTTTTTGCTGAAGTTTTTTATGAACTGGCTGGTAAGGTCGGTACCGTTTCGAACCAAGAGATCACCGTCTTTCAGCAGAAGCGTGGCTTCGGCTACCTTGTTTTTATAGCCCGAAAAAGCATCTGCTGGCGCAACTGTTTCCGCCTGCTTTTGGCTGATTGTACAAGCCTGCAAAACACTAATAAAGGAAAATGCCAGAATGAGTTTGCGCATAGCGTCAAAATTAAAAAGCTAACCCGCAAATGGGTTAGCTTTTTGTAGAAAGAAGGTTAAAGCTTATTGTGCAGCAACAAATTCAAACTTGTCAATGCCGATGGCATTTGAGTTAGCGCCTGCTGTTCCACCGTCTGGTACATAATAACGGAAACCAATTCGTCTTTTCAGCAGCGTATTGGGCAAGCCTGAAATTGTTACCTCGTATTTTGTCCAGGTTTCGGGATAACCACTCACTGTAAGGCCGGCATTCACCTCAACAAGCAGTTGGGTAAACTTGCCAACTGAGGTGCCGTTAAAACCAACATCGGCGGTTTCATCGGTAGGGTTCATGCGTACCTGCAGGCGGTCGGGGAAAGTGCTGCCCTCAAATGTTCTTGTATAAAAAGAAAACTTATCGCCGTTTTTCATTTCAATGGGAGGCGTAATCATCCAGCTGCTCAACGTGGCTACATCGTTGCCCGAAGCGTAACCGGCAAAGGCATATTCGTCGGCTGATGCTTTGTAAGAAAACGCAGGCCAGCCATCAAAGCCTAGTTTGCCTACCGCATATACACCTTGCTGCCAGGTAGCAGCACCCTGCGGCCGGCTGTTGTTATTAAATACCCATCCTTTTGCGTATAAATTGGCCACGGTGTCAAAATCTTCAACAAACGAACGAGATTGTACCGGCGACGGCGCAACATAATCCTTCTGGCAGCCATTTATCAGTGCAAATGCAGCAACAATGCCTGCGGCAAAAAGAGGAAGTGAAAACTTATTTTTCATACTGTTTTATTAGTTAGTGGTTTCTCTGCAAGTCGGTACTTTTCTGAACTATTGTTTACGGCTGATGTAGGCTACACTGTCAATGGCAATCCCATTTCCTTTACCATTGCCACCGGCGCCGTGCAGAAAATAACGGAAGGCAAAACGGCTGCGGATTGGTTTATTCAGGCCAAAAACGGTTGCTTCAAAGCGTGTCCAATCGCCGGGGTAAGCAGTGGCAATGGGGTTGGCTGGTTGGTACGCATCTTCGTTGCCATTAATGTCCAGGATGGGTTTAAAGTTGCCGGAGTTTTCACCTTCGCCTACATCCAGTCCGTCATTCGTTTCGTTGATGCAAACCTGCATACGGGCACTGAAATCGGTAGGGTTCCCAGTGGTAGGCGTAAAGACATCGGTCTTTGTGTAAAATACAATCTTGTCGCCATTTTGTATGGTTAAAGAAGGAGAAATAAGCCAGTTGCTGATAATGCCCTCGTCAACACCAGAAGTAGAAAGATAATCAACATAGGCTGCCCCGGTGTTGGTGCCGCGGGAAGAATAAGCAGTGATTGTATAGCCCTCAGGCAGTTGTCCCCAAACGCTCGGTCCAACCGGAACACTTTTATTAATCCATCTCCAGCCACGGTTGTACGCATTTTGCATGGTGTCGAACTGCTCTACAAAAGACTGGTCTGCCACAGGCGGTGCATCCATCAGGTGTGAATCATTGCGGCACGACTGAAACACGGTAAAGCCAGCACAAAACAACAAAAGCGAGAGTAAACCTTTTCTCATAATATTCAGTTAGAGTTGTGAAAATAGGAAAAATATAGGTTTGGAATAGTGTGAAACTGAGACATTCATTTTATACTCATCCGATTAACCCTCCAAATATAGGGTTCACATTTTGAACAGCATTAAACCTGGAAAACTCCTGTTCTGAATTCCGCCATCACTGGTTGATGGTTGGCAGCGGCAATTCCTTCCGCGATAACTTTCCGTGTTTGCAATGGATCAATAATCTCATCTACCCAAAGCCTTGCCGCTGCATAATAGGGAGAGGTTTGTTTTTCGTAACGGCTTTTAATTTCATTCAATAAACGGGATTCTTCTTCCGGCGAAATAGTTTGCCCTTTTGCTTTTAAGGCCGCCACCTGTATTTGTAACAAGGTTTTTGCCGCCTGCTCGCCGCCCATCACTGCAATTTTTGCCGTTGGCCATGCGTAAATAAAACGCGGATCGTAAGCCTTGCCGCACATGGCGTAGTTGCCGGCGCCGTAGCTGTTGCCGATCACGATAGTAATCTTCGGTACCACCGAATTGGCTACTGCATTAACCAGCTTTGCACCGTCTTTAATAATGCCGGCATGTTCGCTGCGACTGCCTACCATAAAGCCGGTTACGTCCTGCAAAAACACCAGTGGAATTTTCTTTTGGTTGCAGTTCATGATAAAGCGGGCCGCCTTGTCGGCGCTGTCGTTGTAAATGACCCCGCCCATTTGCATCTCGCCTTTTTTGCTTTTGACAATCTTACGCTGGTTGGCAACAATGCCTACGGCCCAACCTTCAATGCGGGCATAGCCGCACACAATGGTTTTGCCGTAATCCTCCTTGTATTGTTCAAACTCCGAATTGTCAACAAGGCGCTCAATAATGTCAACCATGTCGTAAGGCTTCGAGCCTTCCACCGGGAAAATAGAGTAGATGTCTTTCGGGTTTTTTGCCGGTTCTTTTGGCGCTGTGCGGTCAAAGCCGGCCTTGCCTTTTTCACCCAGTTTATCAATGATCTTTTTTACCTGGTCAAGGCATTCCTGCTCGGTTTTAAACTTGTAATCGGCAATGCCCGAAATTTCAGTATGGGTTACCGCGCCACCCAGCGTTTCAATGTCAATGTCTTCGCCAAT
>DATKHJ010000495.1:0-7095 GCA_035510335.1 Flavisolibacter sp. | reverse complement strand
GATTACAGTTGTAGGTGCTGGAGCCGTAGGTGCAACCACCGCCGATAATATTGCCCGCAAAGAATTGTGTGAAGAACTGGTACTGCTCGACATTAAAGAAGGCCTGGCCGAAGGCAAGGCCATGGACATGATGCAGACTGCGCAACTGCTTGGCTTCGATACCAAGATTGTTGGCAGCACGAACGACTATGCAAAAACGGCCGGTTCGGATGTGGTGGTGATTACCTCTGGTTTGCCACGCAAGCCCGGCATGACCCGCGAGGAACTGATTGGCACCAACGCCAACATTGTAAAAGGTGTAACGCAAAATATTTTACAGCATTCTCCCGATGCCATCATTGTTGTTGTATCAAACCCAATGGATACAATGACCTACCTGACCATGACCACCAGCGGCTTGCCGAAAAACAAAGTCATTGGTATGGGCGGCATCTTGGATAGCTCACGTTTTAAATTCTACTTAAGCCAGGCGCTGGGCTGCTCACCAAACGATTTGAACGCAACCGTTATTGGCGGTCACGGCGATACCACCATGATCCCGCTCATTCGTTACGCTACCTGGAACTCTGCACCGGTAACACAGTTCCTGAGCGAAGAGCAGCAAAAGCAAATTGTTGCCGACACAATGGTTGGCGGTGCTACGTTAACCAAACTGATTGGCACTTCTGCCTGGTATGCACCAGGTGCAGCTTCTGCAGCGTTGGTAGAAAGCATTGTGCGTGATGAAAAACGCCTCTTCCCTTGCTGCGTTGCCTTGAACGGCGAATACGGCCAGAATGATATTTGCCTTGGCGTTCCGGTAACCATTGGCAAAGGCGGTTGGGAAAAGATTGTTGATTACAAGCTGAACGAAGAAGAGCAAGGTTTGTTCAACAAGAGCGCCGATGCGGTAAGAAGCATGAACGACGTGCTGAAAACCCTGTAAGCAAAACTGTTTTTTTATATTTACAAAGGCGTTGAACGCCTGCACATGAGAATAGCCTCCTGATTTATCGGGAGGCTTTTTTATTTGGTCAAAACAAAGCACTGGCGCTTCAGCTTTCCGGCAAAGTCAAACGGCGTAGTGGCCTTTGTAATGTCTTTGATCTGCGTGGCGTGCAACTGTCCCAAACGTAATTGAAACTTGGTATAGTTGGTGCTGAAGTAAAGCAGTCCGCCGGGTGCAAGCGCCTTCATGCATTGGTTTATGAGCACTACATGGTCCCGCTGTATGTCCAGGATATCCTTCATGCGTTTGCTGTTGCTGAATGTTGGCGGGTCCATGACAATAAGGTCGAAACTGTCAATGGAAAGACTTTTCAGGTATTGCAACACATCGGCATGAACGGCCTTGTGCGCTGTGTAATCCGGGAAGTTGAGTTGCCGGTTGTTTTCGGTCCAGGTAAGGTAGGTTTTGGAAAGATCAACCGAAGTAACTTCCGTAGCGCCGCCGGCAATGGCGTAAATAGAAAACGAGCCGGTGTAGCAAAAAAGATTCAGCACCCGCTTGCCGCTGCTTTGTTCCCGCACCATTTGCCGGGTAATGCGGTGATCGAGAAACAAGCCGGTATCAAGATAATCGCTCAGGTTCACCTGGAACTTCAGACTGGCTTCTTCTACCACAAATTCATTTTTCTCTTCAGCAACTTTCTGGTACTGTCCTCCCCTCCCTTCTTTGCGCTGGCGCAGCTTCACAAAAATATTTTCCACTGGCACGCCTGTTACCCGGCTCATTACCTCCAGGCATTGATCCAGCCACTGCTCGTGTTCTTCTTCGGTCAGGTGGTGCCGACGCTTGTATTCCGAAACATATAATTTGTTTTCATAAACTTCAATAATAAAAGGCGCCTCCGGCAGATCGTGATCGTAAATGCGGTAGCAGCTGATACCCTGTCGCCGCGCCTGTTTGCTCAGGTGCCTGTACACTTTTTCGAGCCGGTTCTGAAACGATAAAAATTTGTCAAACGAAGCTTGCATTGCCAAAAAATTTAGGAACTTCGACACCCTTCAACTAGTTCAGGGGGTTCACAAGTTTACGAGTTCGCAAGTTAGCAACTCAACTTGTGAACGAGTGAACAGATTAACATGTGAACCTGTTTATGTACGCCATTGTAGATATTGAAACGACGGGAGGCTATGCTGCCACAAATGGGATTATTGAAATTTCCATCCAGGTGTTTGATGGGGAAAAGGTGATTGAGCAGTTTGAATCGCTGGTGAATCCCGGGCAGGTGATTCCGCGTTACATACAGGCTTTTACCGGCATCACCAACGAAATGGTGGCCGATGCACCGAGTTTTGAAGAAATTGCCGAAAAAGTGTTTACCATTTTGCATGGAAACATTTTTGTAGCACACAATGTCAACTTCGATTACTCTTTTGTCAAGAGCAATCTTGATTTTTTCGGCTACACTTTCAACGCAAAAAAGCTTTGCACGGTAAGGCTTTCGCGACAGATATTTCCCGGTTTTCCTTCATACAGCTTAGGCAATCTTTGTCATTCCTTAGGCATTGAAATAAAAGACCGTCACCGCGCCGGCGGCGATGCGGCAGCTACGGTTGTTCTCTTTCAAAAAATGCTGGAAGCCGATACCAAAGGTGCTATCCTTGCCAGTTTAAACCGAAATTCAAAGGAAGCCATTCTGCCACCAAATGTGCCGCGGGACCATTGGGCGGCGCTGCCTTCTACACCGGGCATTTATTACTTCCACGACCAGAAAGGCAAGGTGGTTTATGTGGGCAAAGCAAAGAACATTCGCTCACGGGTGAACAGTCATTTCAGCAACAACAGCGATGGCCGGCAAAAGCAAAATTTTGTTCGGAATGTGTACGGTATTTCGTTTCAGCAAACGGCTACGGAGCTAATGGCGGCAATTTTGGAATCGACCGAGATTAAACGCCTGTGGCCGCAGTTTAACACGGCACAAAAGCGGCAGGAAGACCTGTTTGGCATTTTTGTGTACGAAGACCAGAACGGCTACATGCGACTGGCCATTGAAAAAAAACGCAAGAACTCGGCGCCAATTTACACCTTTCATTATAAAGTGGATGGACACGGCGTGATGCGAAAACTGATGAAAGAATTTTCGCTTTGCCCGAAGCTTTGTTTTATGCAAACCAGCAGTGATACTTGTGTGGGAATAGAAGAAGATCACTGTCACGGTGCCTGCGAAAAAAAGGAAGGTCCGAAAGACTACAACGACCGTGTACTGCAGGCTATTTCTTCTCTCACCAAACGGCCTTCTTACGTGGTGCTTGACAAAGGCTTAACGGAAGATGAAGTGTCGTGTATTATGGTGGTGCAGGGAGCCTTTTTCGGCATGGGTTACCTGCCAAAAAACTTTGAACTGACATCGGAAAAAGCCATTGCAGAATACATCACGCCTTACAAGGATAACAGCACCATCCGCAGCTTACTGACTTCATTTGCGAATAGTAACCCGGAGAGTATAAAACTGTTGTAGGCGGCCCCACCCCGACCCTCCCCAAAGGAGAGGGCCATTAGCGGCACTTGGCCAGCTTAAGGAAATTGCTTTTTTTGCCCAGTCTTTCTTTCTAAGCAAGTGCGTTTCATGCAAAGAGAAAAGAAACAAAGCCGCAATTAAATTTATTCTCTCTGCGCAAACTCTATCCCTCTTCTTCTCCACGGTAAAAAGTATCGTGTAAAAGTGAGGTCTATGTTTAGCTAAGTTCCACCCTACTGCCACTCAAACCCTTCCGCCTTTGGCATCTTGTCAAACACTTCGTGCACTTTTTCCGGCGGCGACATGAGCTTGCGCTGCGCAACATTCATCCACGCACCATCCACACTTAAAACGGCACATAGCGTGTTGTCGTTTTTCAGGATGTGGTGCTGAATACTCCAGCGGGAATAATCTTTACGGGACCTCGTCACCTGCAGGTTGATCTTCACTTCATCGCCGCTGCGAATCTCGCGGCGAAAAACACATTCTTCCCGAAACAAAATGGGACCGAACTGCAGCTTCACCATTTCATCGGCCGTAAGGCCAAACTCATTTAAAAATTCAACGCGACAAAAAGCGCCCCAATCATAATACACAGAATGACGGAGGTGAAAATTGGGATCTAAATCCGACCAACGAATCTGGATAATTCTGCTAAACTCATTCATACTAATTCTTTTTTCAAAAAATAAAAACCAATAGCGGCCAGGCCGCAAAAACCAAAATCAACCATCCACAAAGTGGAAAAACCAGCCCGCTCAGCTATCTGTGTAGCCAGCGTTGGTGCCAGCACAGAAGCCGCCGCCCAGGCCATCATGTAAAGTGAAGCATAATCACCTCGGTTGGTTTCATTGCTTCGCTTCACCCAAAAATTGTTCAGGAAAGGAAAAAGAAACATCTCGCCAAACGTCACAATGATCATGCTGATAACAACCAATGGAATTGACCGTGCTATCTCCAGGCCTAAAAAAGAAAAGGAAATAAGGGCTGCGCCTGTCATTACATAAATCAGCGTATGGTTTCGTTTTTCCAGCTTATACACCAACACCATTTCTATAGCAGCAATCAGCAAACCGTTCATGGCCAACAGCCAGCCAATGGTTGCCTCATTAAAGTGTAGCTCGGTTTTGTAGTACGCCGGAATTACACTGAACAACTGGAAAAACGCCAGTGCAATCAGGAAGAGGTAAAACATACCTTTCAGAAAAGGCAGGTCTTTGTAAGCCGATGTGCCTTTTCCTTTCTCTTCGGTTGTAAGCTTTTGACGTCCTTTATCCGGCGCCATTACCAGCAACAGTACCGCGGAAGCTGCCATGCAGGTAAGACCATCTGCCCAAAAAAGCAGGTTGTAATTAATGCTTGCCAGCAAGCCGCCTACCGCCGGGCCAATTGCCCAGCCGAGATTAATTGCCAGCCGGTTCAATGCATAGCAGCGAATACGGTTACCGTCATTGCTATGATTAGCGATGGCCACTGAGTTGGCCGGACGAAAAGCTTCGCCAACGCTGCTCAGCACAAAAATGCAGGCAGCGTATTGCGCCAAGGTTTGCATTTGTCCGAGTACAATAAACAAAATACCACTGAGCAATAAACTAAAAACCTGCACCCGCTGCGCACCAAAGCTGTCAGTTAATTTACCGCCCAGGTAACTGCCTACAATAGAGCCGGTACCAAAAGCCGCCATCACATAACCCGCTTGTGCCAGTGAGAAGCCCCGGGTGGTGAGATAGACCGTCATAAAAGGGATAACCATGGTGCCGCACCGGTTGACAAACATTACCAATGCCAGCCACCAAACCGGCCGTGGAATGCCGCTGTAAGCGTTTTTATAAAGTTGTACCGATGCCTGGAGCATGCCCGAAATTAATCGATGGTTAACAACCTGTTCGCCTATTTTTGCGCCTTAACTTTCTAAAACATGAAAAAAATCTGGATTGCCGGGCTGGTGTTGTTTAGTCTATCGGCCAGTGCGCAGAAAAAAGCCGCACCCAAAAAAACAACGGGTACTGCTGCCACCGCAAAACCATTGAAAAACGGTACCGATTCCCTTTCCTATGCATTGGGTGTTAGCATTGCTACTTTTTATAAACAACAAGGTGTTAAGAACCTGAACACTGCTACTCTTTCCAAGGCGGTTGGCGATGTGCTGGGTGGCAAAACGCCTATCCTGAACGAGAACCAGTGCAATTCCATCATCATGGCTTACATGCAAAAGGCCGAGGAAGAAAAATCTCGTCCGAACATTGAAGAAGGCCAAAAGTTTTTAGCGCAGAACAGATCAAAGCCGAATATAAAAACAACCGCAACCGGACTGCAATACGAAGTGATTACACCGGGCAATGGCCCCAGGCCACTGGCAACCGATACAGTGGTAGTAAACTACCGCGGTACACTGATCAACGGAACCGAATTTGACAACTCGTACCAGCGCGGTGAACCGATTTCGTTTCCGCTCAACCGCGTTATTCCGGGCTGGACGGAAGGTTTGCAGTTGATGCCCGTAGGCTCGAAATACAAGTTTTACATTCCACACCAACTGGGTTATGGTTTGAACGGCGCCGGTTCTATTCCGGGTGGTTCAACCCTGATTTTTGAAGTGGAGCTTTTGAACATTAAGAAGTAAGAAAAATTGTTGCTGAATAAAAAACGCAATCATCGTTTGATGATTGCGTTTTTGTTTTTTATGGGACCGACAGAAGAATAACGATTGAGCGCCGGTTGCGTCGCACTCTTGTACGGTTGGGAATTCTATTCAGCGCTTTGGAGCACGAAGAACACTAAGGTTTACACGAAGAGCACAAAGCGTTTTATTACTTATCGTCTCCTTCGTGGCCGTTGTGCTTCCTTCGTGTTCTTCTTGACCCTCTGTTGTTGCTAGTTCGGCACCTACGGAGCCGAGGCAAAAAGCATCGCTTCTTTTCTACCAAGGTGCGGCTCCGATGGAGCCTGCCTTACAAGCACAATCTTCTTCTACCTTAGAAAGTTTGTTTTCAAACCTCAAACCTCAAACCTCAAACCTCAAACCTCAAACCTCCTACATCTTACTTCCTACTTCCTCACCCTTCCTCTCTTTCGCCCATTTCAGCGCCTTTTGAAACTGCTCTTTCTCCGTCAGATTTGTATTGTCCAGCACCAGCGCATCGTCGGCCTGCCGCAGCGGGCTTACTTCGCGGTTGGAGTCAATATAATCACGCATTTCAAGATTTGCCTTCACTTCCTCAATCGTTACGTTCGGGTTCTTCTCGTACAGTTCCTTAAAGCGACGTTCAACCCTAACGGCATTGTCAGCCGTCATAAATATTTTCAGTTCCGCATCCGGAAAAACCACGGTTCCAATGTCGCGGCCATCCATGACAATGCCCCTGCCCTTTCCCATTTTCTGCTGCTGCTTCACGGCAAATTCACGCACCTCTTTAATGGCCGCCACATCACTTACTTTTTCCGCCACCACCAGGTCGCGAATTACATACTCCACATTTTCTCCGTTCAGGAAAATTTCAGACTGCTCACTTTTTTCGTTAAATACAAACTCAAGTGAAATGTCTTTCAACGCCTTCACCACTTCTTTTTTATCCGTCCAGTCAACGTGGTTACGAAGGAAATAAAGGGTGATGGCCCTGTACATGGCACCGCTGTCAACGTACACATAGTT
>DATKHJ010000494.1:0-38250 GCA_035510335.1 Flavisolibacter sp. | reverse complement strand
ATGTTACCTCATACACAGAACCCAAAGCAGATACCGTCTTTTTTGTCTTTGAAAAAGTGGCTGTCACCAATGGTTGGACGAAACTTGCCCAGACAGTGGATTTGGTAAATTTCAGCAACGCCACGGAACTGATCACCGAAGATGATGGCAGCACACACACTGAAATCGTTGGTGGTATCAATGCCAGCGCAGTGGTAGAAGAGATCCAGGGATCAGGGGGCGGCTACCGCATTACCTTCCCGCATGGGGTGGATCTCGCGCCACATTCCGACCCTGCTGTCACTTGGAACAAAGGGAGCGCAAGATTCACAGTAGCGGCAGCGCCACACCTGAAACGACAGTTGCCGGTCGTAGCCATTGAGCAGACCATCCCCATTAAGATTGTCGTGTTTGATCCCGAATACCTGGCGTCGCCAGCCAACAGGATTCAGGTTGGGCCAACTGTGCCGGTCAACTTTCACCCAAGCTATCGGGTATACTTAAGCCCTCAGGCAGGTGTGTTTGACAAGACAAAAGTCTTGCCGCAGGGAACGCAAAATAATCGCAAAACCTATCTTGCGGCCAGAAGTGCTGATACGACGATCCCCTTCTATTCGCCGCTAACACCTCCATCAATTTTGGTGGCGAAGAATATACAAAAGCCATTGGCACCAGACTCTGTACAGGGGCCAAGGTTCGCAACCCGTCCTGACTTCTATGGCAAGGCAACGTACACCTTTGACGTGCCCTTGAATACGGCAAACCGGACGCCATTCGGATTGGTGGTGTACCGCGCCAACGAAATGGCCATTTTACAGGCGCTATACAAACCCGTGACGATGGGACAGGTGATGGCGGATCTCGAATCAATTGCCGGGAATGATCCATTACGATTTAATCGCTGGCGCAGTTTGATCGAATGCGAAGTTGATCCTGATGATAACAACCGGTTCAAACCATTTGATAATTACCGTTTTCCCAACCCGGACAATGAGTCAACGGAAGTTTTTGCATCGGCTTCGACATCGGTTCATCCCTTCCCGCTCCCTGCTGGTGAAACCTTGCTTAGCAAAAAAGCAATCATCTTAAAAGTGATTGAAGACGCCTTTATGCCACTAACGGAAACACCCCTTGTATTTGAGTACCTGAAAACCGGTTACCAAACCTCGCCGACACCACCCACTACGCGAAGTGTCATTGGGAGACTGCTGCATGCAACGGATGCATCGTTTGATCCGTTCCCGATGGCCGTGAAGTTTCCGCAGGGGAATCCACATACCGTACGATTCACCGACTACTCCTTGAATGGCAATTCGCGCAATATCTATTTCTATTTTGCGCGGGAAGTTTCGGTCACCGCTAGATATTCCGATCGAACACCGGTTTCAGAAGCGGTTGTGTTGGTAGATGCTGCACCGGCGGAGAAACCTGTGGTAAGGAGGGTTGCTACCCGAGAAGCCAACCCTGTGTCGAACCAAGGGCCCGCTATAGAATTTGACCTTGGAGAATACCTGGATTCGGAAAACATCCGGCAGTACCAGATCTTCCGGACTACCGAGGCGGCCGCGGCCTCCTCCGTGCGCAGCATGACGCTGGCTGCCACGATTGATGCCGGCAATTCTGTGGAAGATGTATTTTCTGACCTGGCCTATCCACCCTACAGTGAACCGCTCTTTTACCGTATTGTGGCCTTGCGTGAAATCGTGAACGAGCAAGGAGCGCTGGAAATGATTCCTTCACAGCCCAGTGAAATCTTGCTCACCAATGTGATTGATAGCCTGAATCCCGAAGCACCGGAAATCGTACCAACGATCGGCGGGACGGTCACCAACAGCAATGGCCGCGTAACAGCACTTACCAATGTGAGTCTATCCTGGCCACAAAGCGTTTACAACGGCACCTATCACCTCTATAAGATGAATAGCAAGGGCAATTGGGAAAGGCTCTGGAGCAAGAAGACGAACGATGGTCAAATCAGTTTTCCCGAAAACGGTGACTTTGCTGCCTGGCCACAAACAGCCAACCTGCAAACGTTGGACGGGGAAGGAAACCCGATATATCATCGGTTCAAAGTATCGGTAGAAAATGCAAATGGGTTATTCAATGTTGATGAAAAAGAGCTTATTCTTCCTGTAGAAAACGCTATTTCATCCACAGAGTTTGTTACGGGGATCACATCAGTTGGAGTTGTAAGGAACGATTTTGAAAATTGGGTGGGATTTGCTTTCAATGTCTCTTTTCCTTTAACAGTAAACTGTCTAGGTAGGTTCAAGTTAACCGGTAATTCACAGACACATGAAGTACGCATAATACGGGAATCGGATGGCGTTGTGATGTGCTCGGCACTTGTTGATATGAGCACTGGTCCAGTCGGCCAATTTGTCTATGCAACCTGTATTCCTACTACTCTTACTGCGGGCGTCACTTACTACTGCGTGAGTTTTGAGTACAACAATGGAGATTATTGGTATGACAACAACGGCACCAGTATGAATGTTCAAGCCATTGGTGGTTTGCTTGGGTCCGTGTACTTTCAAAATAGTTGGATTTATAACGGAAATCAAACCTATGTGCCCCCTGGTTTTATGTACCAATAAACGAGAAGATCTCAATTTGAAGACAAGCAAAATGATAGTGTTCTTAAAAGGCCGGTAAATCGTTATTATGGCCAGTGGTGCAGTCAAAGAACACCACCTAACAATACATTTTTTGTTTTATGCACGGAAGGGGGGGTGATTAACACCCCCTTTCCCTTTTTCGCACTGGTCACGAAATTGCTGTTTGATGAAAAGCAAGAGGATGAATTCTTCATGGTCCGCTGTCAAGAATGTCCCTTGTTTAAAAACAATCTAAAGACGTAGGGCCAAGTCTCGGGCCCGACGAGCCAACAGATGTAGACTTCCACGAACGCTCATAAAAAACTTGCCAGAAGTCAAGGTATTTTTTATTTACATTCCTTTGGTATAGGCGTATATTTCTTTCTATGAACATTGAAGATAACTTAAATGAGAAAACCAGCGGGATGCTGGAGAACCTGAAAGCACAAGGCTACTATGTAGAACTGGAAGTGAATCGGAAATATACCCCCCAGTTGAAAGGAGCGTGGGGAATGGTTCCGGTGTATAAAATTGTATCCCAAAACGATGAACCTAATCCTGCAGCCTTTACCCACGAACTGCTACATGTCTATCTTTTTACTCAAGGATTCGTGGATGGTGAAAAGGTGTACCGCGAAGTTTTCCGGGAGAACCATCTGCTGAGTCCTGGATGGATTCGGGAAATCAATAACACGCTGGCTCATTTCAAAATGGTTCACCTTTTTATAAAGCTGGATTTTGCAAAAGAGCAGTTCTTTAAAGGCACTCCGCTCGATGAATGGAAGCATTTACGGAAGTTCCTCCTGCAGATACAACCTCGTACAAGAGACACGATACAGCAGTTTGTGACCGCCCACGCAACGCTCCGACTGTTAAAAGATTTCTTTGCAATAGACACTTCGGAAGGAGAAGCCCACCTAGCGCAGGTTGATACCACCCTTTTTGGCATTTGCGATGAAGTGATCGACCGATGGATAGCAGTTACTGACGCTGACAACCTCAGGTGGTACTTGAACCTCAGGGACCGTTTGCAAGCGTTACTGACTGATCAATAAATGGTATTGGATTGAATAAACATGCGCCAACGTAGATACAAAAAGCATGAAAAAGAGGCCCAACGGCCTCTTTGCCTTTTCAATTAAATCATTTTCATTGTGCCGCATAGTCGTCGAGAAACAAATCCGTACAAAAGGCGGGCTAGTCTACGCCGATAGACACTTGGAAGGAAGTTTCGCGACATGTCTGAGGGGTGTCAAAAAAAATATTGAAATGGCGTAAACACTTTCGAAGGTTTTGCCATTACACATAGACAGCACAGGCATCTGTCGAACAGATGTCATAACTTAATACTATGAAAGAAAGCCGTCTGGATTATAGCGACGAAAAGGCCCACCGCATCGCCTACCTGATCGCTGGCTTCATTCGAAAAACGCTCACGGAGGAAGAGCATGATGAACTTGACGCATGGGTAGTGGAATCAGATGAAAACATGAAGCTATTTGAAGATTTGACAGACGAGGATCACCTGGAGGCAAACCTGGATTGGATGGACAGTGTGCAAACAGAAAAAAGGTTAGCGCAAACACTGGCTAAAATGCCAAAACAACCAGTGCAAGAACGGAAGCGGCAATCATGGTGGCCCTATCTTGCCGCAGCCAGTGTAATTCTGCTCATCGGCGGGTTCTTTTTCTGGAGATCGGAAAAGAATTTAAATGTAGATGATCCTAAAACCATTGCTGTCACTACTGATGTTGCACCAGGTGGCTCTAAAGCTGTGTTGATCCTGGGAGATGGCCGGGTGATCAGCCTTGATTCAGCAAAGGCCGGAAGCATCGGCAAGGATGGCGAAACGCTGATTAATAAAACTGCCGAAGGTTCGCTAGTCTATGAAGCAGGCACCTTAACAGCTTTATCTGTAGCCATAAATACGCTGCAGACGCCAAGAGGTGGTCAGTATGCAATCCAACTCCCGGATGGCTCCAAAGTTTGGCTAAATGCGGAATCAACACTTACATTTCCGGTGGCATTTACCGGCCGCTCCCGCGAAGTAGAGCTGACCGGTGAGGCCTACTTTGAGATTGCCAATAACAGCAGTCAGCCCTTTTTTGTATTTCTGCCTGATTCAGGGCAGGTAGAAGTGGTAGGTACACAGTTTAACGTCAACAGCTATAGCGATGAGACGGTGCAAACAGTCACGCTAAGAGAGGGTAGCGTGTTGGTAAAAAGCAGGAGATACAGCAAACACATAAAACCAGGACAGCAATTACAAATCAGCAAAGGAACGATTTCCTTCGTATCGAACGCCAATCCGGAAGCGGCACTCGGTTGGAAAGATGGCTCATTTGTCTTTTATGATGACGGCATCGAAGAGATCATGCGACAGCTGCAACGCTGGTACGATGTGGAGGTAGTTTTTAAAACAAAAACATCAGAACATTTCAATACGACCATCTCACGGAAAGAACCACTTTCAAAAGTGCTGCGCGTACTTGAATTAACGGGAAAAATTCATTTTAAACTCGAAAACAAAACGGTCTATGTATTACCCTGACGATTAGGTCTCATCGGTTTGGTTATAAAATAAAACCGGAAGTGTTTGCACCACTCCCGGTTGATGTTAGGATCAAACTCGTAAAACAATCCCGAGAACTGCATTATTTATTTAACCCAAACAAGACAAAGCTATGGAATTAAAACCGATTCGGTTTGAGTTCTGTGAGGCACGTAAAAAGGTGTCTAAACCCTTTTTTGCCATGAGAACATTGCTATTCATATCCCTTTGCTGCTACCTTCCCGTTTCTGCTCAAAACCTCGTTGTTAAAATCACTCTATCCTTACAGAACGCACCCCTTGAAGAAGTCTTCCGCGAAATCAAAAAACAAAGCGGATACAATTTTGTTTACACAAGAGAACAAATACGCAAGGCGAAGCCTACCACGCTTACCGTGAAAGAAGCTGGTTTGGAAGAAACCCTCCACCAATGTTTCTTGAACCAACCTCTAACTTACGTTATTGAAAACGGTTATATCGCAGTAAAAGACAAACCACAGCCTGCCGTCACCCAAACCACGGTAACCCTTACAGGAATTGTTCGTGACGACAGCGGCAAACCACTATCCAATGCCACAATCCAAGTGAAGGGGACCGAAAAACTGACCATCACTGATCACAAGGGGCACTTTTATTTTACGTCTATAAACGAAAATGCTATTCTGCTCATCTCAAGCATAGGTTATCACACGCAAGAAGTGGCCGTAGAAAGAAGAGATTATGTGGACGCAACACTTCGCCTTGCGGTAAGCGCACTTGATGAAACCGTCATTGTTGCTTACGGCAAAACAACACAGCGGCTGAATACAGGCAATGTGGGAAGGGTATCTGCGAGAGAAATAGCAAACCAACCCGTAAGCAACCCTATCGCAGCGATTCAGGGTCGTATTCCCGGTGTATTGATAACCCAAGGGAGTGGAAATGCCGGTGCCTCATTTAACATCCAGATTCGTGGCCAAAGTTCCGTCGGTGGTTATGCCAATGCACCTTACCCTGTAGGAAACGACCCCCTTTACATCATCGACGGCATACCGTATAGCCCCGGTAATAAATTAAACCAGTTGGTCAATGCCGCCACCACACCGGGCGATCCGCGTAGTGGCGGTTTAAGTCCGCTGAATTTAATTGACCCTGCTGATATTGAAAGTATCGAGATCTTAAAAGACGCGGATGCTACAGCGATCTATGGCTCTCGTGGCGCTAACGGCGTGGTGTTGATTACAACAAAGAGAGGCAAAGCAGGCAAATCGAAAGTGGACTTTAACTTCTATTCTGGTATTTCGAAACCGACGAGGATGGTAAAATACCTCTCGACCCACCAGTACATTGCCATGAGAAAAGAGGCCTTCGCTAACGACAGAACGGTACCAAACCTTACCAATGCACCAGATTTGCTTCTATTTGACAGTACATCTCATACAGACTACAACCAATTGTTTTATGGGGATCCAGGAAGAAGCACCGACGTCCAACTAGCTTTTTCGGGTGGTAGTCCACAGACTCAATTCATACTAAGCGGGGGATATCACTATGAAAAAAGTATGCTTCCCGGCAACTTCGATAGCAAAAGGCCAAATGTGAACATAAACTTGAACCACCAGTCAGCAGACGGGCGATTCAAGCTTGGATTTTCGTCCAACTACTCTTTCAACGATAACAACTTAGCCAATCGCGACTTAACGCAGTTTCTATCGTTCCTGCCACCTAACAATCCCCCTTTAGTAGATGCAAACGGGGATTTGCTTTGGAACTACGCTGGCGTCAGTTATATAAACCCACTCGCCTATACCTATCAGAGGTATCGCTCGACAGCGGACAACCTGCTATCAAACCTTTCATTGTCTTACGAGGCAGCAAAACATCTTCTGATCAAGACAAGTTTTGGATTCACAAACACCTTTGTTGAAGAAAGCAGCATCGTACCAAAAATGGCACAGGACCCGCAGAATAACCCGACAGGATTTGCTGACTTTTCAAACAGAAGATCCCAGAGTTGGCTGATCGAGCCTTTGGCTGAGTATAAACGGTCTGCCGGAAAAGGAAAACTTGAAATTTTAATTGGTGGCACTTTCCAGCATATTTCCAGCAAAGGCAATTCCACGAAGGGCCTGAACTATGCCAGTGACCTGCTTTTGAACTCTATCAGCAATGCCGGATCTGTCACCACGTCCAACACCTTTTCACAATACCGTTACATGGGTGCCTTCGGAAGGATTAACTACAACTGGAAAGAGAAGTTGATTCTCAACTTAACAGGAAGAAGAGATGGATCCAGCCGATTCGGGCCCGGGAAGCAGTTCTCCAATTTCGGGGCAGTTGGCTTTGCCTGGATTTTTTCCCGTGAACAATGGGTCCGTAATCACCTGAAGCTTTTATCCTTCGGAAAATGGAGAACCAGCTATGGAACAAGTGGAAATGATCAAATTGGAGATTATATCTACATGGACACCTGGTCACCAACCACCACGAACTACCAAGGTTCACCTGGTCTGCGGCCAACAGGCTTGTTCAATCCTGATTTTGCCTGGGAAATCAACCGGAAGTTGGAATTTGCCTTAGACTTGGGATTCCTGAAAGATCGAGTGCTTGTATCAGCTGCTTATTTCAGGAACCGAAGTGGCAACCAACTTATCAGCTACCGCTTGCCATCACAGACTGGCTTTTCTAGTCTGAGGGCTCGAAATTTCCCCGCCCTTGTACAAAATACTGGCTTGGAACTGGCCGTGAATTCCCAAGTGCTTAAGCGAAAACACCTTTCATTGAATCTGCATGCCAATGCTACCATTCCGAGAAATAAGTTGATTCAGTTTCCTGGCTTGGCCACATCCAGTTATGCCAACATCTATGTTGTAGGTCAATCGCTCTCTGTTGTTCGTGGGTATCGATTCCTGGGAGTTGACCCCCAAACTGGCATTTATCAGTTTGAAGATAGCAATCATGACAATGCCTTCACCAATGCAGACTATCAGGTGCTTGACAACCTAGTGCCGAAAATCTACGGTGGTTTTGGATCAACACTGTCGTTCCGAGGTGTAACATTTGACCTGTTCTTTGAATACCGAAAGCAAACAGGACGCAGCATGGCCTTTTTTCAATCAGACGCCTTTCCCGGTATGCCGTTTAACCAGCCAACTGAGGTGCTCAAACGTTGGCAGAAACCAGGGGATCAGGCGGACCTGCAGCGCTTCACTGCAACACCAGGCAGCCCCGCCTACATCGCCGCCCTCCAGCTACTATCGAGTAGCGGATCACTGACAGATGCATCCTACGTCCGTTTGAAAAACGTTGCCCTTTCCTACTCAATACCCAGCAATTTGCTTTCAAGATGGAATATCCAGGGAGCAACTCTGTTTTTGAATGCGCAGAATTTGTTTGTGATTTCGGACTATACAGGTGACCCGGAAACACAAAATTATAAAGTGCTTCCGCCATTAAAAACACTGGTTGCCGGTCTTCGATTTACCTTTTAAAATCTAAAGAAATGAAACGAGGTACAAAACATATAATCCTAGCTTTTACTGTAGTTCTGCTTACGCTAATTGCCGGGTGCAAAAAGTTCGTTGAAATCAATTCACCGCCCGATCAGATTTTTTCGTCAGACGTTTTCGAAGATGAAGCTAGCGCTACGTCTGCCATGACTGGGCTATACAGCGAAATGACTCGTACAAACCTCAATTTTGCGAATGGCGCTCTAACCATCTATGCAGGTTTGGCTGCTGATGAATTATACCGCACCACAGCAAGTGCATCCATCGATGTTTTCACCGTCAACGAAATACCGTCAACCAATTCTATCCTTCGAAACAATCTTTGGACGGCGCCTTATAGCCACATCTATCATGCGAACGCAGTGATCGAAGGACTGCAACGTGCTATGATTTTGGATTCCGTTAAACAGCATTTACGCGGCGAAGCACTGTTGACTAGGGCGCTCTGCTACTTCTACTTAGTTAACCTATATGGGGACGTTCCCTTGATCTTAACCACTGACTACCGGACAAATGCCACGCTGCCTAGAACGAGTGTGTCTGCAGTCTACAATCAGATCATCATCGACCTGCAAAATGCAAAAACAGCACTGTTGTCCTCCTATCCAACAAGTGGCCGCCTGCGGCCGAACCGCTGGACGGCTGCAGCCCTGCTTTCAAGAGTCTATTTGTATACTGGCCAATGGGAAAAGGCAGAAGGCGAAGCGTCTGAAATCATTTCATCTGGGACCTATAGCCTGGGGCCAATAACCACACCCCTTTCCGCTTCAAATGAGGTGATCTGGCAACTGGGTAGGGAAACGCAAAACACATCAGAGGGGATCACATTTATTCCCTCCTCAGCTACTGTCCGGCCAGTCTATGCCCTTACGGACACGTTGGTGAAATCATTTGAAACGGGTGACCTACGGAAAACAAACTGGCTCAAGAGTAACACCGTAAGTGGCGTGATCTACTTCTATCCATTTAAGTATAAAGCCGCAACTGGTACAACCGTCACCGAACGGCTAATCGTTTTCCGGTATAGCGAGATTTTGTTAATTCGGGCTGAAGCAAGAACTGAACAAAACAACACAACTGGAGCGCTTGCTGATCTCAATGTCGTACGAACCAGGGCGGGGCTATCAGCCGTCAATACCACTGACCAAGGTATCCTTAGGAATGCCATCCATAAAGAGCGCCAGGTAGAACTGTTCGCAGAATGGGGTCACCGTTGGTTTGATCTAAAGAGGTGGGGCAAAACATCTAATCTGTTAAGCACTTTGAAGCCAGTTACATGGCAATTGACTGATGTTCTCTTTCCCATTCCTTTTGCCGAAATCGAGGCCAACCCTTTCTTAACCCAAAATCCAGGCTACTGACATGAATTATAGATTTTTATTTTTTCTGGTCGTTCTATCTATTGGGACGACTTGGAAAGCTATTTGCCAAACTTTAAAGGTTGGAGATAAATTACCTGAGGTGGTGCTCAAAAATGTTGTTCATTACGCATCCACAGACTTATCAACAAAAGACCTCCGTGGAAAGTATGTGATCTTGGAATTTTGGTCCAGTCACTGCGTTGTATGTATCAAAGGATTTCCAAAATTGGTTGAACTTCAACAAATGTTCAAAGACAAACTTCAGATTGTCGCTGTGAGTCCGAACGCTAAAGAACAGGTTCAAAAGATCTTGGAAAAGGTCAAGGTGGCAAAAAATATCATTCCATTCGTAAGTGAGGACTCACTGCTCAGAAAACTGATTCCAAAAAATTATGTGCCTTGGGTGGTTTGGGTTGATTCAGGTGGCATTATACGGCACCAAACCGATGGCGAATGGCTTACCAAAGACAATATAGCTGCCTTCGTTTCGGGCAACGCGCCGCAAATTGTACAAAATGAATACATTCCCCATCCGAAGAAAGCCATTCCTCTTATTGCAGAAGCTGACGGTAAATGGCTAGATAAAATCGATTACTACTCATACTTGGCTCATTGTATCAAAGGAAAGTCTATCCACCATTGGGATATTTCTGACAGCGTGAAAGGACGGAGAATTACAAGAAACTGCCTTTCAGTAGCCGATTTGCTAAAGGAAGCTTTTAGTGAAGGGAACAGAAACCGGTTTGCCTACAAAAATCAGTTGAAACTTCAATTACAAAATAGCTATCCTTTTGTGAACCCAGCAGAACGTGACACGGCTTGGAACAATAAGTACAGTTTCAGCTATGAAATTGCCGTACCACCAAATCGTTCGGATCAAGTTTACAAGATGATGCAAGAGGACCTTCAACGAATGTTCAACTTAAGGGCAGAAGTACGAGTAGAAAAAATCACTTGTCTGGTGCTAACCCGAAAAGACAGTACCGACCGGCTTCGAACAAAGGGCGGCCGGGCGGATCATAATTTATTTGTAGAACAACCAGTCAAAACACGATTTTTGAGAAATGTGTCATTCGAAGAATTTGTGGCCAAATTGCGCCAAGTTTATCATCCATTTGCGATTATAACACCTTTTATCAATGCGACGGGGTATACAGGAAAGGTTGATATCGAAATAAGTGAAAACTTGCTAAACCCCGTCAACCGGCAAGCATTAAAAACTAGATTACACGAACTAGGATTGGATCTTGTTGAGCAACTATGGGAAACCGAAGTGTTAATCATTACAGATAAAAGGAGAAGGGAATGAGCCCTTCTCCTTTGTTTCCTTTAATCATGTGCCACGATGTCTTGATACATGCTCACTTCAGATCCCTCCGGCTTATTGGATGGTCCAAATTGTGAATCGTATCCTCTCGCACACTGGATATTGCCGTCGTCAATACACGTGAGATCTTCCAACTCGGCTTGATCCGTCACTGGGTCTAATTCACCGACATAATTGCCAAGTGTGTTGGTAGAAGGATTGAATTGCCAATACTGAAATGTGGACAAGGAAGCTGATTTCTGCTTTTTGGCAGGGAGATTAAATGCGCTTAGGCTTAAGGCCATCACGACTGCAAAAAAACCCAATAAATACTTTTTCATTTCGCAAGTTTATGAATGAGAAATTGGCCTACTCGTTTCTACAGGTTTTCGGCTGCCCCTGTTTATTGCAATAAAAAGTTTAGCGTAACTATTGAAGTAAATACTGATACCTGTGATTGCCCAAAAGAAAAGGTTGAACAGTAAATGCTGGCTCCACGACATGCCGGAAATAACACCACCACATCCACATGGCAGATGACTTGCAAACAGTAGCATATAAGCGATGTAGAGCGAGAAGGCTAACAGCAAGAAGAAAGAAGCAAGCAAGCCGGCAAACCGCCACTTGGGGATGACCAGCAAAATTGCTATCAACAGTTCGATGATTGGGACTGCCACACTAAAAACAGATGCTGTATCTGCGAGTAACGGGGATTGCGCAATAACCAACTCGAATTTTTTTATTGCTAATAATTTACTGCTTGCGGTGTAGACAAAAAGGAGGATTAGTAAAAAGGCAGTAGCGGAGATCCATGTTGATTGAAATGGTTTGCCCATAAACAAAGTTTACAAGCATAAAGTTCTCAAACCTTAGGATGCGTATTTGAACGTTAAGGTTTGAATCATTACGAAAGAAGTATGCAATCGTTGCAGAAATTTAGCGACGCCTCAGCGCAGCGGGTGTTAGCCCAAAATGTTTGCGAAAAGCAGTAATGAAATTAGTAGGTCGCGGATAACCGGAAAGACTTGAAATCTCCTTCACCGCTTTGTTTGTATTGAGAAGGAGTTCTTTGGCCCTGTCCATTCGCGCTTCCTGAAAAGTCTCGAAAACACCCTTGTGATAAAAATGCTTGAAGCCCACCTTTAGCTTAAACTCATTCAGTGCTACCTGCCTGGCCAACGTGCGGATGGTGAGCGGCGGTTTATTCAGATTGGATAACAGGATCTCTCGAGCATGATGGATCTGTTGCTCTTCATAAGGTGTAAACCGGTAACGACTCTTTTTGGGATGCACTTCTTGCTCCAATAAAACGTACAGATACTCCCTCACCTTCAAATCAAAATAAAACCGGCTCGTCGTCTCATCATAGGGACAATCCATAATCTCTGTAACAACCTTTTTGATCTCATGAGTCATGAATGGAGGTGGATGAAGGAGTAGTTTGGCGTGTTCCCTATCCTCTTGAAGGCCCAACTCCGGATAAAATGAAGCCAGTTGCTGCACCATTTCCGGCGCCGCATAAATGTCCAATGTTTTGTACTCTTTATCCTTTTCAAATAACGCTTTACAGTGTGCCCGTTCACTCCATATCATAGATACGGTACTCTCCCGTTGATGAACGTTCCCAATCGACTCCAAAGAGAAATGCAGATCACTTTGCAGCATGACCCGGGAATGAATACCGGGCTTTTGTGAGACGGACTCTATCGCTTGGTTTTTTTGAAACCGAAAAGTATTGTACCGGATAGTAAACAAATCAGTGATCAATTCTTTTACAAGCAATTGAAATTCTTTTGTAGAGTAAGAAAGCACTACACTACCAGCTAGTGCAGGGTAAGCAATCACCGGTGCTACTTCTTTTGTGAAGGGTATCTCAAATCTTCCTCCGTTTAATAAATAAACCGCCATGACGTGGACCTCGTGTACCCTTAAAATTAAGCTTATTCTATTTTATCTTAATACATTAGAAGAGGGGAAAAACACTTAGTGATGGAAAGTTTTTGCGCAGCAAAAAGCGTGGTAAAATAGCCGAAACGAAAAAAAATTTAATGAATTCCAAAATCTAGTTATTGAATTGAAAACATTCTCCAATCCAATGAAGTAGTATAAAGTTCAAGTGGAGAGAAAGAAACTTACAAACAGTTTCGCGCACACTAATCGCTAAAGAGCTCTAATTTCTTTCTGTAACGATTCCATTCTCCGTTGAAATTCTTTTTCTATATAACCACTTATAGTAAGAGTCCAAAATTTATAAACAACCACTCGCAACTCATCAAACATTGTTTTAACCAATAAACGCATACGACGAAGCGGGCGCTTTCATGGGGAAAAAGTAATAATCGAACAACTACTTCTCTTTCCCCAGAAGTTGTAGAAGAACCAAATCGCTAGTTAGGTAAGATGTAGGGGAGGGTTCAGTCATTCAAAAATGGTATGGATTTCCAGGTAAAACAGTCGCTTTTTTCAGATGCAAAACTAGAATACTGGAGTAGTAGATGTGCTGGCAGGAAGAAGTTGATGTACGAATTGCTTGAATCAATTATTGCAGGAGTTTTTACTTGGCAATTGCAGAATTTAAGCTAACGAAATAATAGCAATTTTGTCTCTCGTTCACGTTGTACCAATAACCAAGACGTTCGATGTAGGTATAGCCACTCCTCCCCCTTTAAACCTGCATAAATTTTTACAAATAGCCAAGGCCTAATACCGCCTCAGGACATACCAATACAGTGATGGCTAAAAAGGACTTCCTCATTTTTAAAAATTCAAACGGACAAAAAGGGCAGCAAAGCTATCGGCTGTCACAGTAAGATGTTGTTAGGTGCCAAAAGACTACGGCATAAACAACAATTCTCCACCACGCTCTAAGATTTTATTTATTCCGTTTCCTTTTGGCCATCCAGGACATCCTGCTTTTGAACCGCTTTCTTTTTGTCCTTTTTCTTTTAAAAATGATTTTTCTCACTTAAAAACACAAATGTTATGACAATCGTAGGAAGGCTGACCAGGGACAGCGTAATCAACACCCTGAAAGACGAACGGAAGGTGGTCAATTTTACCATTGCTGTCAACGACACTTTCAACTCTAAATCCAAAGGCGAACGCATTAAAATGACCTCCTATTTCAACTGCGCTTACTGGCTGGGTGATAAGGTGGCAGAGTTTCTCAAAAAAGGCATCCTTGTGGAAGTGGAAGGACGCGTCTTTGCCAGCGCCTTTATCTCGAAGGATGGCGAAGCCAAAGCGTCACTCAACTGCCACGTTAACCACCTGAAAATTTTCGGTAACGCCAAAGAAGTAGAGCCCATTGAAAAAGCGGCCAATGATGCGGAAGAAACAGCGGACGACATGCCTTTTTAATCAAATTTTTTATTATCAACAAAACCGCAGTAGTACCGCCTGCGGGATATAAATCAACGCTGGGTAAATTGTTATGTCACACAACCTGAATTTTAATGAAAGAACCGGGATGCATTCCTTTTTTTCTGTGAATCAAAAAGCCTGGCACGGCCTCGGCACTCTTGTCTCCGAGTACCCCACCAGTTGTGAAGCGATCCAGTACGCCGGCCTGGATTATGAAGTGGAAAAACGCCCCCTCTTTACCTATGACAGTGAAAGCCACCATTCCGATGAAGACAGGGGCATTAAAATCCCTGAAATCGACGTGCCGAACTACTTTGCCACGGTCCGCACCGATACCGAACAAGTGTTAGGCGTAGTCGGTAAGGATTACCAAATCGTACAAAACCGCGACGCTTTTACCTTTTTCGACTCTATTGTTGGCATCGATGGCATCCAATACGAAACGGCCGGTGTCCTCGGCAAAGGGGAGCGCATTTTCATCACAGCCAAACTCCCGCATTATATCGAAGTTGGCAAAGGCGACCTCATTGAGCAGTATCTGTTTCTTACCACCTCCCACGATGGCTTGGGAAGCATTACAGCCGCTTTTACGCCGGTGCGGATCGTTTGTGCCAATACATTAAATGCCGCCCTCAGAAACCACACGGCCACGATTAAAATCCGCCACACGATGGGTGCAAAAGAACGCCTGGAAACCGCCCACCGTCTCATGGGAATCACCAACACCCTTTCCCGCGAATTGGACGCCGTTTGGAACAATTGGGCAAAAATCCCGGTGACGGATAAGGAGGTGAAAAAATTGATCACCCTGGCCCTGATGCCGAAAAAGGAAACAGCCCAAGGGATGAATCTTGAACAATGGGAGCAACTTTCCAGTTACTCCCGGCGCGCCTGCGAGGCGGCGTTTGCTTACGCCATGGGCAATCCGACCCAACAAGGCGAAACCACGAAAGGCACTCTCTTTGGTGCTTATAATGCCGTGACAGGCTATTTCCATAATGTCCGCAGTTACAAGAACGGTGAGGCCAAACTCAGATCTCTTTTACTCAGCGGTACTGCCCAGGAAAAAACGCAAAAAGCGTTTGACCTTTGCCACTCCATTGCGAGCAAGGGTACTTCTATTTTGAATTAATAAAGAAGAGCGGGGCCTGCCGGGCTTCCGCTCTTCTTTCCTTTTGGGACGAAAGAGGGGCACCCTCTCTGAAAATTTCGCCGCCCTTCGGGCGGGGTACTTTATAGATAAAGTAGAAAAGGTTGGAGAGGCTTAACACAACAGCTAGTATGCGCAATCCCCACCCTTCTTCTACTCTTTCAAAAAGAATTTGGTTAAAGTATTCAGCGTGTAAACCGATTTGATAAAGATGTCTGTAGCGACTGTGATGTAGTTGTCCTTTCCCATACCGAAATAAACCATCGCTTTTTTTACTTGGGCGTTACTTTCACTAAAACGGTGGGCCAGCAACCCTGAACGCAGGCTATAAAGGTTCCGTAAAAACAGGATCATGTCCGGCAGCGGATAGCCTCTTTGCTCCAGAAACTTTTCGAGTTTGGTAATGCCTTTATCGCCCTCCTCTAACGTAGTCCCTTGCGCCAGCATCTTCTCGTTCAGACTATCAACGGTAATCTTAACGAGTGATAGGACTTGTTCACAAAACGATTTGACATTATTGGAAGTAGGTATATGCAGCGCCGTAAATTGATGGGCATCTTCCTTCGAGAGTGGCTTGTAAAACAGCCACCCGAATTTCGCCTTCCACTTTTCATTGAATTCCCTATACCGCTCTTTGAAAAACAAGTCCGGCGTGCCGGATTGCTCTGCCCATGCGCCTTCAATCATGGTTTTGTAATAGGCATGGCTCATACCCCTTTGAGGAGGGAGGTTGTAGCGCTTCCAATGTAGTTGCTCTTTGTGCGGAATCATCCCAAGTTCCCTTAAAAAGACGGCCACATAGTCGTCATGGTGGTTATCGATTTTTAGGTAGAAGAACGGTGACTTTACATGCCAGCCATCCACTTCGTATTTACCGGGGTCATTGTAGTACTTATCCAACACCTCCTTCTTGAAATAAACAAGTTTCAACAACTTGCCGGGTTCATTCGTGCAGGTCTCTAAAATTTCATCTCCCTTTTCATCATAACCCGTGATATAGCTTTCATAAAGATCCTTCCGATCGAAATGGTGCTGTTCCGACTTCGCCGGATCATAGTGAATAAATGCCTTTCCATGAATCCAACTTTGCAACGGATTCTCATCCAGGGCAAACCCCATATGCCGTATGTAATGATTGTAATAGTGCTTCTCCGTCTGAAAGTCCTGGTCAAGTGGCATGAACCCTTCCTGGTCAGCAGGCGCCAGCCGCATGAAATCAAAAAGTATCGCAAAATGCATCTTTCGAACGGAAAGATATTCCATCAGGTACTTGAACTTTACCGTCACACGGCCGGGTACAATACGGATGACTTCCTCCAGTTCCCCTAAATCATCAACATAGTAGTACGTACGCTTTTGCTTGTTTTCTCCGTTTTCATACAAGTGGAAATAAAGCACAAACTCCTCTGACAAATCGATATAGTGTTCCCGATTGTGGGAAAATCGGCGTGAAAAAAGAAAGGGCTCAATCCCTTTATCCGCATACGTCTGGTACTTGCTTTTCCATCGGCCTCTTACAAACGTACTCATGACCGTTGGCTTTCCTTCACTACCCGGTTCAATAACCCAATCCCTATTCTGCTTGTAGGAGGCCATCAAATTGGGCGAAACAAGACAGCAAAAAATGAGACGCTGATCCGAATGATCCGCACCATCCTGTTCATAAATAGTAAGCCAACCTTCTTTCAAGAAAGAAGCTTCGATCTGTGCAATCCGGTCCTTTAAGAGAAAATAATCTTTCTTCATGTGATAAGAAGCATCTGGTTACTGAACGATAGGTTTCATAAGGTTACCAGATGGCGGACACGGTGCGAATAAACACCGTAAAAAGATCGAACGCCAAACGTGTTGCAACTCGGGCCGTCAGTTTAGTTGTTTTACTGAAGGGTCCTTCGATGGATGGAAAAGATGGCATTGGACTTCCAGTATTCCAAATTTTGTCTTTCTGCTTCCGATTCGAGGTTGAAATTTTCCATGATCGAAATGGACTTCCTTGTTCCGAGGCGTTCTAAAATGAGCGCACCAATAAAGAAGGCTTTTGCATTGTGGTGTTTTTCATAAAAACACTGCACCGCTTTGTCGAGCACCTCGCTTCCTATGCCCTGCTTTTCCACTTCTTCGGTCCAATGATCGATATGCACCTTGTCTTCCTTTTGGAGTTCCTGATACTTGTCAGTTATGTCTTCTTTTAGATCATCTAACGTTAACCGTATTCGTTTTCGAAGATGACCTTCTAATAGCGGATAGAATTTTTCATAGCAAAGGTCTTGCGCTCCGATACGCAAACTATCCTGGGCAAATTCATAGATGGAATGACTGTCAAACAGCGGTAAATAGGGAAGCAAACTTTCTAACTTTTCTCTGGTTAGCCGTTCTCCCATGCCCTCATACTTGTTTCCATACTGCATGTAGAGGTACCTGAATTGTTCGGCCAGCAACAGTAGATTTTCCTTTTGCTCTTTTGACAAATCGGTTTGGTCCGAAAAATAGAAACCCCGACTTTTACCCTTGTAATAAGCATGCATCGGCTGACTAGGATCAAAACCAAGCCTTCGAATTTCTTTATCTGCCAGTGCTCTGGTTTCCGGCGTTGCTAAATACAGGGCCGTTTCAATAGCCTTGGGGTGCCACTTCATCTGCTCCCAATACTGCGCAAGTATGCGACTTGCATCCTTGTTATCAAGCAAAGAAAGGAGATCCAAACCCCAACCAAGTTCTTCTTTGTTTTCGAGCCGCTGAACGAGCCAATCTTCAAAATAAGTACAAACCTCTAGACTCCATATTCGGTGAAGTGTTCTGACAAGCCAGGGTTTGTACACAATACATTGCTTGATACTTTCCAGGGCCGTCCCATCACCATGGCGCACACGCCAAATCACCGCATCTTCAAAAAGCGAATCCCTTTCCGAAATAATCTCCTGTACTGTAGGTAATGCAATATGGACTTCAACATTCCCAGTCCAGTAGCGCCAAGCCAGGTACCTGCGCATAGAAGGTGCATCCGGTTTTGAAAACTCCTGCTGCAAATAATCGAGCGATGCCTCACTTAGTCTGCGTCTGGTCTTGTCGTAGTCCCACCGATTATCCGAATGATCATGCCAAGGCATCGTTTGGTCGCGTTGCATTTCGCGGTTTAGCAGAAGGCCGATTGCAACAGGGTGATCAATCCTTGTCAATAATAAGGAGAGTATCTCTTCCAAATCGGGATGCGTCGTCAATTCAATTAATGCTGACAGTTGTTGTTCTGAAAAATTCCAGTTCAAAGCACGCAATTGATCCTCTACTGACCATGCGGCAAGTCGCTCACCCAGGCGCAGTTTTTTTTCGTCAGTGGAAAGAGTTGTCCAGTATGACAGGACGTCCGCAACGAGTTGATGATCCTCTTTCGAAAACAACTTTAGGATAGCCCATAAATAAGCAGGATAGTTTTTGGGGCTCTTATATTTTTCCCAACTGATAGGAAGCACCTCCAACAATCTCCTGTCCTCCAGAAAACCAGCAAGCGTATAGGCATGGACGATTCCTTCCGGCGTAAACCGGTGTGGCAAAAAACTGTGGAGCCCCTCTACGACCCGATCCAGTTGCTTTGCCTTGACATGCGCTAAAATCGAGTTCCACCAATAGGTAGGCGCCTCTGGATAAAAATAATCAATGAAGGAAAAGAAATTCACCCCGGCTAACCAATTGCCATTGCGAAATTTAGCGAGTTGCAGTTCAGCACTGTCTCGCAACCCATCCGTAATAAGCTGAATGTGTTCTACATCAAACGTCATTAATGCTTGCGCGATGGCATCTGTAACCGTCTTGGGGACTCGTTTGATGGCCGCCGAAGAGATCCAACCGCCAATGACTGTAGCAATCGCCTTGGCTTTGGATTCAAAAAAAGCGCCCTGCAAATATTTTAGTGACTGATAGACGGCTAACGGATTTTGTTGCATCAAAGACGCCAAGTCCGCATTGCTTACATCTGCAGCGGCTATCGCGGCTCCAACAATTTCGGAAAAGTAAGGTTCAGCCAATACCTTTCTATTACCAGAACAGTCGCCAAATAAATCAACCGCAGCTTGGATCAGCAAATAATCCCTTACCCGATCATGCCGAAAATGACAATTGCCTTCACCATCAAACGAAAACACTTGCCGCTGTGCACCTAGGCGAGCCAAAATTTGGTATTCTTCGGAGCCCCGGCCCATCCAGGATTCGATGTCCCGAAAATGAATTTCCAGTTTCCGGTGGAGCAGCATTTCCTTGCCAAGTTGAACCAATGTCTGACGAATCAAATAAGCAGGCAACTCCTGGCCCCTCTGTGCTTCCATTACCTTATCCGACACATATCTTTTAATGGCCTCGCTGGCAATACTCTCCGTATAATGCCCGGTGTTAGCTAACAACTGTAAGCTGAAGTCGAGCAATAAAGGATCGAATCCAGTGTCAACAATGATCGAATGCATTTCCTGATCAGTTAATGCAAACAGCCCCTTTTCAATTCGCTGCTGGATAATCTTCTTACAATCATAAAAAGAAAGTCTTTTTAGGGGAATCGACGTGTACTTGTACTCCTTTTTTATTTTATTGTCCAAAGCGGCCAGGTTGCCCGGCCATACGGGACAAAGCACGGTGATGGCTCCTGGTTGTCTGGACCTGTTCCAGGCGATGACCTTGTCAAGTAAAGCCGGTGTTCGATTGATATCATCGATCACAACCAGTGCGTTCGGAAATAGTTGCCGGATATCTTGCTCGTGAACATACAGTTGAGAATAGTCCCCCTTCAACTGTAACCGAATCGCCTCTTCCAGTGATACCGCCATTTCCAGCACGGAAGGCTTGATCCGTAGAGCCACTTTTCCTTCTTCCCGGTAGGATTTCATCAACGCATAACACAAGGTGCTTTTTCCGAATCCTGACTCACCCGTTAAAAGATTGATGCAGTTAGAAGACTCCGACAACTGCGTTTCTACGCTCCGACGATTAGCGGTCGTTGCCAGATGCGACGCTTCCAAAAAAATATCTTCGCTGTAACGGGAAAGGTTTAGTTCCAAAATTTCGTTTAGCAACGAAGTGGAAATACGCTCGGCATCAATCCCCAAAAAGTGTTTTCGCAAATACTGTCCATCCGGATCAAAATCCAAAAAAGAAATCAGGTCCCGCTGTTCAACAATTTTGACCTCGATAAAATCATCGATTACCTGTTGGTAAACCTCAACATGAAGGTCATCTTCTACTCGCCTATTGGATACAAGGTAGATGGTAAACCGGCAGTCTGGTTGGGCGGCTACCATGGTCCGGGCTTGCTCAATGCCTTTTATTAAATCCCCTTTAGGGGTAGTTTTTGCATTGCCGTTGTACAGCCATTTCTTTCGGAGATCGCTGGAATTGGTCGTGACATGTACAGTTGCGTAGTGATTCTGCTGTACAAAACAAAAGCCATCCGATAACGACTTAATCGTTCGACCTTCAGAATTGATTCCGGACGGCAACAGGTTAGCCAGTTCCGGTACCCGTTTGCGCAAGACTTCACCGCAGAGCCGCTCGAAGGCTGCACCCTCCATTCCCTCTAATACCTTACCTGTTTCCATATATTCGATTCAACTTCGAAACAACAATTTCGGACTTTTGACGCGATTCCTACTAACCAAAATAGTTCGTGAAACGAGAGGCGGTGTTACCTGTTTGGCTTACTCCGAAGTAAAAAAATAACAAAGGGCCCTATCACTATGGACAGCGATGTGGAGAAGTGGATAAAAAGGTCAACCGCACCAAGTACCGATACAACCTGTCGAGGCATTGCCCAAAGCCTTTATGACCCTAACAAGATGCTATACGGCGGCGGCTACGGTCCATCCCTACCGGTAGAGAACTAACCTAAAATACCCCAACTCAGCTTGTTAAATTATTTTATATATTCGTTTTATCCCAACCCATAAAACTGCTTCGCTTCACCCTAGAATCACACCAGTATTACTCACCAAAACTTAACGTCATGAAGCAGCTATTTATCCTTGTGGCCACTGCCCTTCTTGTTACCTCCTGTTGTACAACCAAAAATTTTCCCAGTAACCAGTCAGAACCTAGCCTCGAAGAAGTTGTAACAGCACTTCAACAGGAATACACCACTGCAATGAATACACTGAAAAAAGACGGCATCACCGGTGTAAGAATTACAGAAGCAGAAATCTCCCTGAAAGTTTCGAAGCAGGTGTCTGCCAACGGTGAGATAAAAGTGCTCATCTTCAAACCTTCAAAATCCTGGAGTCGTACGAATACGACCACTATTACTTACAAACTTTCGGAGAAAGAATCCGCAGCTGGCGGTGCTGCCTTTAATAAGGACAAAAGAAGATTAAGTGACATCATTGTTTCCGCAGCCAAAAACTTCAATGATTTGAATGCAACCGTTGGTAAACTGGTGAAAGATGAGTTTACGATAGAACTCGCTTTCGAAATTGAAAATGTCAACGGCGCCGGACTGAGTTTTGAAGTAATTGGTCTCAGTGTGGACGCCGGGGTGGAAAAAACAACGACAGTGGAGCATGGTATGTCACTAACCTTTAAGATCGTAAAATAATGGCCCAGTTCAAGACCCTTGCGTTCAACATTCAGGCGCAAGACGGAGACTATTGGTGTTGGGCTGCTGTCAGTGCCAGTGTGTCCCATTTTTATAACAGTCGTTCCACTTGGAACCAATGCAAAGTGGCCGGTACCGCTCTGCGGCGTAATGACTGCTGTCCGAACCCGAGAAAAGGGCAGTGCGATAAAATTTACTACCTGGACGAAGCATTAAAGATCACAGGAAACCTTGCCTCGCCCATCATTGAGGATCCGCTTTCGTTTGACAATCTCAAAGCACAGATCAACGCCAAAAAGGTCGTGGGTGCTAGGATTCGCTGGCAAGGCGGCCAGGGGCATTTTGTGGTGTTGCATGGCTACCAAATCGAAAATGCGGATAATTTCGTTTTCGTTGCCGATCCGCTCTATGGTAAAAAAATGTATCCACTGCGGACGCTTCTTTCCAACTACCAGATGGTGGGTGGTGAATGGAGTCATTCTTACTTAACAAAATCAGATCTGCCTCCCATTATGCTTGAAGTTGCAGCAACCAATAAAACCTTATTGCGAAAGGCCCTTCGGCAAAGTGCAAAACTGATTGCCAGCGAATACGGCATGAAAATCACTTCCGAAAGAAAAGAAGTGACGGCATCGGCCAACTGGGTGTATCAGGTAGATACACCCGCCACCCGTGAAGGCGGCATGGTGGCTTCTAAACAGGTCGGGTATCGCATCTTAAACGAAGACAAAAAGCTATTGCTGTTGTACGATTTTAATAGCGATCAGAATGATGCGGAGTTGCAACAGATTACCTATGATCAGGAATACAACCGAAGGTATCAAACCTTGCTGCACAGCATCGTAGAGCGGTTCAAAGACGAGCCACAGACCTATACCGTAAGAATACTCCTTCAGCCGAGCTTGAAATTGGAAGCGTTTTGGGTCGTGAATAGAGAAGATGCTTCAAAAGATCGTTTTATTCCACTGCACTCCGTCGGCAGTTTTGAGGAGGGAGAATTCTACGCCATAGATGAATTCAACCGGCGACTGCTAATGCAAATAAGTGCGGTTGACACGGGCGAAGATCCCTTGATTGGTTCCTGAAACCGTTTACCACAATAGGAGGAAACGTGGATGGTATCCACGCACTCCTTTTTACACCCATCCTTCCAACAATTCTTTAAAACGAAACCAGCCACCAGCCTTTCTCCATCCTAAAAAACCGCGCTCACTTACAAATCTCCTGCGCTAAATGAATAAAAGGATTTCTGTGCATGAATCGGCCAAGACACATTCAACAACGATTGCTATACATGCTGGGTTGCGCATTGCTTCTTGCACAAAGTTCGCCTTTGGACATCTGGACGGCAAAGAAATTCCGGCATAAACAAAGGCTGCCATCACTGTTGGAGATGTGATTTATTCCGTTGCTTCTTTGCCTTTATCGTCCAAAGCCGGTGAAGGCTCCATAATCAAATTTCAAACACTTAAAAAGCAAGATTATGGAAAAGATGCCGACACTGGAAGTCCTCAACAACGTATCAGAAATTGACATTGTTTACAAAAGAAAAGTGGTCTGTAAAGCCTCCGAAAGACCCCTGATCTCTTCCTCCTCCGATGGCTACCGTGTGTGCCTGCATTACTGGAATTTGGATAAGATTGAACTCGTGGAAGAATTCAAAGTCCTGTTCCTCAGCCGCGCCAACCGGGTCCTCCAAATCTTCCCCGTTTCCCAAGGCGGTATTACCGGTACCGTCGCCGATCCCCGGTTGATCCTGGCGGGCGCCATCAGGGTAGCCGCCTGCTCGATGATCTTGGTCCACAACCACCCTTCCGGGAGTCTTAAGCCGTCCCGCCAAGACGAAGAACTGACGGCAAAAATCAGGGAAGCAGCCCGGTACTTCGACATCAAAGTATTGGACCACCTGATTATCACTTCCGAAGCGTACTTTTCATTTGCAGATGAGGGGCTCTTGTAGCCCTTTTTTGTTCTGTTGTTCGAGTAGAATACGTACGAAAACCCTGTCCTAAAAGACAGGCAATGCTGCCTACTTTTGCGGTCCTTAAAACGCTTGTATGGAAAAAAGAATTGAAAAAGTAAGCCATTTGAGTAGTCATTACCTGGTGAGGGCAAAGGCGAACAGTCATCCCTATTACCAGGAATTTTTAGCGGCATCTGCCGTTTTGAAATCAGCAATGACACCTGCTGAGTATGACTACTGGTGCACTGAAAAGATGCTTCTGAAAAATCAAGCTTTCTTGGAAAAAACATTCATCCAATATGCTGCGGAAACTGCCGTTGTCCGGTACTGCATAGATCGCTTTCTTTCGAATGTAAAGCTAGAAGTAAAGGTGAATCCCGTAAGCGGAAAAGATGTAGACGTACAATTTAAAGACGGCGGTTTTACGTATAATCTTGAAGTTAAATGTGCAGAATTTGGTGCCAAAGAAAACATAGAAAACCAGGACGCCTGGAAGTATAGCACTGTTGGCCGGATTGATGACCGTCATGAACCAAAAAATGCCATGGCAAACGCCATCGATGAGGGGATGACACTTCGTGGCGAACCGCTGAAACCGCATTTAGAAAGTAAAAACATGGATAACAACATGAAAGACTATTTGACCAATGCCCATCAAAAGTTTGCGGATACCACACCGGAGGACACAGCCAATGTATTGATCGTTGGGTGCGGCGATGCCATGGACATGCAGCAATGGTATTATTACTTATTCGCTCCCCAGGGGCTCTTCACCACCCATCCTTTTCATCCGCCGGCAAACTATAGTAATGTAGATGCGGTCCTGTTAACAAACCAGTATTTTAAACACCACAAATTCTTTGAAAAAAATATTGAAAATAGTTGGACACTCGCTGGAGGATTTAACCTACTCTTCCCGAATCCAAACCGAAAAGCAAAGAAAGAAAAAGCCCTGAAACATCTTCTTTCAGTTTTACCAAACTGGAATGAAGAATTAAGCCGGTACCGCGTTCCTGCAGCATTCGACGTACCTCCTGAAGTTACCCAATCGGTGCTCATTCATACCTTCGTAAAAGCCGAGCTAGAAAAAGGCCAAGGCCTTTATTTATTTGAAAAAAAGCCGCAACCACCAACTTCTTCACCAACGGAAAACAAAGCCTAAGGCAGTTCTAAACAGGGGTTCATTAGCAGCTCAAAAAAAAATGAAAAAGCCTGTCTTAGACAGGCTTTTGTTTCTTCAACATCCCTTTTCGTTTACAACATTTTCAGTCGTTGATAAAACTCCGTAAGGTCACCTTTTTGCAAAATCTCCGCGTGAATTTGCCGCCATTCCTCTACTGATTCTTTCGGTAATGCGGCAAATACGTCATCTCCAAATCCCCCGGTTTCCGACAGCAATCCTGCCTCTACTAATCGACCTAAAAGCAAAATGTTTTGACGGCTTAACTGCAGTCCAATCTTGCATTTTTCACTCATGCCAGGACTGCTTAATACCGTCTGAAATACCCGCATTTTTTCTTCCTTTTCCTTCGTTACCACAACACTCATACACCAATGTTTTTATAGTGAATTAATTAATGAACAACAAAGCTATTTCGTTGAACCATTCCTGGCTACTTCAGAATTTGAACCTGTATTCCTTAGACCCTTTCACTTTGTTAGTTTTATGATATCGTAAGAAAGGTTGCTTAATCTGCAACCGGCAAGATGTACAAACGTGGCACGTTTTGATGGAAAACACCGCTACTCCGAAGTCGTGCGGTCAATGCGCAAGCGAAATGATGCCGGTACAATAAAAGTGAAAATGAACCCGTGATGAAAGAAAAAAAGTCAGTCCGCTCCAAATGGCTCACCATACGCCTGAGCGAAGAAGAAGAAAAAAGACTCAAAAAAATTTGCAGCCATACGACTGCCCGGGGACTGAGTGAATACGCCAGGAAAGTGCTGTTGCAAAAACCCGTAACCGTTCTTTACAGAAACGCTTCCGCCGATCAATTCCTGGCGGAAATGCTGGGCTTAAAGACCGAACTCAATGCCATCGGCATCAACCTCAATCAGGCCGTGCACCGGCTTCACACCATTGATCGCGCCGGTGAAGTAAAAGCCTGGGGCCTTGCCACACAAGCCTGCCAGAAAGGGCTGCAGTTAAAGACCGAACAAATCCTGGAAAAACTAAGTGAAATCCATGCCCTATGGTTGCAAAAATAACAGTGCCCGGAAGCATCAAACGAGCCCTCAATTACAACGAAAATAAAGTCAAGGAAGGGGTAGCGATATGTCTCTACGCACATGCCTTTTTAAAAGATGCGCAGCAATTGCGTTTCCAGGAAAAACTCGCCCGTTTTGAAAATTTGATCCAGTTAAATTGCCGGGCAAAAACCAATACGTTGCATGTATCCTTGAACTTCCATCCTGATGAAACCATGAGCGCTGAAAAGATGATCCGACTTGCAAGAGAGTACATGGAAAGGCTCGGCTTTGGCAACCAACCCTACTTGGTTTACGAACACCGAGACGCGGGTCATCCGCACCTGCATATCGTGTCAACCAACATTGAACCGGATGGGCGTAGAATCTCCCTTCACAACATTGGTAAAGAGCGATCAGAAAAGGCACGAGAAGCGTTGGAACAAACGCATGGATTAAGAAAAGCAGAAGGCAAAATAGCCATAGGTTCTTCTCACCTGCAGCCAGCCTCGGTACAACGTGCCGTTTACGGCAAAGGCCCAACAAAACGAGCCATCACAAATGTGCTTGATGCTATTTTATCTACCTACAAGTATGGATCACTGCCGGAGCTAAATGCGATCCTTCAGACCTACCGGGTGAGGGCTGACCGGGGTAGTAAAGAGGGGCAGACTTACCGGAATGGTGGGCTACTTTACCGTCTTTTGGATGACACCGGAAAGCCGTTAGGGGTTCCCATCAAAGCAAGCTCCATTTATAGCCAGCCTACCCTGCGTTTTTTGGAGACGCAATTTGATCAAAACAAAAAAGAAAAAGAAGCTTTTAAGCCTGCCTTGCGAACCCGCCTCGATTGGGTGCTGCAAAGAACCTTCGTCGGTCTACAGGCATTTGAAGAGGCCCTTAAAAAAGAAAAAGTAAGCCTTGTTACAAGGCAAAACGAGAGCGGATATATCTACGGCCTTACCTACATCGACCATAATACAAGGTGTGTCGTCAATGGCAGCGAAATAGGCAAAACATACAGCGCCAAAGCTGTCCTGGAAAAGTGTGGCATCTCACCATCGCTGTCGGCGTCTACCCGATCAATTGAAAGAGAGAGAAGGCAGGAAAAAGAACCCTTGGCCGACCAAAAATTTGAACACCATCAGAACCACCCATCCATTACGGATATCCTCTTCGACCCACACCAGGCGTTACCAATGATTCCTTCTGAACTGAGACAAAAAAAGAAACGAAAACAAAAGCGTAAAAAATAACGTCACATGCATACCGGGGAAAACGAACAAGGCCTGCGCAAGATTATGGATCTGACGCGTATCATCAGCATCTTCATCTTGCTGCTGCACATTTACTATCATTGCTATGGAGGCTTTAAAGCCTGGAACCTTACCCACGATCTTAGCGATCGCCTGCTGCTGAATATCGCCCGCATTGGATTTTTGACTAACCTCCACGGATCCAAGTCGATCGCCCTCGTTTTCTTGGGTATTTCGCTGTTGGGTGTAAAAGGGAAAAAGGATGAAGCCGTCAATGCGAAAAGAGCAGTACTAACAATTTTCGCTGGGCTCTTTTTGTATTTTTCAAGTGCCGTTTTTCTTCAATTAAAGTCGTTAGACGTTGCAGTCGGCAGCTACAGTTTGGTGACCCTAGCGGGTTTTCTGCTGGTGCTAAAAGGTGGTACTCTTATGAGCCGGCTAATCAATGTAAAGTTGAACGGAGACGTCTTCAACCACCTGAACGAAACCTTTCCGCAAGAAGAACGACTTCTTTGCAACGAATATTCCATCAACCTTCCTGCCCGTTACAACCTGAAAGGAAAACAAAGAAAGAGTTGGATCAACATCATCAACCCCTTCCGTGGACTGCTGGTTATGGGTTCACCGGGAAGCGGTAAATCCTACTTTATCATTCAGCATATCATCAAGCAGCACATTCAAAAAGGCTTCAGCATGTTTATTTATGATTATAAGTTTGATGACCTCACCAAAATCGCCTATAACTATTACCTGATTCATGGAAACCAATACACTGTGAAGCCCCGTTTTTATGTCATCAACTTCGATGATTTGGAGCGTTCGCACCGCTGTAACCCATTAGATCCTTCGACCCTGCACGACATCTCCGACGCCGCAGAATCTTCCCGCACGATTATGCTGGGCCTCAATCATGAATGGATCAAAAAAAGTGGCGACTTTTTTGTCGAATCACCCATCAATTTTGTAACAGCGCTGATCTGGTTTTTGCGGCGGTACAAAGATGGAAAATTCTGTACACTGCCGCACGTCATTGAACTGGCGCAAGTAGAATATGACAAGTTGTTTTCCATCCTTCGTTCCGAACCGCAGATAGAGGCCTTGATCAACCCTTTTGTAACTGCTTATCTCAATGACGCCAAAGAGCAACTGGAAGGTCAAATTGCCAGCGCTAAAATCAGTTTAAGCCGCCTTGCGTCTGAGAAACTCTATTATATTTTATCGGGCAATGATTTTACGCTGGACATCAACAACCCGGTTCAACCCAAGATTGTTTGCATGGGCAATAACCCACAAAAAACCCAAACCTATGGCGCTGTCCTGTCACTGTATACAACCGCACTCACAAGAGTAATTAACCGGAAGGCCTGCACAAAAAGCAGCCTTGTTTTTGACGAATTCCCAACGCTGTACTTTAATGGAATTGACCACCTGATTGCCACTGTCCGGAGCAACCGGGTAGCCACGACAATCGCTGTGCAGGATAGTAGCCAGCTAAAACTACATTATGGAAAAGACCAGGCAGAAGTGATCCTGAATATCGTAGGTAATGTCATTAGTGGGCAAGTCAGCGGGGATTCAGCAAAGCAGCTATCGGAGAAATTTGGCAAAATTCTGCAGGACCGACAAAGCATCGCCATCAATCGAAGCGATACATCCATTACCAAATCAAAGCAGTTGGATCTGGCCATCCCCGCGAGCAAAATTTCGATGCTTTCCAGCGGTGAATTCGTAGGCGTGGTAGCAGACAATCCGAGTGAAAAAATTGAGCTGAAGGCATTTCACACACAAGTAGTCAACGACCATGCGGCGTTGAAAAGAGAACAGTTGGCCTACCTAGATTTACCACTGTTTTCCCCAGTGACCGACAAGGATATATCAGCCTGTTTTGCGGGTGTTAAAAATGAAGTTCGTAGTTTGATACTGTGTGAATTGGAACGAATGATGGACACCCCGGAACTAGCTGATTTGATCATCCGGAAGGCGTAAGAGCACCTTACTGTACAGGGTAAAGATAGAGCTATCGTTTACGTTTGAGACGCTCCTGCAGCTCGTCGGAGCAATGATCCAACATCTGCTCGATCAATAAATGTATCTGTTCCGTGTAAAGCGGCTTTGTGATGAAACCTGCTCCGAAACTCCGCGCGAACTCGCGTTCTGAGGGCAATGTAGAAGTGGAAAAAAGAACAATGGGAACATTCTCATAACCTCTCATGTTGCGAAGCCTGTGCAGCACTTCTTTGCCGTTCATGCGGGGCATGTTAATATCCAAAATAATGAGACACGGCAGCGGCGAATAAGGATCCATTGTGGATACCTCCTTTAAAAGTTCAACACCATCTTTGAATGTTTTTAAATCGACTGCATAGGCATAAATGCTAAAAGCCTCTTTGACCAGGTCTAAGTCATCGGGGTCGTCATCGGCATACAACACAAGGCTTTTGTTCGGCAGTGCTTTTGTCATAAATGAAGGGGAAAATGGCTTGTGCTACAAATTTACAAAAGACAATTCATAATCCATTTTGTTCAATCGGTATTTTCATCCTTATCTAAATCCCTCACAGCGATTTGGTCCAGATAGGGATGAATTATCGCGACATCCTTTGATATGGTAATTTTCTCTACTTCTTTTCTATATGATTTGTAAAGCACTTCCACGTAAAACCCGCTGAATTGGTAGAGAATGACAGTATTGTCCCCAACCATTCGTTTCCCAACATGTACACCTTCTTGATGCAGCAGATCCAATTGTTGTCGTTCAGGAAGATTTTTGAATTCCTGAATTCCGATTACTTTTTTCGTCATCACTATGGCTTTGGTTAAGGTTTGTACTGCAAAATTAAGATGCTGAACCTTTACCTCTGATGCCAAGTCCGCTTAAGAGAGATGGATGAAAGAGCATTCCAGTTCTTTGCTTATGACGAACAATTTCTCTTCTGCATCCCCTTTCCATACTTTACTCAACCAAAAATCCATAAACTCATAAGACATCAGAAGCAAGTAAATACCGATGTACGTAGAAGATGATCAGGATAACATCGACTTGTTTCGCGTGTACTTCCTCTATATCAAAGACTCTTGAATTATCAAAGTTTCAAATTGCAAAAAAATGCTGGATTCTCGTAGCAAAACAGAGAATGTCTTCCTGTATTGACGGCACATGATATCAATTTGCCAATAATGGGTGGATAGGAGTCTGTATTTCCATGTCCGTGACCGGTCTATTCTTGTGGTCATGTTTTCAACTTCCAATCGGATTCAGAAAAGTTAAACAGCGAATTATACGAAGTAGTTAGGATCACAAACACTTCTTATCGTCACAAGCACTTGGCATAGCAGATAGACTGCGTAGTTACTGCCAGAGTACAAATGTGCAATTACATTAGTCACTCCTTGGTCACGACGATAGCGTAGAGTCAGCCTTGGAATTCTGAAGTAACTGATAGGATAGACAAGCGTCCTCAAACAGTGCTGACACCACCTCTTTGGATTTTTTCTCTCGCATTGCCTGCATAAATAACCGGCTCTTTTCCAAAAAGACGGCATGCATTTCTAACCGTCTCCAATAAACCTCATTTTCGCCCATTTTGTTGCGCAGTGGCTTTTTTAGTCACCAATAAGATACACGATAAACCGTTTTTAACCGATACTGTTCGCAGCCTCTGTTATAATCCTCAATAAATACGACCTAGCCCACCTCAATATGGCGCTAGCATTGATCTTCCATATGCATCTTGATTTCCATACTACAGCCTTTACCAGGCGAAGCCTTCAATTTCATCGTGCCCTGATAATAGTCGACCCGGTTTTGAATATTCTTAATACCAATTCCTTTTTTCACTTTGGAAACATCAAACCCAATGCCATCATCAGACATGACAAGGTGAAGTCGATTCTTCTTTAACGACAATTTGATTACCGCATTTTTCGCCTGCGAATGCTTTAAGATATTGGTAAGTTTTTCTTGTATGATTCGGAAAACGGATATACGGTCTTCTTCCTTCAAACACTCTTTCTTTAAACAACCTTCCTGCACGAATTTTATTTGTATTCTTCCCATCTCATTGATGTCCGCCACCATTTGGTGTACTGCTTCTACTAGTCCGATATCTTGCACGGCGGCAGGATTCAGGTCATGGCTAATTTTCCGGATTTCAGTAATTGCCGTTTGCAGATGAATGCTAGCCTTTTCTGTTAAAGAGGGCGCCATTTCCCTATTTGATTTTGCCACATCCAACAAAAGTTTACAAGATGACAAAATCTGGTTTACATTATCGTGCAATTCCAGGGACAGTTGCTTTCTTTCTTTTTCTTGGGCTTCGATGATACTTCGAACGACTTTGATACGGTTGTTTTTCTCTTGCAGAACCAAGCGTTCCTGTAGCAACCGCTGCTCAGTAATATCTTGCATCGCACCAATTACCCGAACTGCTTGATCCTCTTCTCTGATGATAAAAGCCTTATCGACGACATATTTGTATTCACCATTAACATCACAAAACCGATACTCCATTTTCCAGCGATCAATTGATGGATCACGAAGTGAGGCAAACACCGTTTGTTTGACCTTTTCAAGATCCAAGGGATGCACATAGTGAAAATTGAAACGAATAGATCCACGCAAGCCTGGATGCCCAAACAAGGTTTGAAAACCAATCCCGCGATAAACAATTTTTCGTTTGACGTCCCAGTCATATATGGCATCTGAAGTAGCTCTTTTCACATAATAAAAACGTTCTAAATTTTTGGCGAGTTCATCCTGTAAGGCCATTTGATCAGTGATATCAACCGCCCAGCCAGCCACCATTTGCTTACCGTCAACTTGTAACGGGAATTTGAAAATTTTTAAAACCTGCTGTTTCCCACCAGGCAGGATGGCCTTTTCAATCGTTTCGATTGATTGATTTTGCCGAAGAACGATACAATTGTTCTTTACATAATCTTCCGCTATCTCCTTTGGGAATAGTTCGAATAAAGTTTTTCCAATGTCTTGCGTGGAAAAACCATAGGAAGTCAGGTAAACTGGGTTCATATAGTACATAATACCGTCTTCATCCGTTATCCATCCGACGATGGGAGAATGCTTCATGAACTGCTCAAATAGACCACTTCCCGGATATGCCGTTCGACTACCATTATTGCTTTTCCCACTTAGGTGGATGGTAGATTTGCCCTTTTCATCTGTCTCGCTGGATATTGTCCATTCATAAAGGCTTTCCTTTTCTTTTGACGCTGTATGCCTAACATGAATGGAAATAATAAGTTCTGGATTTGCTTTACAACTGCTGATAGCCTGCTCTATCTTATCAAGTTCCCAGGCTCTGAAAACTTCGAAAATGCTTTTACCAATAAGATTGGGTGAGGAATGGAATCCTAGCTTCTTTCGAAGCGGATTGTTGCAACTGATGATTTCTCCTTTTTCATCAATAACTGTTGAATAAATCGTTAGGCCTTCCATATGATTCGGTTTAAATAAGGATAGGATGTATTAAAATCTTGTTTTATTTATTTTGCTTATGTTGCTATCTGCTGAAAAATTTCTGCTCTGCGTTGCTGTGCAATTCCGAGCGTATCGCCATTTGACATTTTCACACTGATATTTCCTGGTTTACGCAGAATAGAAGATATATACTGCTTGTTGATGAGATAAGACCGGTGGATGCGAACATAACCCGGATGCTTTTCAAGTGATTCAGAATATAATTTAATCGACTCGCTACATGTTACGATTTCGCCTGAGGTGAGGTAAATCTTTGTGTAAGGCCCACTGGCCCCAAAATAGATCACATCATCGAGGTTGATGACTCTGATCTCTCCAACCATACTGACAAAGATGCGCCTTGGATAAGAGCCATCAGACATGTAGTTATTGATTAGTTCATCTACCTGCTCCTTTACTGGAACTTGTGAAGAGAGACTTTCTTTTTTTAGTTTGCTCTTCCGATAGAGGTAGCGTTCCAGTGAACTTCTGAGTTTTTCAGCATAAATGGGCTTTACTAAATAATCCAAGGCACAAGCTTCAAACGCTTTAATAGCGAAGCCCGTGTGAGCAGTTACAAAAATGACATCAGAGGAATAGGCCGCCAGTTCGTTTGCGAGGTCCAGTCCGTTTTTTTCCGGCATTTCAACGTCTAGAAAGATAATGTCGACGTTGTTGTGGGCAAGCCATTCAAGTGCCGAGGCACCTGAGAGAAAACTGGCCTTCAGGTCCAAATCAGCCACTTCGTCAGCAGCCAGTTTCATCAGTTCGATAGAACGGGGATCGTCATCAACATGAATCGCAATAATCATGGGATAGTGTTTATACGAGTGGTATCAGAATAGTTACATCACAGCCACCACTTTCATTCGAAGCACGTGAAATATGCGGCTGTAGCTTTTTATGGCTATAAAATAGTTTAATCCTGTCAATTGTCAGCGCAATTCCTTTCCCGTTTCCACTATTTGGCAAAGGCGCTGCCGCCTTCGGATGACTAGCGCCCGTATCACGAATCACACATTTCACATAATCAGTATCCTGAAACACGAAGATTGAAACATGGTTTTCTCCACCCTCTTCCAATCCATATTTGAGTGCATTTTCTATGATGGGCTGCAACAACATGGATGGTACCTGGATGTCAAACGTGTCGACGTCCTCAGCAATCTGGATGTCGTAGGTGAAAGGTATACTTAATAGCTGCTGCTGCATCTGCAAGTATTCTTCTGCAAACTCCAATTCTTCTTCTAAAGTAATGGATGCTTTGTCGCTATATCGAAGTACATTACGTAAATACACCGACAAACGATCAATCGCCTTGACAGCCTTTATATTTTGAGAGTTGTACAATTCATGAGCAAGGAATGCAAATGTATTTTGTAAAAAATGGGGGTTGATCTGCGCACGAAGTGCTTTTAATTGTTCTTCAACGAGTAATTGTTTTACTTGGGCTTTTCGCTTAATGGACCGCGTTCGGTAAAGAACAACACCTGCGATAAGGCTTACAAGGATTAGACCCCAAAGTACTTTCGCCCATAAGCGTAAATACCAGATCACTTCTACTTCAAAGCTATAACCAATGGATTCACTCCATTCTCCTCCTGCACTTCTGACTTGCACTTCAAATCGATAATTACCAGGCGGCAACCCGGTGTATTCTGCTTCGCCAATTTCGGTAGCCGGCGACCACTTATCGTCGTACCCTGTTAATCGGTAGCGGTAGGCAATACTATTCGTCAAATCAGTTGCAAGCCCAGCGAAGGAAAAGCGAAGGAAATTTTGGTTTGGCTTTAGAATCAGATTTTGTGGTATACCTAATACATTCGTTGTAAAACCCGCTTGGTTCCAGTCAAATGCCTGCTTAAAAAGACGGATGCCTGTGAGCACCACCGTTGGTGTCATCCGATTATAAGCGTTCAACAGATTGGTAGAAGAATAGGTGCGCAAATAGTTACCTGCTAACGGATGTGAAAGAACCTGCAGGTTCGCCTGGTCATCTGCAAATAAAAGAGGACTTCCCGAAAACGACTCGTTCCAAAAAAAAGGAGTAGCGGCATACTGTCCATTGGTGTAAGGATAACAATAAAGGGCAGTATTATCACTGATCCAGGCATTGTTGTTTGTATCAAAACAAAGTGAGGTAGCCGAAAAAGGAAGTGCGTTTAAGGAAAGCGAAAGGGAATCTGCTAGATAAAAGCCCTTTGCTTTATTATAGTCAAGTTTGACAATGGTACTGGTCCCCTGGCAGATCCAAACGTTTTTGCGCAGGTCGGTAGAAAGGCGGGAGATTTCATCCGGGAGTTTCAACTGTTTTGAAATATTTTGAAAACGCTCTCCTACTAGTGCATATACGTGAACCCCCGCAATATAAAAGATACCATTCTTATCAATAGCAAAGGTATAAATTGCGCCTTCTGTTAGCCCTTCCTTATCCCAATAATATTTTAATTCGTTCCCTTTTTTATAGAACATACCATGATAGCTCGATATCCAAAGGCCCCCCTTGCCATCTTCCATCACCCGTCGGAAACGAAAAACAGCCTTTGAACCTTCATATGTTTGTGTGGTGTTTAGTTTCTGGAGACTTTTTCTGTAAGGCAAATAATACACAGCACTTTCTGTACAATACCAGACTTCTTTTTCGCGGGTTACATAAACATTGGTCAGCACCTCGGCTTGCAAGGCGAAAAAATGCCGAACAGCATTGGGGATGGTATAAAGCAGGCTGTCGCTTCTCAGGATATAACGACCCTGGGCATCAGTGGTATAATAATATCCAGGTGCTGATGCTGATGTATTGCGGTATTGTTTGCGATGAACATGCAATAACCCTCCGGACGTTGTAATCCACAAGACACCAGCTTCATTTTCCCGGACTTCATAGATGGCACCCTTGATCTCCTTTTTTGTTAGGATTTCTTTCCACTCACGGCCGATTAATTGAAAAACACTTCCTTCATCTGAGGAAGAGTACACGTTTCCCGCACCTCCCACGTACCATTGCCACCATCGGGTGTTGGTCGGCACCTCGATACTGTCCACTACATGAACACCTTTGTGTGAATAAAGGTATTTGTGGTTGGCACCGTAGGTCCAAATGCCGCCTTTTGCATCTTTGTATAGCTTAATGCCTTCGTTCGTATAAGGCTGCCTCGGTTGGATGGTATAAACGAGAGTTAATGTTCCATTCTTTAAGACAGATAAGCGGCCGTTAAATTCAAGCACATAAATTTCACTACCGCTTCCGGGAACCATTTTATAAACCGGTGAAGAAGTAGTGACCTGTTGCATGATTCCCTTTGGAGAAAGCAGATACAATCCTTTTTCGCCATCATAGGCTACCCAAATATTGTCTTTTGCAGACGGACAGGCTGCCATGATGAACTTATTGACAGAAGGATATTTGACAAAAGGCCTTGTTTTGCTACCGGTATATTGGTATATATTAGAAACGGATTTAACAAACAGTTGTCCAACAGCATCTTCCCCTACCAAATCCACGTTACTTTCCGTAAATCCACTTTCACGGCCAAAGTTCTCAAAATTGCGCCCATCAAAACGACTGACGCCACTGAAGGTCGCAACCCATAAAAAACCATGGGAGTCCTTGTAAGTATCGGTGGTTTCCGAGGAAATCAATCCTTCATCTTCTGTATAACGTTGGATTTTGAACGGACCAAATTCCGTGATATCTGCCGCCTGAAGTATCGCCGGGAAAATAGCCACGACAAGACATAGGAGTCGGTAAATGTATTTGGTATAGCGGCGAGCAGTCATTTCGGTGGATAACTGGATTTAGGCATTAAATACCAGCACGTTATAACCCGGCAAGGTATTCAAGAGCATGAAGATAATATATTGGGAGAAAGGCAAAATACGGGAAAAGGAAATTCATTAACCAGATTTGTAAGATCATAACGGGAAAGTGCAACTTCTTAAATGGATTCTATACTTGGTTATTTGTAGCTTCCACGCGCATTGAAACTTTTGCTCCGGGTAGGTACTTTTGCTTACAGATTTATAAAAGAAATTAAGAACCGTACCTGCTCAATAACCCATACGTCCCATTTTATCACCGCTTCTTTTTACAGTACGTGTTTAGGAATTGATTTAGCAATCTAAGATGAATTAGCGCATAACCGGGTACAGGCATTCTGTAGCCTGAAGACCTATTTCATCGCCAGTATTTTTCAGGTTAAAAAAATTGGGAAAATGAAACGTGTGAAACGCAGGATCAGGAAACGTTATTATAAATGGTTGTATGGAGAGATGATAACCAAAGTTCCTGCTCCTTTGAAAAGAAAGTTGAAGATGTAGTTATCGCAAGTGTCCAATTATCTATAAAAAAACAAAACGCTGTCTTATGAATTCGAAGAGTTCGAGGTCTGCGCGCTATGTAATGAGCGCCGGGCAAAATCCTCTATCCCGCCTCCTTTTGAAAAGCTTTCTTGTTATCTCCCTATTGTTTTGTATTCGACCCATCGCCCTAGCCGAAGGAACGGCGCAGGTTATGCCCAGCGCAACCAACGGTGTGGCCTTGTACATCAGTGTGGCAAATGGTTCCGGCCCGTACCGCGGGGCTCCATCCGAGAACCGCATCCGTTTTTACATTAAAGATGCCGCTACCGAAAATTTTTATTTTGGCTACCGGGCTTATGACCGTAATCCCAGCGCACAAAACATTTGGTACCGCATTGTCAACGCATCCGGAACCCAAGTGGTAGCACCTACTCAACTTTCTTCAGCCAACGGTACGGTTGGGCGCATCAATAGCCACGCGGAAGCTGTAGCCGGCCCCGATTTCGGAACGTTTACCGGCGGCTATACGCCGCGTGTCTTCGATCCCGCCGCTAACGGTGAGTATTATATCGAATTGTATGTCAGCACCACTGGCGGCTCCGCCACTGATGAGAACACGCTGCTCACCTGGTTCGATTTTACGGTGGCCAACCCTACCACCACTACCCGTTTCCCGGGCCGTGTGTACTGCCAGGCATGGAGCTTTATAA